>NZ_CP030128.1:0-300000 GCF_003568845.1 Indioceanicola profundi | reverse complement strand
CAACAGCTTCTGCGAGCCATGTTCGAAGAAGAGCAAGGCGGCAACGATGCGCAGCACGCTGAGAATGCGGGGAGCCCAGACGGTCTGAAGCGTGTCGGTGTTCATGATCCATCATTCCCCTGTCGACCGCGGACGGGATGAAACTTGCCCGGCCCCGTAATTAGGATGATAATAAGTCGCAGGTGCAGCTGAGCGCAAGGACCGGTCGCACGGTGGACAGATATTTCGACCTGAACATCCTCATGATCCTTACGGTGCTGCTGCAGACGAAGAGCGTCACCAAGACAGCCAAACGGTTGGGACTGAGCCAGCCGACGGTCAGCCGCGCACTGGCCCAGATGCGGACCAGGGTCGGCGATCCCCTGCTTGTCCGCACCAGCAGCGGCATGGAGCTGACGCGCCGGGCCGAAGACCTCCGGACTCCCCTGCAGCACTGGCTGGCGAACACCTCGACCCTGTTGGAGCCGGCGCAGTTCGACCCGGCCACGCTCCAGCGGCGGTTCCGCGTGGCATCGACCGATTTCGGCGTTGCGGCGGTCGTGGCGCCGGCACTACCCCATATCCTGGATCAAGCGCCGTCAGCGACGTTGGATGTGGTGCCCTTCAGCGACAGCATGATGCAGAGGCTGGTTTCGGGCGACATCGACCTGATCATCACCGGCCTGGAACCTGATCGACAGGCGGCCCATGTCCGGTTCCTCTTCTCGGAGCGCTTTTCCTGCCTTCTCCGCCGTGATCACCCGCTGCTGACCGGCAATGGCGCTACATCGCTTCCGCTCGACCTCTTCCTGAAATGGCCGCAGATCAGCGTCGTGGTGGGAAGCGACGAGTTCGACCGCATCGACCTGTTGCTGGGAGAACGCGCCCGGGAGCGGCGCGTGATTGCGCGCCTGCCCTACTTCCAGGCGGCTCCCTCCCTGCTTGGGCGGTCGGATGCCATCATGACGCTGCCGACGCGGTCGGCGGAGATGCTGGCGGCCTTCCATGGCTTCGTTTGCCTGCGTGCGCCTGCCGAAATCCCTGGTTTCGACTATCACCTGCTCTGGCACGAACGCAGCCACCGCGACCCGGCCATTCAATGGCTCGCGGATCAGCTCTCGGCCCATTGCGCCTGCCTGCCGCAACCGGCTGAATAACGCTTATTCGTGTTTGTTGCTTGGCAAACCCCCGGCAATCTGACACTCAGCAACTGCGAGTTATTCGCAATTGCATAAGCGGTGCCGCACATGCATCCGCCCCAGCCGCCTTGGTCCACGGCAGGGTTCGCGACGCGCTTGTGGACGGTACGGGGTGTCGAAGGGGGCGTTCCAATGGGTTTTCGTATCGGGTTGCTGGCTGCCGTCGCATTGACCGCCATCGCGGCGACGGGGAGCATGGCAAGAGCCGAAGAGATGCAGGTGGCGGCGGCCGATGTGGAGGAGATCGTCATCACTGCCACGGCCCGCCAGCAGACGATCCGGAACGCACCCGCTTCGATCAGCGTGATCACCCGAGAGGATCTCGAACGGACGCCCTACCGGGAGGTCACGGACGCCCTGCTGGAGATTCCCGGCGTTGCCGTCACGCCGGGCGAGGGGAACAGCCGTGACATCTCCTTGCGCGGGATGGCGCCGAAATACACGCTGATCCTCGTCGACGGTCGCCGGCTGAGCTCACGGGAATCGCGGACGAACGGCGGCAGCATCAGCGAGGGCGGGCTGCTTCCCCCGTTCGAGGCGATCGAGCGGATCGAAGTGGTCCGGGGACCGATGTCCTCGCTCTACGGATCGGACGCGATGGGGGGCGTGGTCAACATCATCACGCGGCGGATCGGCGATGTCTGGCAAGGCAATGTGCGGGTTAACGGCACCCTGCAGCTCGACGACGATTTCGGAAATTTCGGCGATGCCAATTTCTACGTCTCCGGACCGCTGACCGACGGGCTCGGGCTGCAGGTGCAGGGCGCCGTCAACCGGCGGGAAGAGGACAGGATCATCGGCGGAACGCCGGAGCGCCGGGACGACACGATTTCCGCCAAGCTCGGCTTCGACCTGACGCCCGATCACCGCTTCCTGGCGGAAGGGGGTTATTTCCGGCAGAAGGTCATCGCGACGGCCGGACAGACCTTCAAAGCCACCGCGGAAGAACCCGCGGGCACGGAATCGACCCAGACGCAGAACCGCTATGTCGGCTCGCTGAGCCATAGCGGCGACTGGGGCTTGGCCACGTCCGAGAGCTATGTCCAGTATGAGGACGCGGAAAACGTCGAAACGGAAAAGCGCATCAAGAACACCGTCGGCCAAAGCATCTGGGTGGTGCCGCTGCCATCCAACATGCTGAGCCTGGGCAGCTATTTCCGGCATGAGGACCTGACCGACCTGACGGGCAACAGGCTGGCCGGATCGACCAGGACCGGCGCCAGCCGGACCGCATGGGCGCTGTTCGCGGAAGACGAGTTGCAGCTGTTCGACGGCTTCGCCCTCACCGGCGGCATCCGCATGGATGATGACGAACAGTACGGAACCAACTGGACCCCGCGCGCCTATGCGGTGTGGAACGCCACCGATGCCATCACGGTGAAGGGTGGATATTCCAAGGGGTTCCGCGCGCCCGACCTGCGCCAGACCCTGGCGGATTGGGGCCAGAGCAGCCGTGGCGGCAACATCTATGGCAATCCCAACCTGGAAGCGGAAACCTCCCGCACCTACGAGGTTGCACTCCTCTATGCCGCGGACGGCTTCCAGGCCGGCATCACGGCCTATGACACGCGCTTCAACGACAAGATCACGCGCCTGACCTGCGTGGAGGCCGGCGCTTGGTGCATCGACGAACCGCTCAGCTCCCTGGGCAGGCCGCCGACCACCTACATCAATGTCGACAAGGCGCGTATCCGGGGCATTGAGCTCACCGTGAGCCTGCCCATCACGGAAGCGCTGCGCCTCGACGCGACCGGCACGCTGACGGAGTCCGAGCAGTTGACGGGCGCCAATGCCGGTTCGGCCCTGAACGACACGCCCAAGCAGCAGGCGAGCGCCTCGTTGAACTGGCGGCCGACCAGCCGCTTCGACAGCTACATCCGCGCCATCTACCGGGGCGAGGAGGCCGTGACGGAAGCGCAGATCAGCGGCGAAAGCCTGGTGGCGCCGGCCTACACCACGGTGGATGTCGGGGTCGCCTATCAGGTGACGCCCAGCCTGAAGCTGCATGGCGGCATCCAGAACCTGTTCGACGAGCGGCTGGACTACGAGGAGTCCGCCTATGCAATCGACGGGGCGCGTGTCTGGACCGGCATCAGCGTCAGCTTCTGACCGGCAGGCGGACAACCCCGATGGCAGCCGGGCGAAAGGCCGCTGACGACCGAAAGGATGAAAGGACAAGGACGATGTCACATTTCCTGAAGCGGCGGGCCTTGCCGGGCCTTCCCAGATTGTTCTCCGCCGCCGTCTTGGCCCTGGCATTCGCGCAGGCCACGCCGGCGCTGGGTCAGGAGAAGATGGAGGTCCGGCATGCCCAGGGCACCACGAGCGTCCCGCACAACCCGCAACGGGTCGTGGTCTTCGATCTGGCCTCGCTGGACACGCTCGACGCGCTCGGCATCGAGGTGGACGGGGTTCCAGGCGGCGTGCTGCCGGACGACCTGTCCGAATATGCGGCGGACGGCATCCCGAAGGTCGGAACGGTGTTCGAGCCGGATTACGAGGCGGTCAACGCCCTCGAACCCGACCTGATCATCGTCGGCGGCCGCTCCGCCGCCAAGTACCAGGACCTCTCCCGGATCGCGCCGACCATCGACCTCACCATCGACACGGCGGACTACCTGGCCGACGTCGCCAAGAACGTCGAGCTGCTCGGCGGGATCTTCGACAAGGAGAAGGAGGCGGAAAGCAGGCTCGCCGCCCTGCGCCAGTCGGTCGAGGGCCTGCGCGCCGCAACGTCGAAGATCGGGAACGGGCTGCTGGTCCTGACCACCGGCACCAAGATGAGCGCCTATGGCCCCGGCTCCCGCTTCGGCATCCTGCACGGCACCTTCGGGGTGACGCCGGCCATCAAGGACCTGCAGGTCTCGCAACATGGCCAGTCTATCTCGTCCGAGTTCATCCTCCAGACCAATCCCGACTGGCTGTTCGTGATCGACCGCGACGCGGCGATCGGGCGGGGCGGTGCCGCCAAGACCGTCCTGGACAACGAGCTGGTCACCCAGGCCAAGGCCTGGAAAGAGGACCAGGTCGTCTATCTCGATCCAGTGAACTGGTACCTTGTCGGCGGTGGCCTGAGGTCGGTCCAGAACATGGTCGACCAGCTCGCGCAGGCGTTCAAGAAAGGCTGATTTCCACCAGGCGTGGATCGCGCTCCCGACGGGCAGGGCCGCTGGCTTGGCGGCCCTGCCGCCGTTGCGTCCGGTCCCGCCGCACCTCCGCATCCGTTCCGCAGCCCGCAGAGTTCCTGTGCCCAAACTTCTCCTTGCCGCGCTCGGCGTCGCCCTGCTGGCCGTGCTCAGCCTTTTCGTCGGGGCGACGGACCTGTCGCCCGCCGCACTCTTCTCCTCCGGGCCGGAGAGCGAGGCCATGCGGGTGATGCTGGCCAGCCGCATCCCACGCACCGCAGCCGTGCTGCTGTCCGGCATGGCCATGGGCGTCAGCGGCATGATCATGCAGATGCTGGTCCGCAACCGCTTCGTCGAGCCCGGCACCGCCGGCACGGTGGAATCCGCGAGCCTGGGAATCCTGGTCGTGACCCTGCTGGCGCCCGGCATCGATCTGTTCGTGAAGATGCTGGTCGCCGCGCTTTTCGCCCTGTCCGGGACGGCCCTGTTCCTCGCGATCCTGCGGCGCATTCCCCTGCGGTCGGTTCTGATGGTGCCGCTGGTCGGCCTGATGCTCAGCGGCATCTTCGAATCCGTCACCACCTTCTTCGCCTATCGCTACGACCTGCTGCAATCGCTGAATGCCTGGATTGTCGGCGACTTTTCGGGCGTCCTGCGCGGCCGCTACGAGCTGCTGTGGTTTGCCCTCGCCCTTACCGGTGCCGCCTATCTGGCGGCGGACCGTTTCACGGTGGCGGGGATGGGGCGGGACTTCACGACCGGTCTGGGGCTGAACTACCGCCGGGTCGTGTCCTTCGGCCTGATCATCGTGTCCATGGTGACGGCCGCGGTGGTGGTCACGGTGGGCACCATTCCCTTTCTCGGCCTGATCGTGCCCAATCTGGTCAGCATGACCGTCGGCGACAATGTGCGCCGTGCGGTGCCCTGGGTGGCGGTGGTCGGCGCCGGCTTCGTCCTGGTCTGCGACCTGATCGGCCGTACGGTGCGCTACCCCTATGAAATCCCGGTCGGCACCGTTGTCGGCGTCGTCGGGAGCGCGCTGTTCCTGTATCTGCTGCTGCGCAAGGATTCATCCCTTGGCTAGGTTCCGCAAGCCCTCGCCACGGCAGGTGCTGCTGCTCCTCGCACTCGCCTGCCTGGCTGTGATCGCCGCCTTCATGACCGTCGGCGCCAAGGGGAGCTGGGGGTTCATCCTGTCCTTCCGCGGCGCCAAGATCGCCGTGATGGTGGTGGTCGCCTATTCCATCGCGGTGTCCACCGTGCTGTTCCAGACGGTCACCAACAACCGCATCCTGACGCCCGCCATCATGGGCTTCGACAGCCTCTATGTCCTGATCCAGAGCGGTATGGTCTTCCTGCTCGGCTCCAGCGGGATCGTGTCCGTGGACCCGCGCCTGCGCTTTGCGGCAGAAATCGCGGTGATGGTCGCCTTTTCGGTGCTGCTCTACGGCTCCCTATTCGCCGGCGGGCGGCGCAGCCTGCACCTGCTGATCCTGGCCGGCATCGTCTTCGGCATCTTCTTCCACAGCCTGTCCACCTTTCTCCAGCGCCTGATCGACCCGGCCGAGTTCGCCTTTCTCCAGGACCGGTTCTTCGCCAGCTTCAACTTGGTCCGCCCGGACCTGCTGGTCACGGCCGTGGTCATAGTGGCGGTCGTGACCCTTGTGGCGTGGCGGATCATGCACAGCTTCGATGTGCTGGCGCTCGGGCGGGATCGGGCGATCAATCTCGGGGTCGACCACCGCCGTATGGTGACCATCATCCTCATGCTGGTCGCCATCCTGGTGTCGGTGTCCACGGCGCTGGTCGGGCCGATCACCTTCTTCGGCCTGCTGGTCGCGAATCTCGCCTATCTGGTGATGCCCTCGGGCAAGCACCGCCACATTCTCCCCGCCGCCATCCTGCTGGCGATCATCTGCCTGGTCGGCGGTCAGATGATCCTGGAAAGGGTGTTCGGCTTCGATGGCAATCTGCGCATCGTCATCGAATTCCTGGGCGGGATCACCTTCATCGCTCTGCTTCTGCGCGGGACCGCACGATGATCGAAGCGCGTAACGTCACCAAGGTCTATGGCGCCGCCGTCGTGGTGAAGGATGTCTCCCTTTGCCTGCCGGCGGGCGGCATCACCTCCATCATCGGGCCGAACGGGGCCGGCAAGTCGACCCTCTTGTCGATGATCAGCCGGCTGCTGCCCATGTCCAGCGGCACGGTCACGGTGGACGGGCTCGATGTGACACGAACGCCGGGCGACGTGCTGGCGCGCCATCTCTCCATCCTGCGTCAGGACAATCATCTCTCCTCGCGGCTGACCGTGCGCGACCTGGTGGAATTCGGGCGCTATCCCTATTCCAAGGGCCGGCTGACCGAAGCGGACCGCGCGCATGTGGAGCGCGCCATTGACCATCTCGGTCTCGGGCCCTTGTCGGGGCGCTTCCTGGACGAGCTGTCGGGCGGGCAGCGCCAGCGCGCCTTCGTGGCGATGGTCCTGTGCCAGGATACGGATTACGTGCTGCTGGACGAGCCGCTGAACAATCTCGACATGCGCCATTCCGTGCAGATGATGAAGCAGGTGCGGCGCTTCGCGGATGAGATGGGAAAGACCATCGTCATCGTCCTGCACGACATCAATTTCGCATCCTGCTATTCCGACAATATCATCGCCATGCGGGATGGGGGGGTCCTGTTCCAGGGCCCGCCGGACATTGTGATCCAGCCGGACGTTCTCCGGGCCATCTACGACCTTGACGTCACCGTCCAGGTCATCGACGGAAAGCGCATCTGCAACTATTTCACCTGAGCGCCGGAGCGCCCGTCAGCGGAAGGCCGTCAGGACAACGCCGGCCGCTATCAGGACGACTCCCAGCCAGTTCACGGGGGAAAGCCGCTCCCCCAGGAAGGCGGCGCCGAACACGGCCACCAGGACCACGCTCAACTTGTCGACGGGTGCAACCTGGGAGGCGGGGCCCAGCTTCAGCGCCCGGAAATAGCAGATCCACGAAGCCCCCGTCGCCAGCCCGGAGAGCGTCAGGAAGACATAGCTCTTCACCGACACGGCCGAGAGGTCGAGCGTGGCGTCGGAGGCCAGGAACATGCAGACCAGCAGCAGCAGGACCACGGCCGTCCGGATCAGGGTCGCCGCATCGGAACTCAGCCCGGCGACCCCGACCTTGGCCAGCACCGCCGTCAGGGCCGCGAAACAGGCCGAGAGAACGGCCCAGCCCAGCCAGACCGGAAAAGTGGCTTTCATCATCTCCATGGCACTGCCAGCGCTCCCGCAGCGGGTTGGGCCGGTTCGGCGGTCAGCCGTTCTGCCAGTTGAACTGCAACGGCGCTTCACGGAAGGCGAAGCGGTCGAGGTGACGCGCCACCGCGTCCTTCAGCGCCGCGAGCTGCCCGTCCGCGCTCGCCTCCAGCCGGCATTCAAGCACATCCTCATGGGCCTGCAATGTGAGGATGGCGTCGCCGGGCCAGTCCGCGCCGCGCGCGTCGCGCGGAAAGACCACCGTGCCCGCGTCGGGCGTGAACTCCACCGTGAGATTATGGCTCCAATGCTTGCAGAGCTGCTGGAGGTAGCGGCTGCCATTGGCTGTCGGCACGCGGGCCGTGCTGTTAAGGCTCATGGCCTGTTCCTTTCCTTTATTCCACCACGCGGCAGGTGGCACGCATCACGGCAGGCGCTCGATCCGTTGCGCCGCCTCGTCAATGATCGCGGCGGCGGCGTGCAGCGTCTCCGTATCGACCTCCTCCCGCCCGAGGCGATGCGCCAGCACCGCCCGCAGATTGTCCATGGCCCGACGGATCGGCGCTGCGTCGATGCGCTTGCGCTTTGCTGCAAGCTCTTCAAGCCGTTCGAACAGGCTGTCGACCAGCTCCTTGTCGGCCGTGAGCTGGGCAATACCCTCTTGTGTGATCCTGAATGGCTTGCGCGCAGCCTCGGACTGAACCTTCTCGACCTGCCCCAGCTCTTCCAGCATCGCCAGTGTCGGATAGATGACGCCCGGGCTCGGCGCATAGCTGCCGTCGGTCAGCTCCTCAACCGCGCGGATCAGGTCATAGCCATGCCGCGGATGGTCGGCGAGCAGCTTGAGCAGCACGAGACGGAGCTCGGTCGCTTCGAACACCCGACGGCGGCCGCCGCGGCCACCGCCATGCCCCCGATCGGGTCCAGCGCCGTGCCGGCCGAACCCGCGCGGGCCTGGGTGGTGCATGCGCAGCTTGCCGCCGCAATGGTCAGGAAACAACCGCACTCTTCTCGCCTTTTACCACGATGTATCCACGATATATCTTATATGTTTCTATGGCAAGCCCTTTCCAGAAGCCTGAACCGGTTCGCGGGTACGCATATTCCGCCCGCTGGCGGCGCAACATCACCCGCGAGTTGGATCCGATCCCATAGGCGCGTCATGAGCAGGGTCGGTACTTGAACAATGGCGCCGGTCTCTGGCACCAGCCGCTGTGGCGGCGCGAAAGGACGATGCTGCGCCTCTTGTCTCCTGCCCTACCCTGCGCACCGTCCAGGCACAGGCCGTAGCCAATTGGCAAGCCGCGACGGCTGTGGCGCAACACAGCCAGCAGACATGCCGGCAGCTGCCTTGCGGATGAGGTGCCAACGACCTGTCTTGCGCAGCACATGGCTTGCCGCGATGTCAGCCTTCCCGGACATGCCGCTCGCAAATGCGTCGATGCTGTCAGCCGTCCAGGGGCCATCCTGGCGGCTCCAGCCATCATACCAGTCGCGATGATAGAACTCGCACATGTCGCCATAGCGGTTCACCCAATCCTTGACCCCGGAACAGGCAAGGTGAAGGGGCGGGTGCGCCGTTCCCCGATCGTAGCCGATCCGAGCGAGGCATCCCATGGCCAACAATTCGCCAAGGGCTGTGCGGTCGCTCCATGCCTCCTTGAGCACCTGACCGATGCCGGCCGGGTCGCCCTCAAGGTTGCAGTGGACGTAGGTGACGCTTCCGTCCTCGTTCTCGATGCCAATCTGAACCCGTGCCGACATGACTTGTCTCCTTGCGTGCGGAGCTGATTATCGGCCCTGCATGTCCTGCGGACGCTGATCCAGGTCAAAGGCAGCCACATATCCCTGGGTTCTGGCATGCCCCATCGGCGTGAATGTCCAAGCTGGAACGACATCGCCGCTGGCGCCATCGGCGGACAGAACCGCCATGGCGGCACCTCCCCTCCTGGATACACTGACGCTTGTTCCATCCTTGGTCCGGCCAGGCTCAGGACGAAAAGCGGGTTTTCCTGTTCTTGGACTGGCGCAAGCGGCAGAAGGCGCCGGACGGCAGAACCGTCAGGACCTTTCTCGTGATCTTCGCTTCTGGGCTGAAGGAATGGACGCGGCAAGGCTATGAAACGCCTATGGAAGCTTACCGGTGCAGGAGCCATCGCCGCCGCTCTGGTGGGGTGTACGCTCTCATCGCCCCATTTTCAGGGGGTGCGGCCGACACGAGCGGAACATCGGGCGCTGCAGGAGTGCATCGATACGCAGGTTGCGCAGCACCTCACCCAGGAACCTGAGCGACCGGACCCGGAGATTGCCAGCTCGGCCGTGGAGCAGTGCTTTGGTCCGGTGGAGCACAAGCTGATCCTCAGCCCCGGAGGGGCCACCGAGGCGCGGGAGTTCGAGAGCCACCTGCGTACGGAGACCCTGGTCGCCATCCGGTCGGAACGGGCACGTCGACTAAGCCCTCCAGCTGGTCCGGATGTGAAATAGAGGTCTTATCGAGACAGGGTGCGTCAATCGCCGCGTCAGTGCGGAATACAGGCCTGCCGACTGATCCGACCAGGATCAATCTTCTGAGCCGGCCCTCTGCGCGCGGACCCGCACGTCTCTTCCTTGGACTTCGACCCGAAAGCCCGAGGCAACGATGGATCGTTGCAATCGATCAATCTGCTGAGCCAGTGTACGGCGTTCCGTGAGTACGGGAACCATGATGGCGCCGATCAGGCTGAGCATCAGTCCAGCCAGAACGGCCCCCCAGACACTATGGCGCGTGATGGCGACGCCGAGAATAATGGCAACGAGCACGGCGATGCAGCCTTCCGCCGCCAGCAGGCGGGTCTCTCTCCGATGCTCCGCATAAAGCTGACGGAGGATCTGCACATCGGCGTCGAGCAGCGTCCTACCCTGGTCGCCAACGCCACTGCCATTCTCCAGCTCCGTCACATCGCCCCCAACCGACGCCACCGAGATCACGCATCCAGTCCTGAAGCAGCAACCCTCTCTCCTGTCCCCTTGCTCTGAGAGACCTATCTGCTTTCCTCACCGCGAGGTGCGGCCGCCATCATCACCTTGCTCGAACGCAGGCTGAGGCATGTTGTTGCGAGCGCTCCCGGTCAGGCGATCGGAACATCGGGACTCATGGTCCAGCAGATTGCCGGTCGCCGCCGCTTCGACGAGGTGAGCCGGCGGGGGCGAACGGTATTACGGGAAATGCGGCTTTCCCGGGCTGGGCCGGCCACCAGCTTCCACCTGCGATCATCAGCCATGCCGCCCGGCTCTGCTCCCGCCTATATATCACTTACGGTTTTACTAAGACCGGCCTAATATTTATTCCGCCTTCTTCAGTATTAATCCGACTCATCTTGGAAATCCGCGCTGCTCGTTTCGTCTCAGGGCTACATATCAGTCAGGTCCGGCACCGGACGCGAGGCGATGACCCTGCTCTGGGGGAAGGCAATGAAACGCGCGATCATGCTGGAAGCGGTGGGGCGACGCTCCGTCATCATGTCCGGGCTGCTTGGGTGTGCAGCTCTATCCATGGCGAGCGCCACGACCATGGTCGACGATGAGGTCTCCGTCCCGGAAGACGGTCACGATCAGACGATCGTCCTTGAGATCCACGATGTTCTGCTGGAGTTGATCGACGGGAAACAGGTGTTCATGTACGCCTTTTCCCTGAAGGATGAGCAGCCGACCGTGCCGGGCCCGGTGATCCGGATCAAACCCGGCCTGAATGTCCGCTTCCGGGTGCTCAACAACAGCAGCCGCGCCCATGATTTCCAGATCCTGGGCATGGGGCCGTCCATGGGGCTGATCCCGCCGGGGGAGCGGGGCGAGGTCACCCTGACGGCCTCGCGGTCCGGGACCTTCATGTATGTGGACCCGGAGAAGACGCCGGTGAACCGGGTTCTCGGCCTGCACGGCATCATCGTGGTCGACGGGGCGGAGAACGCCACCAGCAACGGCAAGCCCATGCCCTATGCGGCCGCGGATGCGCCGCCCGGGAGCGCGGTGGACGCGCTGTTCGGCCGGCTGGCGCAGAACCCGTTCCCCGGCAAGCGCTGGCGGCACGGGGCGGCCCGCGAGAAGGTCTGGGTCTTCAACCAGGTGGATGAGCGCTGGTGCGCCCGGGCACGGGCGGGCGAGGATTTCTCCGCCTCGGATTTCATGAACGACTTCCGGCCCCGTTATTTCACGCTGAACGGCCACAGCGGCTACGATGCCGTGCACGATCCCGACTGCGTGCCGACCGGGGTGATCGGCGACCCGTTGTTGTTGCGCATCGCCAATGCCGGCCTTGCCTGGCACTCCCCCCACATCCACGGCAACCACATCTATGCCGTTGGTTCCAGTCGCGGTGAGCCCGGCCCTTCCCGGCCGCTCTCCAACGTGAAGGAGATCGACACCTGGACCATGCCGCCGGGCGCCGTTGCCGATTACCTGCTCCCCTTCCGCAAGCCGCCGGACATTCCGGCTGCGAAATGGCCGATGACGCAGGAGCGGTTCCCGCTGGCGTATCCGATGCACTGCCACAACGAGATCTCCCAGACCTCCGGCGGCGGCTCCTATCCCATGGGGCTCGTCTGCGACTGGGTCATCGAGAGCGCTTAGCCCAGCAGGAGACCGGTTCCATGACGGACGAGACCATCATTCCGCGCGCCCCTGCCGATCCCGAAGCCTTCGATGAGTTCGGCTGCCGGGTGTTCGCCAGCAGTCCGGCCACGCCCGACAGGCTGACGCCGACCGTGAGGTTCCACCGGCAGGTCGCTGATTTCAGCGTCACGATGGCGGACGGCAAAGTGCTTCCGTTCTGGGGCTTCAAGGACCCGGACGACAGCGGCGGCGACCGGACCTGGCCGTCCAAGATCATCCGCGTCAATGAAGGCAGCGTGGTTCATTGCGAGCTGAAATCCGGCAAGAACACCCATACGATCCACTGGCACGGGATCGACCCGACGCCGATGAATGACGGGGTCGGCCACACCTCCTTCGAGGTCAAGAGCGACTATACCTACCAATGGTACGCGTCGCAGGCCGGCACCTACTTCTATCACTGCCACAAGAACACGGTGCTGCACTTCGAGATGGGCATGTACGGCATGCTGATCGTCGATCCGCCCAACGGTCCCGGCAGACTCTACGCCGCCCGGTCCACGGACGACATCAGCCCGCTGGAACCGCGCGACCTGGCCTATGCGGCCGAGGCGATCTGGATCTATGACGATGTCGACCCGCGCTGGCATGAGCTGAGCCATCAGGCCGGCATCTGCGGCGAGGATGTGGGGCTGGACCGGTTCGAGCCGAAATACTTCCTGTGCAGCGGAATCCCGAACAGCCGCACCTTGACGCAGGCCAATACCGTCGTGAACGTGCCCCGCAGCAGGACGGCCCTGATCCGCGTGCTGAATGCATCCTACAGCACGCTGCACGTGACCTTTCCCTTTCCCTGCTACATCGCGGAATCCGATGGACGCCCGCAGCGCTGGAACCCAACACGGGGAGACTATGCCAGGCCGGAGCGGATCGAGGCGGACCAGCCCATTCTCATGACCTCGGCGCAACGGCATGGAATCCTGGTCCGTCACGCCGATGTTGCCCCTGGAACCTACACGGTGCGAGCGGAGTTCCTGCACTGGATCACGCATCGGCCGCATGCCGGCGGGCAGGTTCTGACCAGGGTGAACGTCGTGGCATAGCCTGGGCGACCGGGCATGGCCCAGACCACCCTGACCGGGAGACCGCTACGGTTTGACGATCTTGAACAGCCTGCGGTCGAAAGGCAGGCTCGCCGTGCCGGTGATCCGGAGCCGATGGGCATCGGGGTGCAGCGGGTTCAGCAGGACGTTCCAGATGCCGGGCATGATGGCGCTCGGCACGCGCAGCAGGGCCGAACGTGCACCTTCCAGCCACCGATCGCCGGCGGCGCGGGAGACCTGCCGGTTCTCGGCCCAGTCATCGGGCAGGTCCACGCAGCTTTCCAAGCCGATATCCCCGTCCGCCTCGATGGTCAGCAGCGTGTAGCGGTCCGGCAGATCCTCGAGCCGGCTGACATCCACATGCACCAGAACTTCGATCAGGGCGCCCGGCGGGCTTTCCGCCAGATAGACGATCGGCCGCCCACGGGTATGCCAACGGCCGGACGCCCTCAGTCCGCCGATCCCCTGCAGGTCGGCATAATTGCTGATACGCCAGAGCTTCACCCGAAGAAGCCCTCGTCGATGGCGACCAGTTCCTCCTCCACCAAACGGGCGCCGATGTCCGTGTCCAGCAGCTCCATCGGGACCTCGCCCCCGAGCGAGCTCTTGGGCGAAGCAAGCCAGGACAGGGCCTTCTCGCGCCGGCCGAACACCGCCTCGGCGAGGGCCAGGATGCTGGCCGTCCGGTAGGCCCGCTCACTTTCCTCCAGCGACAACAGCTCCTGCCGGTGGCGCCGATGTTCGAAGGTGCGGCGCGGCACGATGCGGTCCAGCACGCGCCGCTCCACCCCCGCTTGGCGCAGGGAGGAAATCGCCTCCGGCTGAAGTCGGCGGCGGACAACCCGGACGGCATCCAGATCGGAGCCGGGCGTGCTCTCCAGTCCCAGAAGGGCGGAGGTCAGCACGCGCTGGCGCTCCTGAAGCGTTGCAACTCCCATGTCCCTCTCCGAACCTTGCGCAACGTGCCACATGAAAATGGCATCTTGCGCCGTCTGCTGCAAGGGCGTCTCTTGCACCGGGTCGGATCGGACTTGCGGGCCGGAGGGAACCGAGCGCATCTCCATCAGGGCGTCGTTCGCGCGGCTGATCAGGCGGCACCGGCAATGTGGGTCCTGGCGGAGGTCGCATCGGCCGGCGGGTCGCTGATGGCTCCCTTGTCGCGGCCAACGATCCTTCCGCCGGATACCAGACGCGGATCGTCATGATCAACCAGACGAGACCGGCCAGGGCGAGGGCCAGGAACCTCATACAAACGCTACGGCACCTGTGAGGCGGAGCTGACCGTCAAGTGTGCACCCCGGGGCCGGCTTTCGCGGACACCACCGCCACGCCGCGCCGGGTCGGTTTCAATCCACGCCTCTGCATGAGGGGCGACCGGGGCCAGCCTAACTCATTGTCGCGGGTACCGGAATCAGCCTGTTTGCGCGAACCTGCGCAAGCACAGTGGGAAGTGCTCCAGGCCGTTCGGGAGAGAGGCCTCTCAACCGATTGATTTCCATTGCGAACCACCGCCGCGCCCGGAAAGGCCGCCGGTCTGGGCGCTTGGGGTTCGCGCAGCGCCGCGTGCAGCCGCCTAAAGGATCAGCGGCCCCTCGATATCCGTCGGGGTGCGGCAGCCGACATGCTCGATCCGGTGCCGGGCGGAAGAACCTAGAAGATAGAAGCGCAGGCTGTCCGTCTTCGCGTCGACGCGGAGGTCGAAAGTCCGGGCCGCTGGCCTGTTGGACGGTGGCTCCTTGCGCTCAGGGGCGCGGTGAACGCAATCGCGCCGAAGTTGGAGATGCTTCCTGTAGCTGGGCATATCTGGCAGACGCTGGGGCATCTCGGGACCTGGGAAGCGCCTTACGTGAACACTGCCTTGGTCTCATTCAAACGAGCGCGGTCTGGTAAGAAAATTCTTGTGCATCCGCCATTTTAGCAAGCAACGCCTGTTTCTGGTAGGAATTTGGTAATTAACGTGCGCAATTCTCGGGCGAGAACCTGCTTGTGAGGTGTCACATGTCATCTTGTCGTATCGCCGCCAGCCAGTCCCGTGCCGAGGAGATGAAGCTTCCCCCGGCCATCCGTGCGATGATCCTTGCAGCGGTCACGGTGGTGCCTTGGGGCGCAATCATCTGGACGACATCGCTGCTCGCTTGAGCCTCCACGCTCCTCCGGCCTTTGATCAGGGCATCCTTGCTGTGGTTGTCCCGGTCTGTACCGACAGCCGATGCAGCGGCGCAGATCTTATGCCAGAACCTAATCTGCCTCAGGGGCGAACAACACAGTTGGCGTCATGGACGCGGATGGCCGGTTGGTCGGGCTGGTTACGCCGGAGGCCGTGGGCGAGATGATGATGATCAACGCCGCCCGCGGCGCCCTTACGGTGCGGACCTGAACAGCTCCAGTCCCGCCGGAACGGCCTGTGGCGGCCGTCCACCGATGAGCTGGCCGGCGGCTTCGATGCTGGCCAGCAATGTGGATTCGTTGCAGGGCTTGCCGAGACAGCCGAGTGCCGCATCCCGGTTGGCCTTGGCCTCGTGCACCTGACCGGTCAAGAAAAGCGAGGGGGTCACGCAGCGTTTCCAGGCATACCGTGCCAGTTCAATTCCCATCCCGCGCCCGTCGGGCAGATTGATGTCCATCAGTAAAAGGTCGGGTTCTCCCGTCTCGATCAACGCCAGTGCGCCGGCCCGTGTCTGGACCACCCCGCTGACAGTATGGCCAGCTCCTTCCAGCACGTCACGGGCCCACATGGCGAGCAGCGCCTCATCCTCTACAACCAATATCCGCATGGTCGCACCTTGGTGAAAGGGGTGCCAAATAACCAGCAGAATCGCAACTCGTTCTTCGGATGTAGAGGAATTTCTTTGTACGCCGCCGTACATACCCTCCACATCTGACAGCTTGCATCCTACTCTCCACTGGCAGGACATACTATGCGGCTACAAATAAATTCGAAGATATAGCGCAGAACATCCGGCTTCCAGGGCTTCCGGAGCACCGGCTCTGATCCCGCCGGTCTTTCCCGTCGTGAGCACCCGCTCATCCAGGCAAAGGGAATGCCTTGTGCCCCGTGGGTCTGGACCAGCTTGTTCGTCAAGCCGACCGTCAGCGGGTGACTGGTCAGCACGATGCCGGGGCGGTCGCTCTCCAGGATTCTCTGCGCCGCGCGGCATGTAGAGCGACGACCCTCTCGTCTTCCAGGATCATCACGCGCTTCTGCGCGCCTGTGCTGACCTACCTTACCGTGCCGCTGATGGCACAGTGATCCCAACCCATAATCGGGGTCCGCTTCCTGAATGCTTGCGGCTGACAACGAGCCTCATAGGTCCTGATCAATGGGATCTGGTATTGGACAGTCATGGCAACCTGTATAACGATGTTTACCGCTATCACGCCGGGGTTATGGCAGACTCTTGCAGATCGGCAGGTTCAGAATGGCCCGGAGGCCGCCTTCAGGGCGCCGTTCCAGCCATATGTCGCCGCCATGACCACGGGCAATGGACCGGGCGATTGACAGGCCGAGCCCTACGCCGCCAGTACGCCGATTGCGGGAATCCTCCAAGCGGACGAAGGGGTCGAAGACGCGCTCAATCTCCCCGTGGGGAATGCCGGGACCGTCATCATCAATGACGATCCGCACCTCTCCGCCGGATTGGGACAAGACCACGCGGGCGCAACCGCCATAGGCGACAGCGTTTTCAACCAAATTGCGGACCGCCCGGCGCAGGGCAGCCGGCCGGCAGATCACCACGAGTTTGCTGGAGGCGTCACAGGTGACGGGCGCTCCGACCTCCGCCATGTCGTCGCAAACGCTTTCCACCAGGGAAGCGATATCCGCCGGACGAGGCTCCTCGCCGGCTTCCTCGCGGGCGAAGGACAGCATGGTCTCCGCCGTCTGGCGAAGCTCGTCCAGCGTATCCAGCATCCGCGCCTTGGTCTCCCCCTCCTCCAGCAGTTCGACGCGCAGGCGCAGATTGGTGATAGGGGTCCGCAGATCGTGGCCAACGGCGGCCAGCATGCGGGTTCTGTCGTCCACGAACCGGCGCAGCCTGGCACCCATGGCATTGAAGGCGGCCCCGGCCCGACGCACCTCCTCCGGTCCAACGGTCTCATCCAGCGGCTTTACCGCTTCTCCGCGCCCCAACCGCTCAGCCGCCAGGGCCAGGGACTGCAACGGACGGGCGATGCGGCGGGAGATGAAAAAGGAAACCAGCGCCAGCACGCCAACGGCGGACAAGGTGGAGAGGAGCATGGGCCGTGTCAGGCCCGGCAGCCGCTGGGTCTGGTAGGTGGCCGCGTTCAGCCAGCGCCCGTCGGGCAGCAATACGGACATTTTCAGGGCGACGTCGGCGGCTTGGCCCGACGCTTCGCCGGCCGCATCGTCGGGGCGCGACAGCTTGACGAATATATCCCGCGCCCCTGGTCCGATCAGGCTGCGCAACCGGTCTCTTGCGGCCTCGGCCTCCGGGATCGCCGGCTGATAGTCCACAGCTTGGCGATCGGCCAGCCAGAACCGGAACTCACGTCCGCTGGCAGCTTCCAGCATGTCCTGGTGCAGGTTTGTCGGCGTGGTGGAGAGCAGCCGCACCGCGGCGCCAACGCGGGCGATGGTGTCCAACACGTGCATCTGCCGAACAGCAAAGGCCCGTTCATCCATAAAGGCAAACCAGCTTCCCAGCTTGGCGACGAGGACCGCGGCCGCCAGCAGGACGACCATCTGAGCGAACAGCGTGCGGGGAAAGCGGCGGAGATGGGCTTTGATCATGGCCTCGCGCTCACGTCCGCGGCAAAGCAGTAGCCGCCGCCCCAGACGGTCTTGATCAAGATGGGATTGCGCGGGTCCGCCTCCACCTTGCGGCGCAGCCGGCTCACCTGATTGTCAATGCTGCGGTCGAACACCTCCGCCGCCCGGCCCTTTGTCAGGTCCAGGAGTTGATCGCGGGTCAGCACCATGTTGGGATGGCGCACGAACGCCTCCAGCAGCAGGAACTCGGACGTGCTGAGCGACACAGCGACGCCGTCCGCCCCCGTCAGCTCCCGCCGGCCAAGATCCAGCGTCCAGCCGTTGAAGCCGAGCCGGCCGTTCTCTCCCCGTCGCACGGCGGAGCCTGCCGGCAGGCTGCGGCTCCGGCGCAGCACAGCGCGCACCCTGGCCAGCAGTTCGCGCGGTTCGAATGGCTTCGTGACGTAATCATCGGCCCCCATCTCCAGGCCGATCACCCGCTCCATCGCGTCACCGACCGCGGTCAGAAAGATGATGGGGAGGTCCGTGGTTTCCCGCAGATGGCGGCAGAGGCTAAGCCCATCCTCGCCCGGCATCATGATGTCGAGAAGCACCAGGTCCGGCGCCGTGGCACGAAGCGCACGCCGGGCCGCGGCGGCATCCTCGGCCGCGGTGACGCGCAGCCCATGCCGCTCCAGATAGCGCGCCAGCGTCTCCCGGATATCGCGGTGGTCGTCCACCAGAAGTATGTGGGCGGCTGTGTCGGACACGATCACGGACATGGAACACCGGTGGGCGTGCAAGGGCGCCATTCGCCCAGACTGTGGCATGGGCTGCGACACCGCCGAAGCGGGAAATTGTACCGAATTGTGTCAGGCCCGCCATTTGCGACAGCCCGATACGAAACAGGCGGGATCAGGACAAAGGCTAGCGACAACTCTGCCGCACAAAGCGGCCGTCGGCCATCTGCCCCGCTTGAGCCGATGCCCGGCCGGGTCCCCTTGCCGCTCCCCGCAGCCCGGCCGGGCTCCTTTGCCGACTGCAGAATTCCGGCTCCGCGTGGCGGTCCCGCCCCGCACCTGAAACCGGTCCGGAGAACCACATGTGGATTGTCGCCTATGCGCTTCGCCGCCCCTATAGGATCGCCGTCTTCGCCGTGCCGGCCCTGCTGTCGGCAGCGGGTAAAGCCATGCCCCCCAGACGCGACAACGCTGCCATCTACGCGCTCGGCGGCCCGGACCATCAGACAAGGCCACCATCCCTTACCCAAGGAGCACAATCATGATCGAACTGCTCGTCAATGGCAGGCCGGTGCGCGTGGATGCACCGCCGGAGACGTCGCTGCTCCATGTCCTGCGGGAGCATTTGGGACTGACAGGCACCAAGTATGGCTGCGGCACCGGCCTGTGCGGCGCCTGTACGGTGCATGTGGATGGGCAGCCCGTCTTCGCCTGCCAGACCGCCAGCGGCACGCTGGCGGAGGCGGAGATCACAACCATCGAAGGCCTGTCGGAAACAGGCGATCATCCCTTGCAGCGGGCGTGGATCGCCGAGCAGGTGCCGCAGTGCGGCTACTGCCAGCCCGGCCAGATCATGCGCGCGGCCGCATTGCTGTCGGAAACGGCCGAACCGACGCGGGATGAGATTGTCCGGCACATGGCGCCGAACCTGTGCCGGTGCGGAACTTATCCACGGATCGTGAAGGCGATCCAACGCGCAGCGCGGGAGGGCTGATCCATGGCGACGAACGATGCAGCTGCCTTTACCCGCCGCCTGTTCCTCGCTGGCGGCGGCGGATTGAGCTTCCTGATCGCCGCGGGCGGGCTCCTGAAAACCTCGCCCGCGCATGCCGCTCGGCCTGATGCCGAGCCGCGGCAGGTCAATGCCTGGGTTTCCATCGCACCTGACGGCATTGTGACCATCAAGCTGGGTTCCGCCGAGATGGGCCAGGGGGTGATGACAGCCCTGCCCCTGATCCTGGCGGAGGAGCTGGACGCCGACTGGACGAAGGTGCGGGTCGAACCGGTGACCCACGATCCGGACGGCATCTATGGAAACCCGAAGACGGGCGGCGTGCTCTACACGGCCGGAAGCTCCTCCGTGGAGGGCTACTTCCCGATCCTGCGCCGGGCCGGCGCCACGGCGCGGCGCGTTCTGATCCACAGTGCGGCGCGTCACTGGCAGGTGGCCCCGTCCGAAGTCACGACCCGACCCGGCTTCATCCTCCATGAGGCCAGTGGGCGGCGGCTTGGGTTCGGCGATGTCGCGTCGCTGCCGGAGATCGTCACCGACGTGCCCCCTGTCACCGATGCCGAGCTGAAGCCGCGCGCCGGCTTCCGGCTGATCGGCCGCGATGTCGGGCGCCTCGACGTACCGGCGAAGACCCGGGGTGCCGCCGAATATACGATCGACGTCCGTGTCCCCGGCATGCTCTACGCCGCTCTCCTCCGGGCGCCAGTGGAAGGAGAAGCCGTGGCCGCCCTGGATGATGCGGCGGCGACAGCCATTCCCGGCGTGGTGCGCGTCATGGCATTGGCCGACGCGGTTGCCGTACTGGCGGAACAGTGGGAGATCGCACTCGCTGCGCGCGACGCGCTGAAGGTGGAATGGACGACCGGCTCCGGATTCCGCAAGGCCGACAGCGACGCCGATCTGGCGCGCGACATCATGGCGGCACAGGACCCTGGCCGGAACGGCGTGGCCTGGTCCTCCCGTGGGGAGCCGGATCACATCCTGGCCGGCGCGTCCCGCGTCGTGGAAGCGGACTACGCCACCGACCATGTCTATCACGCGCAGATGGAGCCCCTGGCGGCTGTCGCGCATGTGGATGCGGACGGAAAGGGAGCCGAGATCTGGATCGGCACCCAGAGCCAGACGGTGACGCTGGCTGTGGCCACTCAGGTGCTGGGCACCACCCCGGACCGCATTCGCTTCCACTCCATGCAGATGGGGGGCGCCTTCGGGCGGCGCACCTTCTTCGCCCGCGACCTGCTGCGCGACGCACTGATCCTCTCGCGTGAAGCGGGGCGTCCGGTCAAGCTGATCTGGACGCGGGAGGACGATGTGGCAAATGGGTGGTTCCGCCCGGCCACGGCGCACCGGCTGCGGGCAGCGCTGAACCCGGACGGCACGATCGCCGCATGGCATCACCGGGTCGCCTGCCCGTCCATCTTCGGCTATCTCGCTCCCGACCGGCTTACACGCGCCGAGGGCCGCGACCTGTTGATCATGGAAGGCAGCGATATCGCCGATTATGCCGTCCCCAACCTGCTGGCCGAGCACATCAATACGGAACGGCGGGCCCGCCTGGGGGCATGGCGCGGCATCGGCTGGGGGCACAACCTCTTCGCCTCCGAATGCTTTGTGGAGGAGCTGGCGCGGCGATCCGGAACCAATTCCCTGGACTACCGCCGTCAGCTCCTGGCGGCGAACGCCCGCGGATTGGCGTTGCTGGAGGCTGTGGCCGCCATGTCGAATTTCGGAAGCCCGCCGGAAGGCCGGGCGCACGGCCTTGCCTATGCCGGCTACAAGGGCACGCGCGGCGCTGGCGTGGCGGAGATCTCGCTGGACACGGATACGGGCCAGATCCGGGTCCACCGGTTCTTTGCGGCCGTGGATGCCGGCATCGCCGTCCAGCCCCGCAACATGCTGGCCCAGATCGAAGGCGGCATTATCTACGGTTTGTCCGGCCTGCTGAAGGAACGGATCACGATCAAGAACGGCGAGGTGCAGCAGAGCAACTTCTATGACTATGAGATCCTGCGGGCCGATGAGGTGCCGGAGATTGAAATCCGGATCATCGACAGCGACGCCCCGCCGACCGGAGCCGGGGAGATCGGCGTGCCGATGACAGGGGCAGCGGTCGCAAACGCCTTCCTCGCCCTGACGGGCCACGCCCTGCGCCATATGCCCTTCACGCCCGACCGGGTCATGCAGGCGCTCAACGCCTGAGATGGAGGCCGACAGGAGCGATCGATGAAGCGCTTCAAATCACTTGTGCAGGCCCAATGGGTCCTTGCCGGCCGCGGCCAGGTTGCGAAGCAGTTCGGTCGCCTGGCCAACCTCTCCAATGCCGATCATCGCCGACACAGGGCTCAGGCCTGCCAGACCTGCGCCGCGGGGCCGATGCAGCCAAAGCCATCCGAAGCAGACATGCCCAGCCCATGGTGCGGCCGAAGCTCAAGAAATTGACGCTGCTGCTCTTCCTATGGCGCAGCGTCTCGCGGCTCTAACGCGTGCCCGGCGGACGCGCGAGCCAAGGCGAGGAAGGCTTTCAGTCCGGCAGACAGGTTGCGCCGTCCGGGATAGTAGAGACAGAGACCCGGAAAGGGCGGCGTCCAATCTTCCAGAACCCGGATGAGGCGTCCTGCCCGGATATCGGCAAGCACGTCCTGTTCCAGGAAGAAGCCGAGACCAATGCCCTCACTGACGGCGGTTCGCGCCAGACCCGCTTCGTCCAGCGTGATTGGACCGCGCACGTCGATCTGCGCGGCCCCGCCCTGCTTCTCGAAGCGCCACCGGTAAAGCGCCCCGTTCGGCAGACGCACACGCACGCAGCTGTGATTGAGGAGGTCCGGAGGAACCCGAGGCTTGTCATGGTCCTCGAAGTAAGCCGGGGAGCCGACGACCGCATACCGTTGGGGGCGGCCGAGCGAAACGGCGATCATGTCGCTTGGAACGAGATCGGCGACGCGCACACCCAGATCAAAACCCTCGGCAACAATATCGACCAGCCGTCCCTCGGTGACCAGATCGACATTCATGTCCGGGTAGCGGCGAAGAAATTCGAGGATAAGCGGCGAGATGATGTCACGCGCTGCGAACGGAGCGGCATTGATCCGGATCGTTCCGGACGGCGTCTCACGCTGAGAGCGCACCGCGTCCATGGCCCCGTGGATGTCCCGAAGCGCGGGGCCGATCTGTTCGACAAAGAGCCGGCCCGCATCGGTCAGCGAGACGCTCCGGGTCGTGCGGTTGAACAGGCGCACACCCAGGCTCGCCTCGAACTTGCCGATCGCGTGACTCAAGGCGGTTGTGGACATTCCAAGGTCAATCGCTGCGGCCCGGAACGATCCCCTGCGGGCAATCGCGATGACAGCATCCAGATCGGTCAGGCCTGCTCGGATCATTATCCCGGTTTCTTCATCTTCGCATGCCGAACTATCCCTATTATCAGCACAATAATCCAGTCCTATGTTCCCCAGCGATCCCACCCGTCACGTCATGAAGGAGCAGGAGGATGGACCTTCCCTCAGCTGTGAATGCGTATTTCAAAGTCGATAAGGGCCAGGACGGCGATGCCATGGCGCAGGTGTTTTCAACCAATGCCGTCGTGAAGGATGAGCGCAGTGTCCATGCGGGTATCGAGGCGATACGGGCTTGGTGGCTTGCCGCAAAGGCCAAGTACCACCACGTCGCCGAGCCAATCGAGATGACCAGGATCGGCAACAGGGTTTCAGTCCGGGCCGAGGTGAGCGGGCGGTTCCCCAACAGTCCCGCAATGCTCGAGTTCGTCTTCACGCTGGGAAGCAACAAAGTCACTGAGCTGGAGATTCGGTAATGTCGGAGTTCCTCACGCTCAAAGGGAAGCGCGCCCTGATCACGTCCGGCACACGGGGCGCCGGGGCTGCCACAGTCGACCTCTTCCGGGAGCTTGGCGCACAGGTGCTGACGACGGCCCGCTCGCGGCCGGAGACGTTGCCGGCGGAGCTCTTCGTTGCTGCCGACCTCACCACCGAGGAAGGCTGCGCCATCGTGGCCGAGACGGCGCGCCAGCGGCTGGGCGGCGTTGACATCATAGTGCACATGCTCGGCGGATCGTCGGCGCCCGGCGGTGGCTTCGCGGCGCTGACCGATGCCGAATGGTGGAAGGAGCTGAATCTCAATCTGTTCCCCGCGGTGCGGCTGGACCGGGAGCTTGTGCCCGGCATGATCCGGCAGGGGAGCGGGGCTGTGATCCACGTTTCCTCCATCCAAAGGCTGCTTCCTCTGCCGGAGGCCACGACCGGCTATGCCGCCGCCAAGGCTGCGCTCTCGACCTATAGCAAGAGCCTGTCGAAGGAGGTGTCTCCCAAGGGCGTTCGTGTCGTACGGGTGTCACCGGGATGGATCGAGACCGACGCCTCCGTCCGTCTGGCGGAGCGCCTCGCCCAACAGGCTGGTACGGATTACGAAGGTGGCAAGAAGATCATCATGGACTCGCTCGGCGGCATTCCGATCGGGCGCCCGTCCAAGCCCGCCGAGGTCGCAAATCTCGTTGCATTCCTTGCGTCGGATCTGGCGGCAACGATCACCGGCACAGAGTACGTGATCGACGGCGGCACGGTTCCGACGGTATGAGCGCGCCAAGGCGCTGCCCGACAGACCAGGCAGCTCTGACGCGGGCACCGCAGATTTCTGGGGCTTAGCGTCATCGCTGCACATTACCTCGAACAAGGCATGGGCTGGGCTTGAGGCGATGGAGTGTCAGCTTGTGACGGCCGCCTGGGCAGGGTCGAGTTTCCTGCTTCCTGCAACGCCTGAGCCCATCGTCGGGCGCCGTTCGACCTTTCACGGGATCGCACGGCCGCGCTTGGCTGCATGCGGCCATCCCATGCCCGCCGGCGCCCCTTCCCGCTCTGCCTGCCGGAGCGCCTCGCGCAGCTGACGCTCGGTGCTCCGGAGGCGGACCTCGGTGGATCCCAGGGCCGCCAGGGCCGAGAGCGCCTGCGCCTCCCGCGCGCTCAAAGTGCGAGGCTTGTGGTCAATCACGCACAGTGAGCCTACGGCGAAGCCTTCGCTGTCGAGGATGGGGGCGCCGGCGTAAAAACGGAAGCCCCCGTCGCACGCCACCGCGGGATTGTCCGCAAAGCGGGGGTCAGCAGCCAAGTCCTCCACCGAGAAAACACCCTTCTGCAGGATTGTGTGATTGCAGAACGCCCAGCTGCGCGGGGTCTCCGCAAGGTCGATGCCCAGGCGCGACTTGAACCACTGCCGTGTGGGAGTGAGCATGGTGATAAGCGAAATCGGCGCCTCAAGGGTCTGGGCGGCCAGCCAGGTTACCCGGTCAAATGCCTCCTCGGGCGGCGTGTCCAGCAGCCCGGAGCGTTCGAGGGCGACCAGCCTCTGGCCTTCGTTGAGCGCGATCGGGAAGGCGTCGCCAGCGTGCGGAATGAAAACGTCAGGGACATCCGCCGCGGACCTGCGCACCGCCGCCACCGCGTGGGCGGGATCGTCGGCGTGAACCACTTTCCCGGATTTGCCGGATGTAGAACCTTCTCCGGTGGCGCCGACAGCAAGAACAAGAGTTTGGCCGAGCGAAGGATTGGCCGCGAGACTTTGCAGGAGTGCGAACCGTCCGGGGTCCGCATCCCCAAGATCGATGATGATGGCGTGCGGGCGCACGGAGCCGATCACGAACAGCGCTGCATGCGGGTCCACGAAGATTTCCGCGGTGCACTCCGGGACGGACCCGAACAAGCGGCGATAAACCACGGCCCGCTCAGATGATGAAACAACAATGACGTTCGCCGTGGGCGGGTTCGGGGCGGTTACAGGCCCTTCGATCAGCGCCTCGATGTCGGCGCGATAAACCCGACGGTGCCCACCCGGCGTCTTCCAGGACGGCACGGTTCCACCTTCGATCAACAGCTGCGCTGTCCGAACCGAAACGCCCAACAGCTTGGCCGCCTCGGCAGTGGTGAGAATATCGTTGTTCGTCTTGCCCATGGTGTCTCGCCAGTTGGCCGCAGGCGGACCAACCCCCCGCTCCGGATCGATACATACCAATGTAGTGGCTGGAGAGCAAAATGGTAGCTTTGCAGAATTTGATAGATTTGATAGTCCTCACCTCGCCGCGGCGGGACAGGTGGCCCTGTCCTCCCGCGGTGCGGGCCTGATTGTGGCCGGAATCCTGCGGCTCGGGCCGCGGATACGATCCGGCGAAGGGCGCGCATTTGAGTGGCGTGAACCTTGTCAGCCCGGGGCGGCACAAGTGCCCCGGCTCCTCGCACAGCGGGAGCCGGATCGTACAAAGCCTTGTGCGTCATCGGCCGCGCCTCGTCCGAGCGATGTTCGTCCCATGCAAGAAGGAAGGTTCAGATGACGTCCTATCCCCTCCATTCCGAGGAACGGGAATTCGCCCTTGCCGCCCGTGAAAATCAGGCGCGGCTCACAGCCGCGCTGAAGCCAAGCTACGACTTCATTGTTTGCGGCGCCGGCGCATCAGGCTCGGTGGTCGCGCGACGCCTGGCGGAGAACCCGCACGTCGAGGTGCTGCTGGTCGAGGCCGGCGGCGATGATGAAGCCGAGACGGTTCTCGATCCGGCGCAATGGCCGCTCAATCTTGGCAGTGAACGCGATTGGAGCTTCCAGGCGGAGCCGAACCCCTATGTGAACGGCCGCGCGCTTTCCATGTCGATGGGAAAGGGACTTGGCGGCGGATCCAGCGTCAACGTGATGGTCTGGGCGCGCGGGCACCGTAGCGACTGGGATTTCTTCGCATCCGAAGCCGGCGATCCGGAATGGGGATATGAGAATGTCCTGGACATCTATCGACGCATCGAGAACTGGCAGGGTGCACCTGATCCCCGCTTCCGCGGCACATCCGGGCCGGTGTGGGTCCAGCCGGCGGCCGATCCGAGCCCGATCGCGCATGCGATGCTGGACGCGGCCCGGGAGCTTGGCATCCCGACTTTCGATCATCCGAACGGCCGGATGATGGAAGGGTCGGGCGGTGCGGCCATCGCCGACACGCTGGTGCGCGACGGCCGCCGCCACTCGCTCTACCGCGCCTATGTGCGGCCCTGGCTCGATCGTCCAAACCTGACCGTGCTGACGGACACCCTTGTCCGGCGCGTGGTGCTCGATGGTCGCCGGGCCGTCGGTGTCGAGGTGATACGCGACGGTCAGGTCCTGACGATCGGCGCACGTCTGGAGGTCATCCTGTCGTTGGGCGCCATGCATACGCCCAAGGTGCTGATGCATTCGGGCATTGGTGATCGCGAGGAGTTGGAGCGTGTCGGGATTCCCGTGAGGCAGCATCTGCCGGGTGTTGGCCGCAATCTCCAGGACCATGTGTCCTTTGGCTGCATCTGGGAATATGCCGAGCCGATCGCGCCGCGGAACAGCGGCAGCGAGGCCACCCTTTACTGGAAGAGCCGTCCAGAAATGGACGCGCCGGACCTGCTGTTCTGCCAAGTCGAGTTCCCAGTCCCCAGCGACCGGACGGCGGCGCGCGGCGTGCCCATGCACGGGTGGACGATGTTCGCCGGCCTGGCGCGTCCGGCAAGCCGCGGGCGGCTGCGCCTGCAAAGCGCTGATCCGCTGGCCCAGATCACGATCGACGCCAACATGATGTCCGAGCCTGTGGACATGCAGACCGCCGTTGCCTGTGTCGAGCTTTGCCGTGACCTGGGCAATGCGAAGGCGTTCCGGCCCTATGTCCGCGGAGAGTCCGTGCCGGGAAACCTGAAGGGGGCGGCCCTGGAGGAATTCATCCGCGACGCTGCCGTTACCTACTGGCACCAGAGCGGCACCGCCAAGATGGGGCGTGATGGGATGTCCGTGGTGGACGCTTCACTGAAGGTTTACGGGATCGACGCCCTGCGCATCGCCGACGGCTCCGTCATGCCGCGAGTGGCCACAGGCAACACCCAAGCACCCTGCGCGATCATTGGCGAGCGCGCAGCGCAGATGCTCCGCAGAACGCACGGGCTTTGATGTCACTGTCTCAAGGGGATTTTCCTGCGGCAGACGGCTGAGGGAGGGAAGCGGCGGCAGCGGGACCGTCCATGCAGCCCTCAGCTTGACGGTTGCACCGCCGGGACTCCGCCGCGGCTGACCGCCAAGCATGGAAGACATTGGGCCTATGCATCAAGTGGCGAAGCTCGCAGATGCCGGGGCGGATCAACGCCGCTCCGGCGTCCCCCGCCTCGAACGCATGCTGGTGGTCACCGAAGACTCCGGCACCCGCGACATGATCATCGACCATCTCACCTGCCACCAGTGCGTCGCCCTTGGTTCAAAGCCGGCCGAGGTGACGCGCTGCCTGCAACAGCAGCCTTTCAGCCTCGTCGTGTTGGATGTCCGGCACAGGCCGTTGGACGGATTCGACATGCTGCAAAGCATCCGGGCCCGGTCAGACGTGCCAGTCATCCTGTTCGCGGAACGAGACCAGGAGGAGATCGACCGCATTCTCGCCTTCGAGCTCGGCGCCGACGACCTTATTGGCGAGCCGCTCAACGTCCGGGAGCTGCTGGCGCGGGCCCGTGCCATCCTGCGGCGTCAAGAGATGGGCCGGCGCTCCACCATCGGCCCGGTGCGCGGCAGCTATCGCTTTGCGGGCTGGGACCTGCGGTGCAGCACCAGGGTCCTGACCGATCCTGCCGGCGCGATCGTGCCCTTGAGCAGGAAGGAATATGCGCTTCTGTTGGCGCTCCTGGAAGCCCCGCGCCGGCCACTCTCGCGTTCGCAGCTCATGCGGGCGACGGGGTCGCATGAGGACGCGTTCGACCGCAGCGTCGACGTCCAGGTGCTGAGGCTAAGGCGCAAGATCGAGGCCGACCCCTCCAGCCCCCGCCTGATCAGGACCGAACGTGGCGTCGGCTATATGCTGGACGTCCCGGTCGAGACCCTGTTCTGAACGCCTCTGGCGGGACCGAGGCTGCCGGTCCCGCCAGGACGCGTCGGACGGGGTGGTCACCTCGCCGTGCAGGAACGCCCGTAGCGTCCGGGTGACAGCCTCGAGCCAATGCCACGGCGCGAAGTGCCTGGCTTGCAGGCGCGGCGCAGTGCGAGCACTGCCGGAACGACAGCGCCGCAGCTTCAGCCTGCGAATGGTGGATCAGAAGTAAGGCGTAAGCGGGAAAGGGCAGTAAGGAAGATTGGATTGGTCATGCCGGGGCGCTTGGAGGTCATCAAGGAATCGCGCCACTATGGCGTTGAAGGCGTCGGCTGCGTGCCAGAAGGGCGCATGGCCGGCGCCGTTGATGCGGTGACATTTCCGTTCCCAGAGGTTGCCGTATTCGATGCTGTCGATGTAGTCGAGCTTGATCAATGGATCGGCGCTGCCGTTGATCACGGCGATCGGAACTGAACTTGCCTCGACGGCCGCGCGTTGATCGACGCCTGCGCCTGCAAGCGCCGCCTCGAACAACTGCCTGCGGCATCGCCCGTCGGCGCGTCTAATCGCCTCCCGAATGAAGGGAGCGACCGGCTCACCGAAGATCAGGTGCGCGAACATATCGATATCGGCGGCGGACATATCCTGGCGGGCGGCCAGTCCCGCATTGGGCGGACGCACGAAGCCGTCGGCCAGGCCGCCATGCTTGACGGGCGGCGTCCCGGTGAGCACGAGCCCTTTGATCCCGCCGAACCGCCCAAGCATCTCGATCGCGATGTGCCCGCCCAGCGACCATCCCAGCACCACAGCCTCCGATATGCCGAGCTTCGCGAGCAACTCAGCAGTTGCGTCGGCAAGTCCCGGGAGCGTGTAGGTGCATTCCGGTCGGTCGGCATCGCCGGAGTCGCCATGGCCCGGCAGGTCAAAGGTGATGAGTCGATAGGTCCTGCCCAGGGCCCTCCCGGCCTGTCGGTCGAAGACTCTTCGGCACGACGAGTTGCCGTGGATCAGAACCAGAATCGGCGCATCCCGTTCATTATCTTCAACAGCGATCTTGCCGTGTGACGTTGCTATCTCACGGACATTGGTGGGCATCTTCATCGGGCTCTCCTCGCCGGGAGCGGGCCGGATCATGGAATCCGGCAGTTCGGTTGAGCGTTATTGTCTTGAGCGGCGCATCGGGTCCGGCGTTTGCCGGATCTCGTCCGGGCGTCAGCAGTCCGCCGGACCGGTCAGTGCTGTGGATCGAGCTGGAGGGCCCCATTCCAGCCTGTCCAGGAAGGCCAGGAGCGCGGCATTGACTGCCTCGGGCTGCTCCAGAGTGGCGGTATGTCCGCAGCGTTTGATCACGACCTGTTCAGCCTGGAGGATATCCGCCATGAGGCGGCTTTCCTCCGGCGGCCGCGCGCGGTCGTCGCCGCCAGCAATGACGAGCGTGGGTGTCTTGATGACCGTCAGCACGGCCAGCGCGTCCGGACGGTCAAAGATCACCCGCCCCAGCGGCACGACCGAGTGGCGTAGTGCTTCCGCGGAAAAGCCGCTGAGCTGCCGGCGGAGGGCGAGAGGCAATGACGGGGCGCGGGTCTGGATGTCCGCGGAAAAGAACAAGGGCGTGATCGCGTCGGCAATCTCGTCCTCGACACGGCCCGCCGCCCCGACCCGGTCCAGCATCGCCGCGTACGCCATCCGCTTCTGCGCAGGCTCCTCCCCCAGATAGCTGTTCATCAGCACCAGCCCGGCAACCCGCTCAGGCGCGGAGGCAGCCAGATGGGCCCCCCACATCGCGCCCACCGACGAGCCGATCACAACGCAGCGATCAATTCCCAGCCGGTCGAGCAGCGATAGCATCTGCCGCGCCAAATCGGCGGGGGTTCGTGTGTCTGCCGGCATGACCCCTGACCGGCCATGCCCCCATAGCTCCGGCATCAGGATACGGCGTCCGGCGGACAGGACCGATGCCTGCGGCCGCCACATCCGCCAGTCCCAAAGGTATCCGTGTCCAAGCAGGATGGCCGGTCCCTGCCCCGCCTCGACGACCGAGAGCAGGCCGTCCTGGATCTCCAGCTGATGCCGCAGATATCTGTCCTGGTTCATCTTTGTCTCCGTTCCACGGGAAAGCCGCTTCTGGGGTGTAGCGGGCTGCCGTTTCGGGGACGCTTCAAACCCGGAGCGATCGGGTTTCAGATGAAACAGGCGGAAAGGACTGCGCGCGCCCTGAGCGGTGCCAAGCCTGTGGATCGCCCTGATGGACACGCAGCCCCGGCCTGTCCGACAAGCCTTTGCGCCAGACGTCAGGAACGATCGAGGCTCCAGCGGCCGATACGGCTGTAGATTCCATCCCGCAGCCGCCGGACTTTCAGATTGAGATCTCCCAGCTCCGCAGGGGACTGGCCGGACGCTTCAAGCAAGGTTTCGCCGAGGCAGCCGGCCCTGTCCTGCAGGGCGCGCCCTTGGTCGGTCAGCACCACGAGCACCTGACGTTCATCACCGGGATTCCGGGTTCGCTGCACCAGTTCGGCAGTCTCCATCCGCTTCAGAAGCGGCGTGAGGGTGCTCGGCTCCAAGGCGAGCTGCTCGGCCAGGCTGCCGACGGTCTGCCTGTCTTCCCGCCAGAGGATATTGAGGACAAGGTATTGCGGGTAGGTTAGGCCCAACGCGTCGAGCAGGGGCTTATAGGCCCGCTGTACGGCCATGCCGGCCGAATAGATTGCGTAGCAGAGCTGGTCCTCCAAAGGCGGCGGACGCTTCGGTTCGGTGGTCATATCGGGCTCCTTGCATCCGGCGGGCACCGGATTCCGTATCGCGATAAATTTTACGCTTGACCCTCGGTAAACGCCACGCTATTTTCTTTATCGCGATAAGCTTTACGTCGATGTGCATCGGCAGCTTCACCCCATGCCGGCTTCTTTCCAGCCGGCACGCGCAGTCAACCCGATCCCCAACCCAGGAGGAGAACACCATGACCGCTAAGATCCGCCACCTCATCGCCGTTGCAGCCGCAACAATGACCCTCGCCTGCGGCGCACAGGCTCAGCCCCAGTCCAAGACGCCCACCGCACCGGCACAGGCCGTCAAGAACATCGTGCTGGTCCATGGCGCCTTTGCCGACGGCTCCGGATGGCGGGGCGTCTATGACGAGCTCACGGCTCGGGGCTACAAGGTCAGCATCGTGCAGAACCCGCTCACCTCTCTGGCCGATGACGTGGCGGCAACCCGCCGCGTCCTCAACCGCCAGGACGGCCCCGCCATCCTGGTTGGCCACTCCTATGGCGGCACGGTGATCACCGAAGCGGGATCAGGCCCCGATGTGGCTGGCCTGGTCTATGTCGCCGCCCTTGCGCCGGATGCCGGCGAATCCACCCTCGACCAGTTCGCCACGTACCCTCCGCCGCCCGATTTCATCATTGAAGAGCAGCCGGACGGGTTCGGCTTCGTGAACGGGCCGAAATTCAAGCAAGGATTTGCGGGCGATGTGAGCGATGCCGACGCCGCCTTCATGCGTGACTCGCAGGTTCCGATCGCGATGTCTGTTTTCAACGCAACCGTAACCCAGGCGGCATGGCGGGTGAAGCCCAGCTGGTTCGTCGTGGCGACGGAAGATGGCGCGATCGATCCGAGGCTTTTGCGTGAAACGGCGCGCCGCATCGGAGCCGACACCGAGGAGGTGAAGGGCAGCCACGTCGTCTTTCTGACGCAGCCCAAGGCCGTCGCCGACGTCATCGACCAGGCTGCCAGACACGCCGGACACGGGGCGCGTTGAAACGCCTGACGACGATCTCCACAGGCGTGATCGTGTCGCGGGCGGAACGTCCATGGTCCGCCCGCCCTGCCCCGGACCTTCGGTTCCTATCCATGGAGCCCATCACCTGAGAAGGAACCCGCCGCCGGGATAGCCGGTAAGCAGGGATTGTCGCAGCGTGATCTGTCCGAACAGTGCTCTGCCTGCTCATCACATTCAATTCGACGGTGCCCCCGGGCCTTCTGCTTCCTCCGGTCCAACGCCGGCCTGAACGAAGTTCAAACGCTTGCGCGCCGGACCGGTCCTCGACCGTCCAGCATTGCAGCAGAGCCGGACCGTACTGCTGCATTACAGCTGTAGTCTGAATCCATTCCGAAGACATAGCGCCGACATGCATGAAGGCGATCCTGGCTCTTCCGTGCAGCGGTGAATGGAGAAGCATTCCCTGTTGCCCACTCTATGAGAGGGACCTGCCCGATGGACCTGATTTCGTCTCAGACGCACGGCCGCGGCGTCTTCCAATTCGGTTGCGGCACACGCATGTACGTTGGACTTGCTGCAATCGCCAGTACGGTATGTCGTCTGGCATGTCCATGGCCTATCCGCGGCGAAACACCGATCACCGCATTCAATGAGGCCAAGCTGTCAGCGGCGGGGGGCTGGTCGGCAGATCCGTCGGCGAGCGCCAATCCGGTTCCGAGCGGTGCCGCCACGATCGGATCTTCGCGCCACAGAAGACGGAAAAGACGCTCCCCTCTTCGGGTGCGATTACAGCGCAGCACGCCATGCCGCACGCACCATGTTCTTGTCGGCCTTTGACCTCCACGCATCCCGGCCCGCGATCGTCCACAGTCAACGAGGGGGAAACATGCTGAACGGCCGATTTCTTGCGGCAGCGATACCGGCTGTGCTGGCGGCGGCTGTGTTTACCTTTTCAACCGTTCCGGACGCGACGACACTGTTGCCGCTTGCCAGCCCGTCATCTCAGCCGATTACACCACTTGCACAGGCCGGCAGTCTGGACGGACGGCGTGTGGCGCTCGGACGGCGCTTGTTCTTCGATACACGCCTTTCTGGCGACGGCACCCTGGCCTGCAATTCCTGTCATCAGCTGGACCAAGCTGGCGCTGACAATCGAGCTCGCTCCGTCACGGCGGACGGACAGTCGCACCTTTTCAATGCGCCAACGATTTTCAATGCGGTGCGCAATTTCCGTCTGAACTGGCGCGGAAATTTCCAGACACTCGCGGCACAGAACGAGGCGGTGCTTCTGGACGTCAGGCTGATGAATACGAGCTGGCCAAAGATCCTGACAGCTCTCGCGGCGGACCCGAGCTACCGACACCACTTCTCCCAGCTTTATGGCCGCGAACCGGCGAGGAACGATGTCCTCGACGCGCTTGCCGAGTTCCAACGCTCATTGGTGACACCCAACGCCCGTTTCGACCTGTATCTCGCCGGCAATCCGGAGGCCATCACCCCTGCGGAGAAGGAAGGCTACGAGCTTTTTACCGCCTATGGCTGCGTTTCCTGTCACCAGGGGGAGAATATCGGCGGCAACCTGTTCCAGCGCTTCGGTATTTTCGGCGACCCGGTTCCATCCCGCGACAGTTCGGAAGGCAATCTTGGACGCTTCGCCCTGACCGGCGCGGTGCGGGACCGTTTCGTGTTCCGCGTGCCGAGCCTCCGGAACGTGGCGGTGACCGCCCCCTATTTCCACGATGGATCGGCAAGAACACTCGAGGAGGCCGTGGAGATCATGGCACGGGTTCAATTGGGTCGAGAGTTGCCCAAGACCGATATTGATCTCATCGTGCGCTTTCTCGGCACGTTGACCGGCGAGTACCAGGGGCGTCTCCTGAGCCGACGGGAGGAGTTTGCCCCATGACGGCGTCCCGGCGCGATCTCCTGCTCGTTGTCGCAGCGCTGCTGCTCGGGCTGACCTATCTGATGATGCGCAGCACGGTCCCCGACGCAACCGAGCACCAGCGTATCCTCAACGCCCTCCAGGTTCTGGATCTATCCAATGCGTCACTGCAACGCGATGTCCTCCGCGCTCGTGCGGGTTTGCTGCGCAATTACGACCCCCTGGTCAAGGCGAATGACAGCTTACAGGGGGCCGCCGCCAGCCTGGAGGCGATCGGCCATGCAGCAGAGACGGACAGTGACCGCGCCGTGCTGGCTCAGCACGTCTCGCGCTTGGCCGCTGCGATTGCGGACCAGGAAGTGCAGGTGGAGATCTTCAAATCCGATACCGCCTTGATGCAGAATTCGATCAGTGCATTCAATCAGCAGCTCCTCGATCTGGATGCGGAACTGCCCGGCCTGTCCGCGATGCGGGACCAGGTCGGAACCGTAGCATCCGTCATGCTCCGCTTCACGCGAGACCCGCAAGGCGACATCGCCAGGGAGCTGAACCTTGCCATCAATCGCCTCAGCCTTACGGCGACAGAGGCGAATGTTCCGCAGATACAGGCGCTCCTCGCGCATGGCCGGTTGATCACCGCCACTCTGCCCGGTGTCGATGCAATGGTCGGCCAGCTCCAGGCCGGCCTTGTGGACAAGCATGTCCAGGCGATCCAGCGTGTCTACCTGGACCAGTATGGCCGGGCCGCGGCGCGGGCACGGTTTCTGCGCATCGCCCTCTACGGGGCCGCCATGGGGCTTGCCATCTATGTTGGCTATTTGATCCTTCAACTGCGTGCCAAGGCGCTTGTTCTGCAGCGGCAGCTTGCCCTGGAGAACCTGATCGCATCGATCTCCACCGAATTCATCAGTCTGCCGTTGGACCGGCTCGACCACGGCATCGAGGCTGCGCTTGCGCGATTGGCGGAACAGGCGAATGCGGACCGGGCCCGTGTGCTCATCCTGTCGGGACGGACCGAGGATCCAATCGCGCGGCACTATGTCGTGCCGCGGGCTGGCGGGCCAGACCAACTCCAATCCTCCGGCGATCTGCTGGATCTGGCGATGGACTGGGACCCGGAGTTCGGCAGACAGGCCGGCCTGACCTATGTGCCCGATGTGAAAGCCCTGCCGCCGGGACCAAGGAAGGCTCGCCTGACCGCACTGGGCCTGCAGTCCTGGCTGTCGATCCCACTGACCAATGCGCAGGGCTGCCTCGGCTATCTGATGTTCGAGGGGATTTCCGCCAACGTAACGGACCGCGGGGATATTGCTCTGCTGCGTACGGCCGGCGGGATGTTTGTCAACGCCCTCGAGCGGCAACGCGCAGAGAATGAGCGTGCTGCATTCTCGGCGCGGCTGTCGCAGACGCAACGGCTGGAATCCCTAGGCACGCTCGCCGGCGGCGTGGCCCATGAGTTCAACAACATTCTCGGCGCCATCCTGGGCTATGGGGAAATGGCTCTGGCTGCTGTGGCGGCCGGCAGCCCGGCGCACAACTACATTGCGCGCGTTGTCCTTGCCGGCGGACGGGCGAAGCGCGTTGTGGATCAGATCCTGATGTTCAGTCGCAGGAGTGAGCGACAAGAGCTTCCCTTCCGGACGGAGGCGGCGGTTTCCGAAGCCTTGCTTCTTCTCCGCGCGTCCCTCCCGGCGGGCATCGAGCTGCGGGCCCATCTCAATAGCGGCGACGCGGCCATCGTGGGCGACGCCACCGAGCTCCAGCAAGTGGTCATGAACCTGTGCACCAATGCCGCCCATGCCATGGAGGGCCATGGCATCATCGAGGTGGACCTCGACCGCATCGACATGATGGGCGCGCAAGCGTTGTCGCACGGGCAGATCAAGGCTGGACGGTACGTCCGGCTCAGGGTCAAAGACACCGGACACGGAATGGACGGCGCGACCCTGCAGCGGATCGCCGAACCTTTCTTCACAACGAAGGGTCCGGGCCACGGCACCGGGCTCGGCCTGTCGATGGTTCACGGCATTGTGACCGCGCATGGCGGCGGGCTGGATGTACGGAGCGCGCCAGGCCGGGGCAGTTGCTTCTCCGTCTACCTTGCCCAGGCGGACAAGCCCGCGGTACAGGACGCGACCATTCTCGAACTGCCGATTCCACGCGGCCGCGGCGAGACGGTTCTGCTGGTCGAGGCGGATGCACGCCAGCGGCTGCTCGCCGAGGAAATGTTGGCAGCTCTTGGCTTTGAGCCGGTCGGCGTCGACTGCGCCCAGGCAGCGTTGCACGCTGTCCAGACAGATCCCGACCGTTTCGACGCGGTACTGGCGGAGCAGATCCTCCCGGACATGCCCGGGTCGGCTTTGGCCCGCGCCTTACGCCAACGCTCGCCGGCCCTGGCGGTCCTTCTTGCAACAGAGCATCAGAGTAGTGTTCCGGATGCCGAACGGGAGGCAGCGGGCATCCGCGATGTTCTCCAGAAGCCGTTACGGCTACGGCCGCTGGCCATGAGCCTTATGCGCATTGGCCTCGGGGCATTCCGGCGCGCGCCCCTGGCGGAAGATCAGCCCGCCAATGTGGCGTCCGTTGGCCAGCCTGCAAAGTCGGGGCTCGGCGATCCGGACGTTCCGCCAGACGAAGATGATGACGCCGCAGCGAAACGACGGCAATCCGGACGCTATGATGAAGAAAAAGCAGATTCTGGTCGTGGATGATGATCCCGCGATGCGGGATGTGATCGCCAGCTATCTTGCCGACCACATCTATGAGATCAGCACAGCAGCGACGGGGGCCGAGACGGCGCGCGTCATCGCCGAGCGGCCGCTGGACCTGATCATCCTCGACCTCAATCTTGGCGGGGAGGACGGGCTCGAGCTGTTGCGGAAGATCACCGCGATGGCCGTAGCGCCGGTCATCATCATCACCGGCCACCGCCGCGATGAGGCCGACCGTGTCCTCGGCCTTGAACTCGGCGCTGACGATTATCTCACCAAGCCGTTCGGGCTACGGGAGATGCTGGCGCGCGTTCGTGCCGTATTGCGCCGCTCGGAGCCGACGGAACGCCCCACTCGGGGACGAACCAAGCGCCTGCGGTACGGGTTTGCCGGGTGGGTGCTGGACATGCAAACCCGCAGCTTGGCGGCGCCGGGCCAAGGCAAGCCCGTGAAACTAACCGCGGGCGAGTTCAATCTGCTCGTTGCCTTCCTGAAGCATCCAATGCAGGTGTTGAGTCGTGAGCAGTTACTTGCGGCCAGCCGTGTTCATGATGCCGAAGTGTATGATCGCAGCATCGACGTCCTGATCTTGCGCCTGCGCCGCAAACTGGAACCAAATCCGACTGAGCCGCAGCTGATCAAGACCGAGCGGGGCGCTGGTTACACCTTCAGCGTTCCGGTCGAAAATCTCTGACGCTGAAACCGGCCTCATCGCCCATGGCGGTCGCAAGCTGAGATCTTTTACGCGATTGGGCTGCCCTGTGACCATCCGGCCGCTAGCCGCGACAAGGGCGACGATCAGCCGCCTGGATGTCAGATGTAACCATCTCCTGTGCCGGCGACATCGGCGCGCAATGCGCCCTGGCGAGACTGGACCTCAGGAAAGGCCTGCGAACAGAGCCGGTCTTTCGTCGGGCAATAAATATCCGAGGTCCATATCATGAAGGTTTCTATGGGAATGTATACTGGGGCGGAGGGCACGGCGCGCCTGCCGGTCCGACCGCGCCGATGGGCACTGCCCTTGCGGTCCCTGTTCAACGCCTGTGTCGCCACGCGCCTCTTCAGCCGCAGCCTCCCCAGCCTGGCTTCCCCACAGCGCGCCGGGGGTAATGTCGTGGCGTTCGGGCGGCATGGCCGTCGACAAAACCTGGCGTTCGGAAATCCAAGGCCCGAGGGAACCAGGCCGCGGTTGAGCTGCCAATCGGCCTCTCACGACCACTGGAGGGCAGAATGAGAGAGCCCAGCCTGTCCCAACCGCCCGATCATGCACGAGAGCCGGTCAATGTGTCCGTTGCCGACCTCGAGGCCGACCCGCATGGCGCCTTTCGCCGGTACCGGGCGGTGGCCCCCTTTATCAGACGGGACGATGGGGTTGTCCTGGTCCTCCGCGGCAGGGATGTTGACAGCCTGCTGATTGATCCGCGGACACGCCAGGTGGAAACAGAGCTTGTCCGGTTGCGCGGCATCACACATGGCCCCGTGTACGACTTCTTCCGCTATTCGATGCTGACGTCGAACGGCGCCGACCATCGGCGCAGGCGGGCTTCCATGAACAAGGCGTTCGCTGCAAGCATCATCGCGGGTCTGCGGCCACGGATTCGGCGCCTGGCCGATGATCTCATCCAGGCCAAGCTGGGCGATGGGGAAATGGACTTTCTTGAGGATTATGCCGCCCAGGTTCCGGCCCGTGTAATCAGCATGATCCTTGGCGTTCCCGCTGACGACGTCCCGCTGTTCACCAGATGGGTGTACAGCTTCTCCCGTGTCCTCGGGTCGCAATGGACGCCGGCGTTCGCGTCAGAGGCCGAGACCGCTGCCGAGGAATTGACCGCCTATGTCGCGCGGCTGCTCGACAGGCGCCGCCGGACTCCAGACGATGATTTTCTCAGCTCCTACGTGGCCGCACTTGACGCACACCATGAGCTTTCGCCTGCCGAAGCCGTCGCTCAGGTCGCAAGCGTGATCGTCGGCGGAAGCGATACCACCCGCGCCGCCATCGCATCGCAGGTCAGTCTGCTACTCCAACACCGCGAGCAGTGGGATGCCGTCTGCCGCGATGCCGCCCGCATCCCCGGGGCGGTAACAGAGGCGCTGCGGTTCGAGCCTTCGATTGCCTCCGTTCCCCGCTTCTCCATCGAAGAGATCGAAATCGACGGATACATGGTCCCGGCCAACACGGCAATGTCGCTGTCCACAATGTCAGCACTCCGTGACCCGGGGATCTATGCAGATCCCGACCGTTTCGACATCGGGCGCACCGATCATCCCCGCCGACAGCTCGTATTTGGAGGCGGCGCCCACAACTGCCTGGGAAAAGCCCTGGCCTGGATGGAACTGGAAGAGAGTCTTGCCGCGATCGCTGAACGGCTACCGCATCTCCATCTGCTCGAGGGCCCACTGCAGTTTCAGGGCCACGCCGGCATACGTCGGCCGAGCAGCATGCGGGTCGCATGGGGGCGACATCAGGGCGCACGCGGATCCAGGACATGGAGCGGTTCTGATGTAAGTTTGAATGCCCGGCGATTGTCGGATAGGCAAAATGATGCGGATCAAGAAAGATCCCGTTCAAGGGAGGCTGGTTCACGCCCGACGTGATTTTATGTGGGCGCATTGATATCTATAGTTTCCGATCAGCGCCCCTGATCTCAATCGCATCTTGGCCTGCCACGACGCTGCTGAAGACCACACGACGATCTTTCAGTGGATCAAGGCCCGCCCCCCGAACCGGACCGGCGCATCCGCCTTCACCTGCCTCTGCCGTCCGGTTCCTGGCAGGTGGACGCGACCTAGGTCCGGGTGAAGGGGCGGTGGAGGTGCCGGTACTGCGTCGTCGATGCCCGCGGCAAGACCATCGACTTCCTGCTCAGCGCCAGGCGCGATGCCGCGGCCGCCCGGCGCTTCTTCCGCAAATCGTTGAAGCAGCACAAGCCGATCCGCGTACCATCACTGTCGACAGGAACACGGCCTGTCTGAGCACCACCAAGAGGATAAGGGCGGATGAGCTTTTGCGCTTGTCCAAACTCCAGCAGCAAGAATCTCTGAACAACATCATTGAACAGGACCATCGCTAGCGCGCCTTGCTACGAGGGCGAACCGGGCCGGTGGTCGCTCTCGGGGATTCCGATGCTCGGGCGCGGAAGCGCTTCGGCAGTGGGTGATGGATTCACGGGGGTTACGCGCCAGATCGTGTTCGAGAGGTCGTCGGCGACGATCAGGGCGCCCCGTGGATCAACGGTGACGCCGACAGGCCGGCCGTAGGTGTCGCCCTCCTCGCCGTAGAACCCGGTCACAAAGTCGACAGGAGGACCGGCGGGTTGGCCGTCGCGGAAGGGCACGAAGATCACCTTGTATCCGCTGGGCACGCTTCGATTCCAACTGCCATGTTCACCGACGAACACACCGTCGGCGAACTGAGCGCCCATCGCGGACGTGGAAAAGGACAGGCCGAGTGCTGCAACATGCGCGCCCAGGCTGTAATCCGGCGTGATCGCCGCAGCGACCTTCTGCGAGTCCTGCGGCCGAACGCGCGGGTCCACATTCTGGCCCCAGTAGCTGTAGGGCCAGCCATAGAAGCCGCCTTCGCGGACCGAGGTGAGGTAATCGGGGACAAGGTTCGGGCCAAGCTCGTCGCGCTCATTCACCACCGCCCATAGCGTGCCAGACCCCGGCTGCACGGCCAAGGCAGTGGGGTTGCGGAGACCGGTGGCGTAGGGCTTGTGCGCTCCCGTCTCGGCATCCACTTGCCACACCATCGCGCGGTCGACCTCGGCAGCCATCCCGCGTTCCGTGATGTTGCTGTTGGAGCCGATGCCGACATAGAGGAAGCGTCCATCCGCGCTGGCGGCCAATGCCTTGGTCCAGTGATGGTTGATCTCGGAGGGCAGGTCGGTGACCTTGACCGGCGGCGCGTCGGCGCTGGTCTGCCCGTCGCGGTAGGAGAACCGCACCAGGGCATCCTGGTTCGCAACATAGAGCTGGTCGTTGACCAGCGCGAGCCCATAGGGTGCGTTCAGATTGTCGGCGAAGACGGTGCGTTCTTCGTAGATACCGTCACCGTCGCCGTCCCGTAGCAGGGTCAGGCGATTGCCGCTCTTGACCGAGGTCGTTCCCTTGGCCTTGATGAAACCGGCGATGACATCCTTCGGCAGCAGCGCCGGCGCCCCGCCGCCTCTCCCTTCGGCAACGAGGATATCGCCGTTGGGAAGGACAAGGGTCTGGCGCGGGATGCCGAGGTCGGTCGCGATGGCTGTGATGGTGTAGCCTTCCGGCACGATCGGCTGCCGATCGCCCCACGGCGCGGGATTGGCGATGTTCATGCTGGGCAGCAGCCCGCGCTGCGGCTCAGGCAGCTGTGGGCTGGCGCCATACTCCGGCGGTGCGGGATCGCCGTCGCAGGCGGTCAGCAAGGTCATAAGCGCAGCGGCAGCCAATAAGCTGGACCGTTTCATATCTTCCCTCCCACGCGAAGGCTGGAGAAGCCGACCCAGGTCGCCACAATGGCGAGCACGGCAACCACCGCCGATAGGATGAGCCCCTCCGGCATGGCCCCCCAGGCGTCCCGCGCATGGACCAACGCGTTGATTAGGCCGAGCACGAACATGGCGAACAGCAGGAGAAAGTAGATGAGCGGCCGCCCTTTGCGCCGGTCTGCGCGGATCAGGTCAATGAGGCTCCAGAGGAGCGCAAACCCGGTGAAAACCATGCCGCCCGCAATCAGCCAGGAGGCGAAGTTGGTCCACTGGATCTGATAGCTCCTGGCGTAAGCGATGTCGCTGAGCAGGGCGCCCAGGAACAGCGGAATGGTGGCGGCGAGCAGAACCGCATGAAAGGGCTGAATCGCCCTTGCCGGTCTATGATCGACGGTAACAGCCACGTCCTCATCTCCTTGCCAGAGTGGACCATGCGCCGACGCACCAAGTGCGATGCCCCCGGGAATAGCCAGAATACAAACCAAAAGAAGCAGCGTGCCGAAAACGCACCGCGGACCCCTATGTACGGAATGCAGGCGCACGAAACTTGTTCCGGAGAAAGTGTCAACTCGACGGCACAGATCGGCGGCGGTATATGGCCGCCACAAATAATGCGCCATCCCTCAGCTGCGCCTGCTACCGATTTGTACCCCGTGATCATCAGCCAAGTGGATTGGCTGTATTTCCGCTTCTGCGGATTCGGCCGGGAACGGTAGCGCTGGATGCACCGGTGGAACCCGGTTGCCCCTCAGAGGTCGAAACACGCCCCGCAAGTCGCAATTCCCGCGGACCAGTTTTCTGGTTCAAGGCCATTAGAAGCAAGACGGCGCTTAAGACTGCGATGAGTTTCCATCCCTCCGCCGAAATTGGGTGGCAGAGCACCGCCTGTATGAGCTGTTTAGCCAACGCCGTGCCTTCCCCAGCTCATGGCTCTCACGGTCGCATTTCTGTTTTTCGTTCATCACGCTGTGGCGCTCCTGTCGAAATGCACCATAGGCGCACCACATCATGGAGAAGTTCGCCCCTTTCAACGTGCTGCTGACCATCTCGGACCATGCTCTTGGCGTGATAACAGACAGTTGAGCAACAAGATCAGGATTGCATGATGCCGGTCGTGGCAGAGCTATGCCTGCGAGGGCTGTACCCCCGCAGGCTGTGGCAATGATAACTTACGGCAATGGTGCCGCCCCGCTCGCCTGATCGACGCCGATCAAATTGACTGTCTCATTCAGTACTGCTGGCGGAGACAAATTCGCCTTCATCTCGAAGGCAAACGCCAGCAACTGGGTGAACTGGGTTGCGGCAAAGTTGTTGTCGCTCACGAGTATGAGGCTCTGGCGTCCATCCTCCAGCCTTGGCCCGAGTGTCATGCCCTCGATGTTATCGAGGGGCAGGCCGAGGTCCGAGAAGTCGAATACCAGTTCCTTGCTCACCTGCTGCGGCGGGGTTTCGAGGTCTGCGAGGCTCTCTATCCCGGAAATGTCGTCCGCTCCCGCCGTGCTGACCTGATAAAGGCGGATGCTGTTGCCTTGCCCCGTGCTGAAGGAGCGTTCCAGGGCCAGCAGGGTTCCCTTATCATCCAGGGCCAGGATTTCGACCAGCCCGTTGGTCGCGAACGAACCGTCCGGTTCAGGCGCAGCAAGCACCGGGTCTGTGGTGTAGAGATACTCGGCCGCCACCTTGCCGGTCGTCGCGTCGTACCGAACGATGCGGGACGGGCTGCCCTCCTCCAGGCTGGCGGCGGGCCCATCCTGGGCAAGGGCATTCTCCGTCGCCGTATAGAGCGAACGCTCATTCGGGCTCAGAGCAAGGCTCTCGAACGCCAGATTGTGCCGGACACCGGCCGAACCGTCTTTTCCTGGCACAAATTTTTCCGGCACCGCAAGCGTGGCGAACTGCCGTCCATCCAGAGAAAACTCATTCACAAAGGGCGCGACCTGCTGCTGCGCATTCCCTTCAGAGGCGATGTAGAAGGTGCCGCGCCCGCTCAGCGCCAGCCCTTCCGGGTCCACTGTGGCCTCGGGGAAGGCCTGCCCGTCCGCATTGAGAAGCCGGGTGACCGAAGTGAAGGCGACATCGTCATTGGCAAATGCGCCGCTCTCCAGATCCAGTGTCAACCCGTAAAGGCGCGGCTCGCCGGTTGCTCCTCCGCCACTGTCGGACAGAGCGAAGAACCGATCGCTTCCCGGTTGCCAGGCCAGGGCAGAGAGGCCGCCAATCTCGGTTCCCTCATACTGTGTGCCTGTTCCAAGGAAAGCAGCACCCAGGAACTCCAGATTCTCGACCCCAGCGACGTCGGGGCTGTTGGCGCCATGCGCCAGTTTGAGATCGGCATAGACCAGCCGATGGTCCGACGCGTCCAGCAAATCCGCTCCCGGCTCGCCGGGGGCTGGCCAGTAGACACCGCCATCCAGATACTGGAACCCATCCCGGGACGGCAAAACATAATCCACCCGCAGATTGCCTAGCGGTTCACCGAAATCCGCCGTATCGAGTGCAGGGTTGCCCAGATGCCCGCGGTTGACAGCATCGTCTGCGTCAACGATGCCGCCTTTGCTGTCAGGCTGATGGGAAACGTCGATGGCGGGATTGCCCAGCAATTGCTGCACCGCTCCCGGCACGCTGTCGCCATCAACCGGATCGGCATTGTAATCACCGAGGATAACAAAGCGGGCATTCGGCTCCAGCCCGCCGAACTTGCCCTGATCGTCGTAGATATAGCCGCCATCATAGGACGTGACGTAGTCGTCCCAGAACCTGATCTCATCGTGGTTCCGCCGCCCGTTGCGGTCTTCCGGGCCATCGAAGGTGGGCGGGGTCGGGTGGGCTGCCAGGATATGCACGACCTCCCCATCCACCTCGACCGGCAGGTCCACATGGTTCTTGGAGGAGAGCCGCAGCAGCGCCAGCTCCTCCTCCGAATAGAAATCCCCTTCCGCTGCCGTATCCGGATTGTCGGGCAGCAGCGCGCCCGGCATATCCTTCCAGAGGAACTCCTGAAATGTGCGCACCTGGCTGTCCAGGATCGGGTGCTTGGAGAAGACAGCGAAGGCATACTGACCTTCGAATTCGCCGAAGCCTTGGGCGTCATTCGGCCCGCCCACGGACCCGCTGTTGTCCAAATCCATGCCCGACGGCAGGCCCGTATTGCTGGGCGCCACATAGATATAGGGAAATTCCACCGGCGCCTGGCCGTTCTGACCGACCTCCAGGTAATTGTCCCGGAACAGATCGGCGGCCTTGCCCTCCGCATCGTAGTCGAACTCGTTCAGCAGGACGATGTCGGGATTGGTGCGTTGGATGACCTCGGCAACCTTCCTGGCCTGCATGTCGTCCGGCGCGGAGAGATCATCGATCAGCTCTCCCGCAGCCGCACGGTTCAGCGAGGCATTGTAGGTGGCGACCCGTATCTCCGGCCCCGTCCCTGTCACATCATCAACCACCTCTCGGGCCATGCCGGGATGGTCCGTGAAGATGCCGTCCACGCCGAGATCAAGCAACAGGTCCAACTGCTCGGGCAGCGTCAATGCCGTTCCATCGGCCTCAAGCGCCAGGAAGCTTTCCTCGGCCCGCAGCGTGTAGGGGTGCACCAGAAGGCCGGCCTCGTGGGCGTCCTGCACCAGCGGGCGAACCTCCCCGGTCAGCCGCGACGTCACCTCCGCCTGACCGTCGCCATTGGCATCCACGGGCGTGTTCAGCGGCGCACGGAGAAGGAAGCTTTCGATCCAGGGGCCGACGCCTTCGGCATAGCTGCCGGCGATCTGCTTCAGAACCTCCGGCGTAACCAGGTTCCCATAGTCCGTCTGCCGGTCAATGGCGAAGGGCAGCCCCTTGTAAAGGGAGGGATCGGCCCCCTGGCTGGCATTGTCCGGGGTGAAGTGGAACGCCACATCGTAGGGAATGGAAAAGCCGCCGCCCGCTTCGTTGATGGAGGTGCGGTCCACATCGCCCAGGAGCTGGACCAGCGGCAGGTCGATCCCGGCCGACGGCATGATGGTGTTCTGCAGCTCCAGCAGATTGGCAATCTCGAAGGACTGAAGGAACGTACGGGAGGGGTCGGTGAACCCCTGTTCGGTCAGGATCTCGATCACGCCGCGGCCAAGATTGACATCGATCGCCGCACCGCCTTCGATCTGGTCCAGCTCGCCATTGCCGTTGACGTCCTCACCCCTGTCCAGCTTGCCGTCCTGGTTCGTATCCTCGTCCTGGTGCCGGCCTTCCAGGGCAAAATAGGTCGGGTGCTTGGTTTCCGTGTAGAGGCCGATCTTGCGGCCCGTTTCCGCTTCGACCTGCTGCACCAGCCGGACCACCTCCTCATAGGTCGGTATCTCGACCTGGTCATTATAGGCCGCGTTCTCCGGCCGCACCTCCGGGATGCGTTCCCGGGCCCGCAGCTCCTTGATTTCGGCCAGCGTGAAATCCTCGCTGAACCAACCGGCATAGGTGTCGCCGTCGATGACCTTGATGCTGAGCCGGTCGGCGAAATCGGGCTTTCCATCGCCGTCACCGTCATAGTGGGCGACGTTCGTTGTTTCCTGGATGATGTCCGGCTTTCCGTCCGGCCCGAAGACAATCCTGCCCTCCTCATCCGTCCGGACCTGGGCCAACAGGTTCTCATGGCGGGCGATCAGCACCCCGTCCCGCGTCGGAACCAGATCCGCCTCGATGAAGTCGGCGCCCATCTCAATGGCGAGCCGGTAGGCTTCAAGAGTGTGCTCCGGGCGGGCGCCGCTGGCGCCGCGGTGCCCGATGACAATGGGGGATTCCTGACCAAAGGTGTCTTCGCTTCGCATGTCTGTCGTACTCCTCGTTTCACCGTGATCCGGCGGACCAAGAAACGGGGTCGACGGGCATTTCCCGCCCATGCGGCCCGGCGCGGAGGTCTCAAAGTGGAGAGTTCGGCTTGGATGCTCTGCAATGCCTGCCATACGGCGCAGACCGCCAGAGAATGGGCTGATCAATCATTGCTGACCACCGGGGTGCTTGTCCGTCATTGCAAAACAAAATATGTGAGAGCCGGTCTTTTTAAAAATCATCTTTGACTGTTTGAGATTTACATTTTCCGCTCTCAAACCAATACATGACGCGCTGATATTGCGCTGTTTCACAGGGCCTGTCAGGGGCGGGCGGATCACCCGCCCCTGAACGCTGCAGGATTGCTGACTGGACTTACTTCCAGTCCTTATCCGACCGGCGCCCGATCCTACCGCCGATCTGCCCGCCATCATTGCGGCGGACCACCACGACGGACGGCTTGGGGAAATCCCGATCCGGCCAGTTGCTGACCTGATCCGGACCCAAGAGGGCTCCGCCCTCGCCCGGATGCTGTACAGCGAAGAGGAAGGAGTCGCCATCCTCGGTCAGGAGCGGTCCGCTCAGCTCCGCTCCCTTCGGCCCTACGGCGAAGCGGAGGGCGACAACCGGATGGTCAGGCGGGGTGTGCGCCTGCACGGCAATGATCTGATCGTTGCAGGGGAACACGTCCGGATTGCCATCGGTGGTGAGCCAGAGATTGAAGCCCTCATCGATCGTCATGTTGTCAGGGCAGGCAAAGCGGCTGCCATCAAAGGTGCCCTGCACATCCACATTCTGCGGTTCGCCATCCTCCGGATTGGCGAAGGACGGGTTCTGCGGATCGCCCGCCAGCAGGAAGATGCGCCACCGGAAGCTGGTTGCCGCGTTGTCGCCGCCATCCTCGCTGATCTCGATGATGTGGCCGGCGGGGTTGGGCGCGCGGGGGTTGGCGGCATTGGTCACGCGGATATTGGGCCGGGAGCCCGGCGGCGGGGGCGTCGTGCTGCCGCCATCGTCGGTGCGTTGCGTGTTGTTGGTCAGATTTACATAGACCATGCCGTTGCCGCGCAGCTCATCGTCCTTGAGGGCTTCAATGTCTTCCGGCCGGTCCATCGGCGTGGCTTGCACCGCATCGCCGGCGCGCCGCGCATTGATCAGCACCTCTGCCTGGGAGGGGAAGCGCGGCGCCGCGGCGTTTCCGTCCGCATCCATATAGGTGGCATTGCGCAGGATGGGCCCGGTATCCGGGTGGTCCAGATCAAGCGCCAGCCACTGGCCGGTGCCGTCCTCGTTGAAGCGCGCGGCATAGAGCGTGCCGGCGTCGAGCAGGTCACGATTGGCGGCGCCGCGCGGATTCGTCGGGTCGAACCGGCCGCTGGACACGAACTTGTAGACATACTCGAAGCGGCTGTCATCGCCGCTATAGGCCACGACCTGTTCATCCAGGGCGCGGACCACCTGGCATCCCTCATGCTTGAAGCGGCCAAGGGCGGTTCGCTTCTTCGGGATGTCCTGGGGATTGTACGGGTCGACCTCGACCACCCAGCCGAAGCGGTAGGGCTCATGGATGCCCTCCGGCGTGGAGACATCGAATCGCGGGTCGTACAGCTCCCACCGCCGGCCGGTCATGCCTTCCGAGATGGTGTAGTCGGTGTGGTCGGACAGGATGATCGGATCGGTGATCTGGCTGCGGTTCGCGAAATACTGGTCGATATTCTCTTCGCAGGACAGGTAGGTTCCCCAGGGCGTGCGGCCGCCGGCACAATTGTTCAAGGTGCCGCGCACCACTGTCCCGGTCGGATCGGCCGGCGTCACCAGGCGCGGGTTCCCGGCGGCCGGCCCGGTCAGCAGATACTCGCTGGTCGCCGTGAGGCGGCGGTTATAGGGGCTACGGTTGCTGTACACCCAATTGCGGCCGCGGAGATTCATCTGGACCAGCGAGATGCCATGCGCCGCCCACTCGGTTTCCACATGGTTCCGGGTCGGCACGGCGTCCGGATCGCTGCCGTCCGGATAGTCCGGGAACATCAGGCGCCCGTCCGTGTACTCATGGTTCACGGCCAGGATGTAGGAGGCCGTGCGCCTCCGGATACGCCGCAGGGGAAATCCCATCACCATGTCGCAATTGAAGCCGAAGCGCAGGGCCTGGTCCCGACCGGACTGGTTCTCAAGATCAAAGGGCTCGACATACTCGAACAAGGGATCGCCCCAGCGGATCAGGACCCTGGAATAGTAATCCTGGGGCACCGTGATCACGTCCTCGGTCGTCTCTCCGACGGGCTGGAAGGTCAAGGGCAGCCGGTCCGGGTTGAGCTTCCGGGGAAGGTTTTCAGCGAGCGCGCTTTCCCCGGCCAGAAGTGAAGCGGCGCCGCCAGCGGCGACCGTCAGAACGGGAAGACTTGCCACCCCGCGCAGCAGAACGCGGCGATCGATTTCCGCGGCCAGCTTTGTGGCAAATGTGCTGCTCTCCTGCAGGCCGCGACCGGCGAAATCAGGACGGTCCAACCCTTCCTGCGGCTGTTCGGCATTGGCCGCATCGGCGGCTTTGTCGCGGAAGCTCTGATAGGTGTCCATGAACGGCTCCTGCCCAGAAATTCATGGGTTCATCTACTGAGCGGCCGAAGACATCTATGTTACAGTGAGTTGAAAAGCCAATGACTACTACAAATAGGCGCCGTCCTCTCCTCAATTTTGGAATGCACCCTTGCGCGCGAGCACGTGTAACGTCACGCGATCCCGCGATCGCAATTCTTGGCTCACATGCGGCCCGAAATACTCATTAGCGTGTGGGATTAGGCGCAAGTATTTATGGCATTTGCCCCACTACGGTGCATGCGCGGTTTTGGGCCATTGTGCCAGATGGGTTGTTGACATGCGATTTATGGGTGGCCGATATTTGTGTGTCCTCGCGCAGACTCAGCAAGAAGGCCGCGCCGGAGCTGGAAGCTATCAGGGTTAGTCTCCTAACGTCCCATGTATTTGCCGTTGGTTTATGTATCTATTTTACGCACGCCTCGTTCTTACGACAGATCCACTGCTACGCTTCTGTCGGTCAATAGCATGGGGCTTGGATTGTTCGTTCCACCACCGAACCCGATGCTGTGGGATGGACAGAAGTTGAGGATGCTTCTTATCGCCAACCCTTGAGTAAGAAGAAACAGGGAGGAGCACATGGATCCATTCGGCAATCAAATGAGCCGCCGGACGATATTCCGCTCTGCGGCTGCCGCTTTCGCCCTCGCTACAGTGATGTTGATATCCCAAGGTGCAGATGCCAGGAAAGGGAAGGATGACAATAAAGGCGGGCGGGAGGACTGGGCCGCAACCTGGATTGCGTCTGCGCACGGCACCTACCCGACCGGAACAGCTGTTAACCAGCCCGATCTCACATTCGCATTTGGGCTGCCTGAAGTTGGCGCCAATGATCAGACCTTCCGCTTGATCGTGCGCCCTAATATCTGGAGCGACCGGTTCCGTTTGCGCTTTACAAACAAGTTTGGCGACCGTCCGGTAACATTCGACGGCATCTATCTCGGCCTACATGAGAGTGGTGGTGCCGTAGTCGAAGGCACGAACCAGCGCGTCACCTTCGGCGGGAAGCGGAGCGTCACCCTCCAGCCTGGTGAAATCATCTATAGCGACCCAATTCACCAGGACTATGCCGATCTTCGCGATGACGAGATCCTTCAAGGGCGCAAGCTGGCCGTGAGCTTCCACGCGGTGGGAACGACCGGCCCCATGACGTGGCACTCGAAAGCCGTGCAGACCTCCTATGTCAGTCCCCCGGGCTCTGGATCGCACGGCCACGACGAGACGGCCCTTCCATTCCCTTACACCACGACCTCCTGGTACTTCTTAGATGGCGTAGACGCCTTGGCCTCTGCCGACACCAAGGTTCTCGTGGCCCTTGGCGACTCCATCACCGACGGAACGGGTTCGACCTTGAACGGGGACGACCGCTATCCGGACTTCCTCTCGCGCCGTGTTCGCGAGGTCTACGGCGATAAGGTCTCGGTAGTAAATGCTGGCGTCGGCGGGAATCGCATTCTCACCGATAGCCCTGCCGGCGGTCCGGCTGCTCTCGAACGCTTGGATGAGGATGTCTTCAGCCATTCCGGTGTTTCCGCCGTGATCTGGCTCGAAGGCACCAACGACCTTGGCAACGGGGCCGTCGCCGAAGAGATCATCGCCGGCATTCGCGATGGAGTGCGCCGCATGCGGGCCGAAGGTCTGAAAGTGATCCAGGCCACGGTAACCTCGACTTTAGGAGCAGCAAACGCGGGCTACGGCACCCCGGAAACCGATGCTCAGCGTAAGGCGGTCAATGAGTTCATCCGTACCGCAGATATTTTCGATAGCGTCGCAGATTTCGACGCCGTTACGACGGATCCCGCGACCGGCGAATTGCTTCCGCAGTACCAGCCCAACAGCACGACGGCTGTGATCGACAAAATTCATCCCAACCGCCCTGGCTATCTTGCCATGTCCGAGGCAGTGGATATTCGTATCCTTGCGCCGAAACGGCATGCCTACAAAGACTAGGCGTATGACTGCGTGGCTGGAGTCCGGAGCAGGAGACTGCTCTGGACTTTTTGTTAGCCTGAAACCTGTTCCACCGGGCGAACGTACCCCGATACGGTGAGCGTGACGTCCAACTGGCCATCTGCTTGGGAAGCCCGCCGACGTGGCGGGCGGGAACTGACGATCACCGCATCGACGAAGAGATAGGGCGTTGCTGCTTCCAGCTCGTAGAGGAGATCGCGGAAGCCCTCAATGTCAATCGCCAGCTGCGCTTCCATCGTGATCCGCCGGAAGCTGCTTTCCTCAACGGCATTGAGCATCTGCGTGCTGCGCAGGTCCCCACCCATTTCAGTTACGGCATTCCGGATAAGATCCTGCATCTCGGCCGACGCGATTGACTCATTGCTGGCGTCGAGGAACCCGCCGAGGCCAGCTTGGCTTTCTTTTGCCCGTTCAAGATCGGCCCGCAGCTTCTCGAGCTTGTTTGCCGATGCGCGGCTACGCGCAATAGCAGCATGCATACGCTCCGTCTGCGCCACATTCTCTGTATATGATTTCAGCGCTGGTTCGATCGCCGCGCTCCAAATCAGCGAGACGAACGCGATCAGGATGGACACGGCAAGAAGCCGGCGCAGGCCAGGCGATACGTTGTGCATCATGGCGCTGCTCCATCGATTCGGGCCGACAGGCTGAAACGCTCCCGCTCGGCTTTCGTATCTAGCATCACCGGCGCCCGGAAAGCCGTTTCACGGAAAAGGCTAGAGCCCTCGAGGGTCCCCACCAAACCGGATGCCGAGCGGGCATAGCCGCTAACCCGGATTTCGTCGCTGGCGATTTCGAGTTCGGTAAGCCAAGCGTCGTCTGGAATCAGTCGTGTGATCTCCAGCAGGATATCGGATGCCATCGGCTTTGCATTCTTCAGCCTCACAAGATAACCCGCTTCGACGCGCAACGCTTCGAGCTTCTGTGAGACATCCGCAACGGCTTCGGCCGTGGCCCGAACTTCTGCGAACTCCCGTTCGGCTGCCGCGGCCGCCCTCTTCGCCTCCCGGATTGGAATGGTGAGTGCTGTCATCGCGAGTATGGCTGCGAGGCCGCCCAGTACAAGCGTTAAGCGGTCCCGGGCCTTTCCGCTCCGGTCGGCGATGCTTGGTACTTCGAGCTGATCCGCGCCTTGGCCTTTCGTCCGAGCGATCTCGATACGCTTGGGCGTGATGCCCATCGTCGCGACCCGCTGGATTGCGGCATCCGCGAGGCTGCGCAGAACCAGCGTAAGTTCCACCGTAAGAATGTGGTTGGTCGGGTCTCGGTTCACGATTTTCGAGGCCGTATAGACCTGTTCCGGCCGGAACGGCGTCTGTCGATCCATCTCGAAATCGATGACCTCCTGCAGGTTAGTTTCCGCTGCAATCGGGAGCTGTATCGTCGTCCGGAGCGCAGATGACGCAGGCAGCTGCAGATGCGCCGCGCATTCGCGTTCTGGATTCAGCTGTACGACGAGCTTACAGACCGACGCACGGTTTGCCTCTTGAAAGGTGATATGGCCAGCTAGCTTGCTCTCCCGCCCTCCTTCGACAAGCAAGTCTGCGCCGTTCGTGCCGAGGCGCAGAACCAGCCTTCCGCCTTGACGGGGAAGCGAGCGCAGCCGATCCGGAACCAGGCCAGCCAGTTCAGAGAGCCACCATGCCGCGGCCACCTTAGCCGGCTGGAGGAAGCTTCCCACGGATACCATCGTGTCTCTCCCTAATGCGGCATTCAGGTTAGCAGCACCCTTATCGGGCTGTCCTGACTAGGAAGTCTAATGGATCCGGTAAAAAATCGGACGAAACTCTGCCTGTCCACAAGAACCATTCCTGTCCTTGTTTCAGCCGGGCTGATGACAGCTGCTATAGGAGGATTGGTATCGGGGTAACCGCCAGTCCCAGCCGATGAGCCTGGGAACGAGACACAGCATGGAACGGGGGAAAAAGGCTATGTCGTCTGCCCTGTCTACAGCGGCATAGGCCGCATTGCAAAAGCGGGGGGCGGTGACTTCCCGATTATGGTGGCACCAGCGGGGTGAAAAGGCATCAGCCGAACTGATCTTATCGTCTGTCCGTGCCCAGCTGCTCGTGGGGGCAAGGCGCTCCACTATCCTAATAGCGGTTGTTCCTGTCCCTCATTTCCCTTCTTCTCAGCACCTAGGGGAACCAGCTCGCGATAGAGCGGCTGCAGGCACCGCGTGCCCGGCGGCACTTCCTGGATGCGATCAAAGAGGCAAGCGGAGACCGGATTGACGGAATCTTCAGCAATTCGGTTATTATGCGCTGGCAGAGTGACGTCTGCCTTGAACAGCCTGACCAGATCGGGCGTGATCAGCAGCTGCGCTTTCTGGATGGGCCTGTGGCATGGGCCACGATCGGAACGTCAGTGCCGTCCGACTCGCTCCATATAGGCTCTTCACAATCGGTTGCCGGCGCAGTGCCGCCACGCCAGACCAACGGCGAACCGGAATCGAAAGTGACGACACAAGGCTGGCGGTTCTTCCTCCGGACCGCGCGGATTGAACGTACCGCGTAAGGAGATTGGCGCGTCGACGGCCGCATTCTCCGGCGTAGTGCTGCATAGAGCCAGGGCACGTCGACTAGGGCCTGCAAGCGGAGTTGATTTGGCAGGCAAGAACCAGATCAACCATAACGCCCTTTTGAAACGCAACTTGTTGCCATCCTCCGCGGGAGGCCGCTGTGCTGCCGGAAAGCCCGCAGCGGGTACGGCCTGAATCATTTTCCGGCACCGAGGTCTGCGGGACTGGAAGAGCCAGCCCCGCATCCCGCATTACTTGAAAATGCCCAGGTTGACCGACTTGCCCATCACGTAATAGCCGTAGGGAGAGGGATGGATGCCATCCCCGCAATTGAATTCTGGCTTGAGCAGGTCCGGGTTCCTCGGATCGCGAACAATCTTGTCAAAGTCGATCACCGCGTCAAAGTCCGCCTCATGCCGAATCCAGGCATTTACCTGATTCCGGATGGCCGTCTTTTCCTCGTTCCAGCCCGAATTACCTTCGACCGGCGGGCGATTGTGGCGCGGGATGATTGTCGTGCCAATAATCTCCAACCCTTCCGCCTTGACGCGACGGATGATCTCCTTCATGCCCGCGATCAACTCGTCGGCTGTTGCTTCACGTCGGATGTCATTGGTGCCTTCGAACAGCACTACATGACTCACCCCTGAATGAGAGAACACATCGCGCTCAAGCCGCTCCAAGCCGGGTGGGTTGTCTACCGGCGGGAATTCAGTCAAGGTTTCCCCAGTCAGCACTGTATTCCCCGCAATACCCTCATTAACAATAGCCCGGTTGTATGTATCGTCCTGGCGCTTGCGCCCCCTCCCCGTCTTGTCGGCGCCATTATTAGCCGTGTTCAGGAAATCGAAACGTTGGGCCACTATGTCTTCCCAACGTTCATTGGCGTCTACAGTGGTGCAAGTACCGTCTGTAATCGAATCCGCCAGCGCCACTATCGCGCTTGCCGGCTCATGCGGCATCACATCGACCGCCTTGACAAACCAACGTGACACGGTGGTTTGCGTGAATGTCTCGCCACTCTCGTTCCTGGTCTGGTCTCCGCCAGCGTCTTCCGTATAATAGTTAGTTGTGAATCCATTGGCATCTTCGCTGGGCGTGATACTGCCCATCACATGCAAGCTGACGCCTAGATCTTGCTGCGCACCGACTCGCAAATTTACTGGGTCACTATAAACCACCCCCCCGACAGGAACAGTTACGCTGGTCGACCCGTCGAACGTCAGAACGCGAATAGAATCTTCGGCCAACAGCGGGCCTTGGATGCGCTCGCCGACACTCGCCGTTCCGATCTGCAGATCGGACCCGCCGAAGGTATTGTCAATCCGGATGCGGATACGATCTCCTCCCAAGGTCGGTCGCACGATCATGCGGATTGTAGCGTCGGTGAGGGTGGTCGTGCTGGTTCGCTGATAGGATGTGCCCCAAGCTGTCACCCACTCCCCTCGCCCATGCCCACGACCATAGCTCCGGTCGTCGTCATTGGCGGTAGCTGGGGTAAAGCCCGCAAACATCATGAGTGCCACTGCCGCAGCGGCTGCCTTCAAGCTGCTGCGGCGGCTGATCCAGCCAATGTTCATCATGATATCCTCCCATACGACATGTTCGTTGCTGGCTGCACCGCTCGTCGATGGTGAAGCCCTCTCGGACCCGACTGTCAGGAAACCCTTATTCCTTGTAGTAGCCAACCGCGCAGACCTGGTCCGCGACTTTGGTCACGTAGCTGATCTTTTGGACGGGCTCCGTTTCGCCCGGCCGCGGCCACATGTAGCTGACCTCGTTGATTTCGCCTTCTTCGGCGGTCTTATAGATTTCTTCGCCCAGTGCTTTGCCGGTTTTGTCCTTCAGATCCCGAAGGCTCTTCCCGACCAGCGTGGGATGGGCCGTGAACATGCCGTCCGGGCCGCCGCAAAATGGATAAAGGTCGCGATCCTTGAAACCTTCCTGCCCCTGGCTGAATTTTTGCAGCGCCTCCTCCTTGTTGGCCTTCACTTCCGCAACGGCCTTTTGAAGCATGGCCTTTGCCTCGTCGGCGGTGCCGTATTCAGCTGCAAAGGCTGGAACAGCCTGCATCAGAAAGATCGCAGAAAGCAGGGCAACTGGTGCACGCATGGTTTCCTCCGTTCGATTTGTTTTCTACTGGTGCTCCCCACCGCAAAGAGAAGCGCTGAGGGTGCTCAAAACGGGCCGTGAGCTGGCATGGATCCCGCCCTGACCAGCCCGATGCTGTCTACTTCAGCACAGAGCCCCGACTGGGACAGATAGTTCTTGCTTATGCGGGAAGGACGGCGGCTTAGCCGCACCCTGTCCGGTTCCGGTGAACTCGGTGCGGAACAAGCACGACGTAGATCATCATCGATCCTTCCGGTGCAGCTTGTTTCCCAGGCGCCAAAGCGCCTGTTTTTACTTCGTTTGCTGCGTGGCCAAGTAATCTGCCAAGCGGCAAATCAGCACAGACGCCTAATTGTCACTTCTGTTTCCTTCCTTGGCAACCCTCGACCTTGGTCAGGGGCGGCTGTATTTGAGGAGGCCGATTCAGAGCACACGAAAGACCAGCTGATTTGAGGCGGTACGCTGCCTGTTCGATTTGGCCGCCTTCCTTCTAGGTAAGCCAGAGGGGTTGCGTTTCTGCTTTGACGCCCGCCAGGTTCGTCACGGCTGCTTGCGAGCAATGCTTCAACTACTTAGGAAAACAGGAACTTAAGGCCGTGACTCCGTCGAGCTAGATACGTTTTTTGCGGATCATTTTACCTGCTTTGTTCAAAGTAATGCCTGGCTCATCGAGAAGAGCCCGTCGCCCACCCAGGAGCGTTAGCCCCCATGACTTCGCCGGTGTCCCGTCAGCCCGCTGCCTGAAAGCCATTACTCGAGCGGCTTGATTGCGCGCATCCTATCCCGCAGTTCCTGCGTTACCGTACGTGCGTCCGTGGTGTTGCGGATCACCTTGGGTCGAAGCAGAATCAACAGCTCTGTGCGCGCTGTCGCCTTGGTGGTTGTCCGGAACAGAGGCCCCATGATCGGAAGATCGGACAGCAGCGGTATGCCGCTCCGCCCGTTGGTTTCGTTCTGCCGGATCAGGCCACCCAACGCGATGGTTTCGCCATCTTGAACTATAATCGAGCTAACGATCCGCCGCTGGGAAATCGTGGGTGAATTGATGGTAGAGCTTGTTGTCCGCGCCACGTCACTGACTTCCTGGTCGATCTCCAGCGTGACCAAGCCGTTGGCGTTCACCCGCGGCGTAACCTGAAGCACCACGCCCGTATTGCGATAGTCGATGCTGTTGACGATCGGCGAGTCCGGATTGACCACGCTTTGCGCCGATTGGGTCACGACCGGAACCTGGTCGCCGACCTGCAGAGCCGCCGTTTGGTGATCCAGAACCATCAACTGCGGCGACGAGATCACATTCACGTCGCTGACGCTGTCCAGCAAACTGATCACGCCGACAGCATCGGAGGTGGTGAGAACATAGTTGAAGCCCGGGAATACCGCGCCGATGCCCGTTGGGCCAATCGGACCTGTCTCGCCCTGGCTGAGCTGGAATTGATGGTTGCCTTCCCTGAGATAGTACTGGATGCCGTATCGGAGCTCATCATTAAGCGTGACTTCCGCGATCGTGGACTCGATCAGCACCTGCATGGGTACGATATCGAGCTTCCGGATAATGCTCTCGACGATCGGGTAATCGCGCGGCCGCGCCAGGATCACCAGCGCGTTTGTCTTTTCGTCAGCCACGATCCTGACGGCCGGCATGTCGAGCGCATCATCCTGACCGCCTCTTCCGCCCCCTCCCCTCCGCTGCTGGTCGTCGCCGAAGCCCGAGCGTTCCCGTTGGCGGCTTTCCGCGATCCTGGCGGCCGGGCCGGACGCTTGCGCAGTATCCGGCGCGGTTCCGTCCGCAAGGGATTCACGCGGCCCGCCGGCCGGACCGTTCGCGCCTCCGGTTCCAGTTGCACTCAAGGAGAAGTCTGAGCTGCCGATCTCGCCGGATGTTGTTCCGGGAGCGGTTTCGCCGCCCGTCGTCACCACGTTGCTCGATGTCAGCAGCTCCGATAGAACCCTGGCCAGATCCGTGGCGCGGCTGTTCTGCACATAATATTCGAAAATACGGGGCGTGGTCTGGTCGTCGCCATAATCCAGCCGCTCGATCCAAGCCCTTACCTGCCGCAGCTGGCTTGGCTGCGATGCGATCACCAGCACCGCGTTCAGGCGCTCGACGGGCACAACCCGCACCAGCCCGGCGAGAGGCCCGCCGCCATCCCCCTCTTCCAGGATCAGGCCGAGCTCCGCGGCGATATCCTCCGCCGACCCCACTTTCAAGGGATAGATGCCGAAGGACCGGCTTGCCAGCCAGTCGACGTCCAACTCGTTGGCCAGATCCGCGAAATCGTTGAGCGCCGTCGCCGGTCCGGACACCACCAGGATGTTGCGCCGCGGATCGACCTGCAGCACGCCGCCCGCAGGTACGAACGGATCCAGCACGCTTTTCAGTTCCGCTGCCTGGACAGATTGCAGGGGGATAACGCGCACACCGTAACCCGCGCGTTCCCTCCCGCGCGCGGCAGCCGTTCGCGCGGCATCCTCCAGCGGAATGATCCGGTACAGCCCGTCGGTTTCGACCAGAGCCAGCCCGCTGGTACGCAGGATGCTTTCGAACACAGGCAGAACAGCATCGCGCGGCAGCGGCGCCGTTTGCGCTGTAATTGCGGCTTGTGCTCGTGGGTCTACTGTATAATTGAAGCCCAGCCCTGTGCCCAAAATGTCCCGTGCGACCTCGCGCAGCTCGACACCGGCATAGTTAAAAGCGATCGTGCCATTTGCCTGTTCGAATTCACGGACGGGGGCGGCCCTGTTCGTTCCGTCTGCCGTCCGCCCCTGTGGAGGCATGCCGGTGCCAAAGAATTCCCTCGGCTGCGCTGTCTGCTGGGAAAGTCCCGCCGCGACCGGCTGCGGGGTCCCGGTTGCGGCGCCCCCCGGCTGCGGGCTGCCCTGCGCCCGGCCGCCCTGTGCCGTGTAGAGGCCCTTCGGCTCCGGACGCGGGGAACAAGCCGCGATCAGCCCCGCGGCCATTGACACGGCCAGCAGGGTCGAACCGAAGCGAACCCCGATATTCTGCATGGACATGGCAGCGTTAATTAAGGCCGATCGGCACATGCCCCGCATGGATCGCTCCCCTTATCGACCGGCCGATCCGCCAAGAGGACAGCAAATGTCAACACTGGCGGTTCCACGCGGCCTCGCCCGTCTTACCGGCGTTGGCTTTCTAAGCCCGTATGGGGGGCGAGCTCAAAATAAGTCAAGATTTCATTGGATCATCTGCCGCCCCATCCTGGTGTTCCCGACGAGGCGTCGTTCGGGCCTGTCCTCTATCAAGGTCCATGGGACCGATCCGTCCTGTCGTCACCCTGAAGAGAGTGCCTGCCGCTGCACAACTATGTGCCGTGGCCCGCTCAAAGGGTGTGCATGTTTGCCTCGAATGAGCGGCCCTCCTGGATGACTCGCCTATGCTAGAAGAGGAGCATCGAAAAGTTCCGAAGCGGTGAGCCATGACCGCAACCGACGTGCTGCCTGTTCTTGCGTCGCCGGTAATCGGCAGCTTTCTTGGTGTCGTGGTGGCGCGGATGGACGTGCCTTCCAGCATCGTTGTTGGCAGATCTTGCTGCACTTCCTGCGGAACCAAGCTTGGCGCATTGGACCTCGTCCCTGTGCTTAGCTGGGCGGTTTCACGTGGTCGCTGCCGTCACTGCAATGCCGGGGTCAGCGTCTTTTACCCTGCCATCGAGATTGGGGCTCTGATCTTGGCGCTTTGGGCGGCGACCCTCATATCGGGTCCAGCCCTGTGGGCCAGCTGCCTGCTCGGCTGGATCCTGCTGGTTCTGGCGTGCATCGATGGCACCCGCTTGATCCTGCCCGATTTCCTAACCCTGCCCCTCGTCTTGCTCGGACTCGGCGCCTCCTTTTTGTTCTGGCGAGAGGACTTCTCCGCTGCCGCAATCGGAGCTGTAGCCGGCTATGGCGCGATCCGCCTTCTAGGGTGGGGATACCAGCAGATCAAAGCGCGTGAGGGTATTGGTCTCGGCGATGCCAAGCTACTGGCCGCAGGGGGGGCCTGGGTCACATGGGTCGGCTTACCCTCCGTTGTGCTGATCGCATCCTTCTTGGCATTGTTCATGATTGCCTTCAAGTCGCTTCGAACAAGGGCTCTGTCCCCCACCGAGCCCGTCCCTTTCGGCACATTCCTGTGCATGGGCATTTGGCTTACTTGGCTATATGGCCCTGTTGCGTTCTGGTTTTGAAAGGCTCCACCATGGAGATGCTGCAGACGGATGCTGACACGGTCGACCGCGACTCTTACGAGCGCAGCCTCGCGGCTCGGCTGGTGTCTACCGGAAAGTTGGATACAGCTGCCTTGGAACGAGCACTCCGCTTGGCCGCTGCTGGCGACCGCATCGAAGACGTTCTGACCCGCCTTGGCCTCGTACAGGAACGCGATGTCGCCCAGGCCTGCGCGGAAGAACTCAATATACCGTTGGCGTTGCCCGATAGCTTTCCCGACGAACCCGTCTTTGAGGCCGCCAGTCCGAAGTTCTTGCGCAAGTCCAGGATACTCCCGATTGGCAATGAGCCTGACAGAGTGATCCTGGCAATGGCGGACCCTCTGGATGCCTTTGCCGCCCGCTCCATGTCCTTCCTGGCCGGCAAGCCCGTTTCGATCCATGTCGCCGCGCCCTCCGACCTGGAAATCGCCCTGGACCGGCTCTATGGCGGCGGCAAGGATGCGGTGGATGAGATCATGGACGATCTCGGCGGCGAGGATCATGGGCTGGACGATGATGTCGGGCGACTTCGCGACCTCGCAAGCGAAGCCCCTGTGATCCGGCTGGTTAATTCAATTATTTCCCGCGCGGTCGAAAGTCGGGCTTCGGACATTCACATTGAACCCTGTCATGACCGCTTGCGCGTCCGCTATCGCGTGGATGGCGCTCTGCGAGAGGTGCAACCGCCGCCCGCCCGCTTGCGCGCTGCCGTGGCCTCGCGCATAAAAATCATGGCGAAATTGAACATCGCTGAACGCCGCCTACCGCAGGACGGACGTATCCGTATCGCTGTCCGCGGCAAGGACTACGACCTGCGGGTTGCCACCGTGCCCCAGCTGCATGGCGAAGCCATCACCATGCGGGTTCTTGACCGCGAGAGCTTGGTCAGTGAATTCAGTGCGCTCGGTTTTGCGCCGGACGCGCTAGACCGGTATTTGGCCTTGCTCGACAAGCCCGAAGGAATTGTTCTGGTCACCGGCCCGACCGGCAGCGGCAAAACCACGACACTCTATGCCAGCTTGCAGCGCCTCAATCGGCCCGAACGCAAGATCTTCACCGTCGAGGATCCTATCGAGTACCAGCTTGACGGCATCAACCAAATACAGGTGAAGTCCCAGATCGGTTTGACCTTTGCTGAGGTGCTGCGCACGCTGCTGCGCCATAATCCCAACATCATCATGGTGGGCGAGATGCGCGACCTGGAGACGGCCCAGGTCGCCATCCAAGCATCCCTGACGGGCCATCTGGTGCTTTCCACCCTCCATACTAACGGCGCCGCCGGTTCCGTAACCCGGTTGCTGGACATGAAAGTCGAGGACTACCTGGTGACCTCGACTCTGGCCGGCGTGACGGCCCAGCGTCTGGTCCGCAAGCTCTGCCCGGGCTGCCGTCGCCCAAAGCGGGTCCTGCCAGAGCTGGCGCGTCGCATGGGCTTTCCGTCATCCCCGAACCGCGATATTCTACTGTACGAGCCGGTTGGCTGCCCGGCATGCCACGGCAGCGGTTATCATGGCCAGATCGCCTTGATCGAGGTGCTGGTCGTGACTGACGAGATCCGTCGCCTCGTTCTGAAGCGGGCCGAGGCCTTGGATATTCACAGGGCTGCCGTGGCCGAAGGGATGTGCACCATGTATCAGGATGGTGTGCTGAAAGCCCTGAATGGCATCACCACCATTGAGGAAGTCCTACGGGTGACCAGGGACGTTTGACATGCCGCGGTTCCGCTATATGGCCGTTCAGAACGGCACAGAAACGGTGGAAGGCGTGATCGACGCGCAAACGCGTGCAGCGGTGGTCGACCGGCTGCACGCGTTGGGTCAAATCCCGATCCGCGTTGAGGAAGCAGGTTCAGCCGCGCTGCCCGCGATGCGTATCACGCTGCAGCGTGCTGGTAGGCTTTCGCCCACGGCGCTGGCGGCTTTAACGGCTCAACTGGCCACCTTGCTCAACGCCGGTCTTGCCCTGGACGATGCTCTTTCCGTTCTACGCGAAGCCGCCCGACGCCCGGCCGCGCGCGCCGTCCTGGGGAAGATACTCGATAGCGTAAGCGGCGGATCCTCCGTCGCCGATGCGATGGCAGCCCAACCCAGCGCATTCCCGCCTCAATATGTCAGCATGGTGCGCGCCGGGGAGGCCGGAGGACAACTGCATACTGCGCTCGAACGCTTGGCTCTTTATCTTGAACGGGCGCAAGAAACCCGCGAACACATCAAGTCGGCTCTCATATATCCGGCCGTCGTGACCCTGACCTGCCTGATATCCCTTTTTATTCTGTTCGGTGCGGTTGTTCCCCGTTTCAAGCCGATGTTTAAGCAGGCTGGGGACGCCCTTCCAGGAGCTGCCGCCAATCTTTTAGCATTCTCGCAGCTCATCAATGAGTGGTGGTGGGCGATCATGCTCGTCCCTCTCATCACTGTCTTGGTGTTTATGCGTCACCTGAGGAATCCCACGGCTCGCGTAAATTGGGAGCGGCGGCTCTATGCCGCTCCCGTGGTCGGCGAACTGGCCGCCAAAGCAGAGTCTGCCCATATCTGTCGTGCGCTCGGTTCCATGCTGCGCAACGGTGTCGCCCTTCCGGCGGCGATCGGGTTGACCCGCGACGTGACGCGTAGCCGGGTCTTTGCCGATGCGCTGGATACAGTCGCCAATGAGGTGCGCGCTGGCCGCGGGTTCGCCGAACCCATGCGCAGAACCGACGTCTTTCCGGCCCTGGTGAGCCATATGCTCCGGGTCGGTGAAGAGACCGGACGGCAGGACGAGATGCTGCTCAAGTTGGCTGATATTCTAGAAACGGATACAAAGCGCGCTATTGATCGCGCCCTGGCTCTTTTAACGCCTGCCATTACGATCGCGCTGGGTCTGGTCGTGGCAGGCGTGATCATGGTGATTCTGACGGCCATGCTCAGCGTCTACGATATAACCATGTGATCAGGGGGAATATCCATGCTACGGACCGACGCTAGGAACGTTGCGGCTCGGCGATGCGGACAGGAGGGCTTCACCATGGTGGAGTTGCTCGTGGTCCTGGTTATTCTCGGCCTGCTCACCTCCGTGGCCGCCCCACGCGTGCTCGGATATTTGGGCCGGGCGCGGACCGACACCGCCAAGCTGGAAATGCGCAATTTCCAAACGGCTCTGGACATGTTCGTGATTGATGTTGGGCGCTATCCGACGCAGCAAGAGGGACTCGACGCGCTGATGGCGGCACCCCAGCGCGTCTCGGGCTGGAACGGGCCGTATCTGGAGGTAGATAGCCTGCCGCAGGATCCTTGGGGCCGCCCGTACCAGTACCGTCAGCCCGGCCAGAGCGGCAAATACGAAATCTTCAGTCTTGGCGCCGACAACGCCCCCGGCGGCTCCGGCGATGATGCGGACATCGTGATGGGCCGGTAAATGCAGGTGAACGGAAATGCGGCGGCAGCAAGGCTTTACCCTGGTCGAGCTTCTGGTGGTGCTCGCCATCGTGGGAGCTGTGCTTGCCGTCGCACTGCCCAGCCTGTCGATGGGACCCGGCCGCAGAGACTTGCTCAATGCCGCCCACGACATTGCCGCAACCCTGCGCGAGGCCAGGAGCCAAGCGTTGATTGCCAATCATAGCCGGTATTTCCATGCCGACCTCTCCACCAATTCGTTCTGGGCGCAGGGCGAGGCCCGCAACATGCTCCCTCCTGGGCTAGCGATGAGCGTGCGGACAGCGGAGGAGCAGATTCTGGAGGGATCGGCGACCATTCGCTTCTACCCGGATGGTAGCTCCAGCGGCGGCGGCATCACCTTGGCAGTTCGAGATGTCGCCTATGACATCCTGGTGGATTGGCTGGACGGCGGCATTACCATCCGGGAACAGGTGGAGCGTGCAAACTAGGGCGTGGCAGCGCGGTTTCACCCTTGTCGAAGTGCTGGTCGCCCTCGTCGTGGCGATGGTCGTTTTGTTGCCTTTACAGAGCCTGTTCTCGCTTGGCCTGCGGGCAGGCGCGCTGGCCGAGAACACCAGCCGCGCTCTTCTCCTGGCAGAATCCGGTCTTGAGCTATATCGGGCGCGCCTACATCTCGTTCCGGGCGAGGATATCGAGCAGATCGATAGTCGTTATGAGCGCAGGTTCAAGGTCCAGCTCTGGGACTTCCTGCCCCAGCCCCAGGATGCAAGCTTGCGCCCTTATCTGGTCACTGTTTCAGTGCTCTGGTCGGAAGGTCCTCGGCAGCGAAACATTACCCTTTCCGCCCTTATGTCAGGGGCCGCGGAATGAACAAGCCCTTCTGGACTGATCCAAGGGAACAGGGGTTTACGTTGGTCGAGCTCCTGGTTGCGATGCTGCTGCTGTCCTTGCTCGGGGTTGTCCTCGCGGCAGCCTTCCAACTGGCGACCAATCATGTCGGACGCTATGCCGACCGCCTCGACGGTGCCGGTCGTTTGGCGGCAGCCCAATCATTTCTACGGACCCGAATTGCCGCTGCCGATCCTGCCGTTCCGATTTCATGGTCGGGCGACATCATCCTTTTTGACGGCGCCGCAGACCATCTGTCCTTTGTCGGGCCGGCTCCGCAAAGCGTGCCTGCCGGTGGCCTGCAGGTCTACGCTGTCACCGCGAACGAGCGGGGTCTCGTCATTACTTGGCAGCCCTACACCGGCCTGCCGCCCGGGAAAGCGGAACGTGAAACTGTCCTTCATGCCGGCATCATCTCAGTCCGTTTCGCCTATTTTGGGCGAGTTAGGGATGAAGCGGGCCTTAGCTGGCATAACAGCTGGCGCGACGCCACAGCACTGCCCCTTCTTGTCCGGATAGATATGGCCGACGCGGATGGGAATGTGCTTCCTTCCGTGTTGGCGGCGCCCCGTATCTCAAGATAAAGTGATCAACCCTGCCTTCTGCTCGCCGCCAGAAAGGGGCGGGGAAACCAGATTCTATCGTATATTTATGCGACCGCCCTGCCTCGCAAACGACTCATGGCGAGACGCTAACGACAAAAGTCATCCTCCGTTTTCTACACGCCCACTCTGAATAGATTCGATTCCTTTACTTAAAGGTTTTGACAGCAGCATCGTCGCCTTCTAACATGTGAACTTGGTCCGATAGTCATATCCTGCGACTGTGCAGGTGCTTTTCAGCATGACTGCCTCTCGCACTTTAGGCTGAGGGCCGCCGCATACGAGTTTCTGTTGCTCTGGGAGCAGGAACAGTTATTTGCCGCTCGGTCCCGAGCATCCGATTTAATCTCTTGAATGCCAACATCCCGCGGGACCATTCCGTGGCGCGCTTTCACCACGCATCGGCCCTGCGTCGGGTAAGCAAGACTGTAGGTCCGCCTACAGAAACGCTATGGGAGGAAATGATGAAAAATAGCATGCTTATGCGTGCGGCTACAGTTACTGCGCTCCTGGCGGTCAACGCTATGAGCGCCGGGTCCGCATTCGCGGAGTCAACGGACTCGCGCCACTATGGCTTGGTGCGCGGCGGAGGGCTCGATTTCAGTGATGTCTTGGACTCGCTGAAACGACTGGTGGATCGCACCTTGCCGGAAGATGGGGCAATCCGCAACGCTCCGAACTTCGTCGTTGACGCGGGATGGCCGAAGGCACTGCCCAACCAATGGACAGTGGGCCAGGTTGGCGGCATCGCGGTAGATCGGCGCGATCGTATCTGGATCGTCCAGCGTGCCCGCAGCCTTACCAGCGACGAGGCGGCGGCCATGGGCGCTTACACCGATCCCACTACCGGAGAGGAAGCCACCAACGATGCAGGCGTTCCTATCAGTGCCTTGGGACACCCGCGTCCGAACGGGCCCTTAGCGGATTGCTGCAATCCGGCCCCTGCCGTGATGCAGTTCGACCGCGAGGGAAATCTGCTTCGCGCCTGGGGTGGCCCGGCCGATCCAGGTTTTATCGGCGGGCGCTGTAAAGAGGACGAAGGCTGCGTCTGGCCGGCCGGCGAGCATGGGATTTACGTTGATCACAATGACAATGTTTACATCGCCGGCAATGGCAGCGGGCAAGGTGGTTTCCCGTGGGCCGGGACGCATGGGGCAGACTCTCATGTGCTCAAATTCTCCGCTGATGGTACGTTCCTGATGCGGGTCGGCCAGCCCGGATTCGTTGGCCCGGACAGCAACGACACCAACGGTGCTGACAACGGAACACCGCGTCTCTACCTGCCCGCCGATATGGAGGTCGACCCCAAGACCAATGAGCTCTATATCGCCGACGGTTATGGCAACCATCGCATCGTGGTGGTCGATGCCGAAACCGGCGAGTACAAGCGGCATTGGGGCGCTTACGGGCAGAATCCCGTCAATGACGCGGCTTCGGACGATGCTGGGCCCTACGCCAATGATCGCGGGGAACAGATCATCCCCTATTTCCGGAACCCAGTGCACTGCGTGCGCATCACTGACGATAATCTCGTCTATGTGTGCGACCGCGTGAATAACCGCATTCAGGTCTTCAAAAAGAACGAAGTCGGACGGGCATGTACCAACCAGAACGGAAACGAAGGTACTTGCGGCTTCGTCACAGAAAAATACATTCGTGCTGACACGCTGGGGAACGGGTCTGTTTGGGATCTCGACACCTCCTCCGACCGGCGGCAGAGCTGCCTGCACAATGTGGACGGCACCAATCAATATGCCGACACGCTGCATCGCACGAGCCTGGAGCTTCTCTCCACCTTCTCGCGGCACGGTCGGCATGCCGGCGAATTCCACTGGGTTCACAACGTCGCAACCGACTCCGACGGCAACATGTATACGGCCGAAGTCGATACCGGCAAGAGAGCCCAGAAGTTTCTGCGCTACGGCTCACGTGGCTGCCGCACGAGCAACAAATAATGAGTGAATACGGCCTGGCACTTGGGTGCCAGGCCGTTCTGCGGCACGCGCCCAAAAAATCCAAATAAGGGCCTGCATCTGCGGGGAGGACAATAGTGTATAGAATCCTTTTCCAGCAATGGCATCTATCCTTGCTGTTTTGCGTTGTTCTTGCTTCGCTGTGCCTCGCGAAGACAAGTGCGGCTCACGATATCCCAGACGAAATCTTGATTCGGTCCTACGTTAAGCCGGAAGGCAATTCTCTTACCGTTATGCACCGAATTCCGCTAGCCGTGATGGAAGGCATGAGCCTGCCCAAGCGCGGGCCAGGATATCTCGACCTGCCCAAGCTCCAGACCGGCTTGGATCAGGCTATGCGCGCCACGGCGACCGAATTTTCTCTCTATGAGAACAGCGTCGAACTGACGCCAATACATGCGCAAAGCCGTATCTCTCTACCCTCCGAAGATAGTTTCACCAGTTTTGAACAGGCCAGGGACCACATTCGCGGTCCGGCCTTGCCGCCCGAAACAAATGTATTCTGGAACCAGGGTTATCTTGATGTCCTATTGAACTATCCGATCCAGTCCGATCGGTCGGAATTCGCGTTGTCCATAGACAGCGCCTTCGGCTTGTCAGGGCGCATGAAAATGTTCGTAGAATTCCGCTCGCCGGGCAGGCCCGCACGCCTTCTTCAGATCCATGGCGACAAGCGTTGGATACCGCTCGACCCAAGCTGGCGTTATGCCGCAGGCAGCTTTGTATCCCTTGGATTTCATCATATTCTCGAGGGAATTGATCACCTCCTTTTTCTGCTCTGCCTGGCGTTGCCGTTCCGGTTGCGCCAATTCTGGCCGCTTCTGGCGGTGGTCACATCTTTCACCATCGGGCATTCCGTCACGCTGGTGGCTGCCGCATTCGGCATCGCGCCGTCCGGCAACTGGTTTCCGCCGCTGATTGAAGCCCTGATTGCGCTTTCCATCGTCTACATGGCCGCGGAGAACATCGTCAGCGCCTGGTTCCCTGATGTGGCGGATACGGCGCGTCGCCGACGCTGGGTCGTCACGGGTCTGTTCGGCCTTGTGCACGGATTCGGATTCTCATTCCTTCTTCGCGAGGAGCTGCAGTTCGCGGGAAGCCATGTCATGCTATCGCTGGTTTCCTTCAATGTCGGCGTCGAGCTTGGCCAGGTTCTGTTCCTGATACTCGTGCTGCCTGTTCTATCTCTGGTCTTTAACGGCGAACGGGCGCGCCGCGCTTGCATCGCACTGTTGTCGGCGCTCGTTGCGCATACGGCTTGGCATTGGATGCTCGAACGTTTCGCTGGGCTAGAATATGTCCAGTGGCCGGATGTGGATATCGCGGCAATCATCTTGATTGCACTGCCGCTCGGAATTGCCGTTATGGCCATATCGGGTACTCGATTCTGGATCGGCCGACAGCGGAGGCGCGGCTCAGGCGACGGCAGCGATATAGGTGGGCTGTTCCCGTCGAAGCCTGTCACGGCAGCTTATATCCGTCAGGAATAATGCGCGCTCGATCCGGACGGGCGAGTAACCTTGGGAACTCCGGCTGAGCCAAAGGATATCAGAGCAGCTAAATTCCCTATGTCCTGTCCAATAATCGTGCTTGCCGGGCTTCCAGCCATTCCCGAACAAGAGGGCGGCCTGATGCATCTTCCATCTGTCCGCGCACCAGGCTTGTCCCCCGCAATAAGTATCCCGATCTCAGCGTTGGTGCTGGGAAAGTTTTTTCTCTCTCAAAATTCCGCTCGCAGCAGATAGATACTTTGGAGAAATACAAATGAAGAAAGATTCGCGGTCTCGCTTCGCCGCTGGTTTGGCCACGCCCAGTTGGCACATATTGCTTGTCACGGGAGCCGCCGCACAAACATTTGTATTAACCTCTGTCCCGGTTGCCACGCAATCTGGCGACCGGGAGCGCCTTCATGGAGGCTTTCCCGGCGGCGATAGTCGCTGGAACGGGAGTTGGGGCACCGACAGCGGCGATTATTTGCATTCCGACGACGAAGGGATAAGGGCGATGAGTGAGTTCATTCCCTTGGACTTGTTCGCGCGCAATCACCATCGTGAGCCGTCCCGTCGCCATGACTAGCGGCGTCCGCCCCATCGTAGCCCTTTATCACGCTGGTGCCCAACATGTCAGGGCGCGGCGATCGCTGGCTCCGCGGGGCCCTTAGCAACCGGACTCTCTATAGGGCCGGAATGCCTTCGTGCATCCTAGTAACGAAAATCGGGGGAACGTCTTATGCGAACCAAAGATACGCAGTCTGCCCCAACTTCGCGAACCGGCTGGTTAAGCCGTCGCGGCCTGCTCCGGCTGGCGACCACGTCGCTAGCGCTAGCAATTATGGCCATGCCGCCGGCCGACGGCGCATTTGCTCGCGACGATTACCGCCGCTATGGGCATGACGAGCACTGGGTCAGTACCTGGTACGCCAGTCCCCAGACGTCTGTTATCGGCTTGAACCCTGAAGAACAGCCGCACACCTTCAACAATCAGACGATCCGGCACGTCGTTAGGGTCAGCGCCGGCGGTACGCAGGTTCGCATCCGCGTCTCCAACGAGATCGGAGACCAACCCCTGAAGATCGGCGCCGCCAGCATCGGGCTGCACGAGGTCGGTTCCGGGATAAGGGAAGGGAGCCTGCGCCAGCTCACCTTCGGCGGAAATACCTCCACTGTTATTCCGCCCGGAGCACCGGTACTTAGCGATCCTGTCGACCTCACCATTCCGGATCTGGCAAGCCTCGCGGTCAGCCTGTATCTGCCGGAGCAGACTGGTCCAGCAACGGCTCACCTGCTCGGCCGCCAAACATCCTTCATCGCCGCAGGAGACACAACCGAGACCATCAGGATGGAGGGAGCGGAGCTGACTGGAAGCCGATACTTTCTTACCGGCGTCCAGGTTACGGCTGAAGAGGATGCCGCGACCATCGTGACCCTAGGAGACTCCATCACCGACGGCTTCGCCGCTACTACGGATCAGAATAACCGGTGGCCCGACGTTCTGGCTGAGCGCCTCAATGTGAACAATAAGGGGCCAGAGCGCGCCGTGGCAAATGCCGGCATCAGCGGCAATCGCGTGCTGCACGATATCATCGGTCCCAACGCGCTGGCGCGTTTTGACCGGGATGTATTGGCCCAGCCCGGAGCTGAGTATGTTGTTGTGCTCGAAGGCATTAACGACATCGGCTTCTCCGAATTCCTTCCCGATCAGGAAGTAAACGCGGAAGACATTATCGCTGGATACCGCCAGCTGATCGAGCGTGCGCACTCGAAGGGCCTGAAAATTTATGGCGCAACCCTCACACCTTTCGAGGGGGCCGGCTACTTTAGCGAGGAGGGCGAGGCCAAGCGTCAGGCCGTCAACAATTGGATTCGCACAAGTGGAGCCTTCGACGCCGTCATTGATTTTGACAAGGTGACGCGTGACCCCGCGAACCCGCGCCGCCTGCTGCCGGCATATGACAGCGGCGACAATCTCCATCCCAGCGATGCTGGCTACGAGGCAATGGCAAACTCCATAGACCTGCGCCTCTTCCACAACGGCAAGGGCGGAAAGAAGGACCGATACTAGTCCGCATGCCTGTCCTGGTGCGGTGGAATCGCGGTGGGTGCGCGACAATGCGCATCCACCGGCTTCGCCAGTCAGTGGCAGTCCCCCTTGAATGAAAGCTGCTGCGGTGTCCTGACTGGCACCGTAGCGACTCAACTCTGATTACGCTCCACATACCGCTTGGATGGCTACTCAGTAGGCACATAAACACCAGGGCGCTCAGGGTGAAAATGGATATGGCACGTGGTAAGGCGCGGCTTTGTAGAGGTTGCTGTGCCTTTTCTCCGTCGGATAAGGATGGGCCGACATCTGCTCGGACAGAGATGTGCGACCACCGCTCAATTTCGCGCCACGGCCGGTGAAGGCAGGCGGGCATTGCTGTGCAAGCCTTGGACCTGTGACAGAGGTGGACATTCCAACCAGGCCCTATCCTCTGCTTGGCCACATCCTCCAGAGATGCCCTCGATCTCCGCCAGACTGGTCAGGTCGTCCAGCAGAGCGGCACTTCCGGTGCTCAACCGGCTGCTGCGTCGAATGAAACACGGCGTGTTCGACGGGCCAGCTACCCGGAAACAAGTCGATGCATGTGCCGGGTCCTGAACAGCTGCGCGCGTGCCGAGCCATTCGGCCAGCCAACCTGGATCGGTCTATTCCGTGCCTGAGATTGGCTCGTCCGGCACGGTGCGCCATTCTAGGATTCGGTAAGGACGCGTAGCGCTTTCCCCTTCCGCCACGACCGCTTCTCGAACGAAGCGCGCCCCGGTTCTTTCCACAGCAACAGCTTGAATCGTTACCGCGCCCGCTTCAGTGTCCGCCAGATAATCCTGTGCGTCCGGGGCGTCGAGCCAGCTATCATAATCGTCGCGACTGGCGAGAAACGCCTCGACCTGATCAACATCGATCCCAGGTAGGGCCCTCAGCACCTCCGCGGGGGCAACCAGCGGATTTACTGTCGCCATACCGGAATGGATGGTGAGGAAAGGCCGTATTCGCGCATAGACTTCCGGAGTTATTCCAGGCACTTGACGGAGCTCCTCAACGTCGAGGAAGGCTGGAAGATCGATTTCTTCATCGATGATCCGCCCACCCAATGCTTGCTTCCACTGGCTCCGCCGCACTTGTCGCCATGCATTGACGGCCGCGACGGCCGCATCTCCATCGGTTCGACCTTGCCGGGCAAAGAGAGCCGCCAGAACTTCGTCGGTGGTTTGATTCAGGTCGATTTTGCCGGACTCGTCCTGCAAACTGAGCCAGACGGTGCCGTTCTCGAAGTCGAACTCCTGTACCTTGCCGTCGCGCGGCCAGGGCTGGCCATCTCCAAAATCTCCGATCAGCCCAAGTATCCCAATCTCGATGCCGGAATCAGCCAACAAGCGGGCCTTGGCGGCTGCGATCTGATTCTTGGCCACCGTGAGTTCGCTGCGGGTGTTCATCGCGTAGCCAACCAGCACGACGGATGCGAGGGCTAGCGTCCACAGGACGAGTAAGAGTGCGAACCCCTGTTCCTGTCGAAGCGGGTTTGGCATCAGCGTTGTTTCGACTGCACCTCAGCGCCGAGTTGAGCCCCGGTCGGCGGCACTGACGCAACCTCATTTTTGGCGCGCGGGGGCGGCCTCTGGTCCTGGACCGGTGGCGGTGCCCGGTCCTTGATCTTGATTTCGGACCGTTGCTCGCCCTTGACAAGGATGACGCGGTCGCGTGCGATCTCCTCGACGGACCAGGCACCGATTTTTTCGCCGACCGGAACGCGTTCGATGCGGGGCGATCCGTCGCTCTCGATCAGGACGACCTTTGTCGGTGGCATATCTAGGATGCCGACCAAGCGGATCGCACTTAGCGCCACGTCGGGCGCGGGTTCAGCCTCTTCCGCCACGACTGGTCGCCTGCTTTCGTGAAACAGCGGGCGCTCGACCACCTCATCATAATCTGACCGCGGGTTCATATCGAAGTCAGCCACTTCGATCTCCACCGCCTCCTCATCTTCCGGCTCTTCAACGACCTGCACCGGCGCCGCTCGCACAGGCCTCTTCTCGTCTGTCCCAATCTGCAGCCCGATGATCGACGCAAGCGCGATGCAAGCTGTGCCAAGAAGAATCTTCAATCGGTTCGCCTGGATTATGTGCCCGATCATGTACTCTCTCCACAGGCGCGGAATCTGACGATCTTCGATGCAGGCTAGTCTGGACAGGATGGGGGTACAAGCAAGCTGTGGCAATCATTCGGTCTACGCCGTCCGACGCGGGCCTGCTGTGATTGGTTCTTTGCGAAATCCGTGGCCACACTCGGGGCTTGCAAGCTCTACTGCGAGGTACGAAGAGGGCGTGGCCATTCTCCGCTCTGGCACCATCCTGCAAATAGCAGCGCATCGCTTGAGACGTCACCTCCGACGTGAACTGCTCAAGCAAGCTCTTACTGCTGCGCTTCCTGGCAGCCCTTGGCACATGATACGATCTCCGTTCTCCCCGATCTGGGGCAATGCCCAGAACACAACATTGTCAGGCCTCCTTCTACCGTAGCTGCAAGACGCCAAGTGCAACCTGTCAATAGAAGCAGGTGCAGGCCGTCAAAAACATACAAACAAATATGCATTCTCCACGCTCGCTGGGTCGAACCAGTCGAAATGTCCATCATTTCGGCCGCAAAAGCCGCATCACCCCGCAATTATATTCACATCCGCACCCTATGCGCACCCTAAGAGGGTGGGCTTACGCAAATATGTAAGTATCCCGTGCTTATCCATAGAGCGCGATGTGAAAAGTTCCGCGCATTCTTTGATATTCTGAAGATGCTCAAGATAGCAGATGTGATTATGCCTATGTCCCTGTGGGGACGGGTAGCACTCCTGCTACGGTAAGTTCACATGCGACTTCAACACGCCGCATGTTCTCCAAAGATGCGGCATACTGTGTTGGCAGACTGCCGTGTCTTGCTCGAGCTGCACAGATCTGCAGCGCTGGTGCGCAAGAAAGCGCCGGTTTCTTCATGTTGCCGCTAATCACGCTCAACCGCGAGCGCTGATGAGCATCCGGCTTTCCGGGAAGTCACAATTCGGGAGGACACAGGAATGCGTAGGTCCATCACAGGGGTCCTTACCGCCGTTTCAGCCTTCTGCCTGATGGCGGCTGCCCCCCTAAGCGTAGAAGCAAAGGGGGGCAGCAACCAAGGCCGTGGCCACTCGCCGCTTATCCTCAAAGACCAGGGCAGCTTCTTTGTGGGCGGCGAAACCATGTCGCGCGGGCCGGACGACGATATCACCGTGGGGCAGATGTATGTGGAGTACATGATCCCCGCAACCAAGCGACGCAGGCTGCCGGTGGTTATGTTGCATGGATGCTGCCTGACCGGAAAGACCTATGAGACCACCCCGGACGGGCGCATGGGCTGGGACGAGTACTTCGTGCGCAAAGGCTATCCGGTTTATGTACCCGACCAGGTTGGCCGCGGACGGTCTGGTTTCAATGCCACCATCTATGAGCAGGTCAGGGCCGGAGAGCGTCCTCTCTCCGACCTGCCGCGCATCAACCAAGCTAGTTATCAGCGGGCCTGGCAGATCTTTCGATTTGGCCCTGAATATGATCAACTTTTCCCCGGTCAGCAGTTTCCGGAGGATGGATTTGACGAACTGTTCCAGCAGATGGTGCCTGATCTGATAGGCTGGTTACCGACGCCAAATCCGACCTGGGCGCGACTTGCCACACTGTCCGATAATCTGAACGGCGCCATTCTCATGGGACATTCGCAATCGGGGTTCTTTCCGCAACGTGCGGCCTTGTCGGAGAACGCGACCAACGACATAAAAGGGCTGATCTCACTGGAGCCCGGCAACTGTGCGGCCACAGCATTAACTGATCAGGAGTATGAGTCGCTGGCTAGAATCCCAACCCTTGTCGTCTTCGGTGATTTTATCGAGGAGGACACGTCCGGAATATGGGCAAATGCCTTGCGCGACTGCCGCCAATATGCCGAGAGGATCAATGCGGAAGGAGGCGATGCGGCTGTCGTCTTCTTGCCGGATGTCGGCCTGCACGGCAACACTCACATGTTTATGCAGGACCGTAACCATCTGCGGGTCGCAGATTTCTTGCTCCAATGGATTCGAGATCATGTCGACCACCGGCACGGCGACAAACGGGGCAAGTGATACCTGAACCGATGATGCAAATGCATCAACGGATGTGGCACTGTTTTTGAAATGTCGACAGCAGGGTATTCAGCCGCTTCAGGCGACGACACCGAACAGGCTGGCGGGGATGGCAGCGACCTGGCCTTTGCGGACCATGATCAGAACGTCGCAACCGGTGGCTGGCCGCTGCGCTGTTGTTCAGGTACTTGCATTGCCACAGCTTGCGGAAGAGGGCCGAGCGATCGCGGCATCACGCTTGGCGCTTCGCGCTAAGCAGGAAGTCGATGGTCTGCCCCGCGTGCATCCCGCAGCACGGTACAGGGATATCCAGCAGCCCTTCACCTGATTTTAGGTCTCATCGATCCGCCTGTACTCGTTCGGCTCCAGCGGTTAAGGGTGGTGTGGGCAAGCATGATTCCACGGCTGGCCAGCATGCGCTCAAGATCGGGATAGCTGATCGGGAATTGCAGATACCAGCGAACCGCCTTCAGGATCCTCTCGGAGAATCGGCTGAAGCCAAAGCCCCGATGCCCTCCGTCAAATTTTGCAACGGAATCCCAACGACCAAGAAGTTGATGGTGCCGCGACCGACATTTCCCAAGTGGGCTGACTCGGAAGGCCACCGAAGAACTACTGCACCATAACGTATCACCTCGTCGGCACGTTGACAGTAGCTCCAGAAAGCCGTCACACGCCCGGTCCAGGCCGGTCAGGGAAGAATGGCAGATCATACAAAGTAGAGCATCAGCCCTTGGCCCAGCCCCAGAGGTACCGCACTTTCTCGACAAAATCCGGCAGGTCAGCCATGCCCGATCGCCTACTATATCGGGGCCATATCAAGGCTGGAGGAGCCCATGAGCGTTGCCTTCTCATGCGCCACATCAGTGATCCCCTCTGACTTCATCAGATCCAGCGTGAAAGGCCGATTGGCCCTGCCGTCGGCACTCAGCTTCCCACTTGAACCGATCCTAACCAGAAAGTGGGTTCTGGCGACCCTGGCAGGGATGAGCATTTCCACTGCTCACGCACAGATGCTTGAGCACGGGGGAGAGGATGAACTCATCATCTGGGGACGGGCTTTGGACCTGACCGGCAAGGCCAGTGCGGCGTCCCAGGGCGTCATCGGCTATGCGGACTTCTCTACCCGGCCCATCATGCGCGTGGGAGAACTGGTTGAAGTTGTACCCGGTCTTATCGCTACTCAGCATTCCGGCAGTGGCAAAGCCAACCAGTATTTCCTCCGCGGCTTCAACCTGGATCATGGAACGGACTTCGCCGCCTATTTCGACGCTGTACCCGTCAACCTCCGGACCCATGGACATGGGCAAGGATACCTCGATCTTAACTTCGTTATTCCCGAGCTTGTGGAGGTGGTTGAGTACAGCAAGGGAACCCACCACGCCGCCAACGGCGACTTCTCCTCAGCCGGTACCGCCCGGATCCGAACATATGACCAGCTGGAAAAAGGATTTGTGGAACTAACCGTGGGATCCAACGACTATTACCGCGGCATCGCTGCCGACTCTTTCGGACTCGGCCCGGCCACCCTGCTGCTCGCAGTCGAAGGGGAAGCATACGACGGGCCGTGGAAGCTGGAGGAGGACTTGGAAAAGGTGAATAGCCTGATCAAGTACACCATACCCCTTGAGCGCGGGCGGATGGAACTTGCCGGTACTTTCTACCAATCGGACTGGCGCGGGAGTGACCAGATTCCCGAGCGGGCGGTGGAGCAAGGCCTCATCTCAAGATATGGCTTCATTGACCCCGATCTGGGGGGCGAGACCACTCGAGCGAGTCTAACCGGACAAATTGAAATTGGTGGTCTCACGGCCAGCGTCTATGCCGTTGCCTACGATTTCCGACTGTTCTCCAATTTCACCTATTTTCTCACCGATCCGGTGAATGGAGACGAATTCGAACAGCGTGATAAGCGCACGATCTGGGGTAGCTCCGCCGACTATGCGCATGATTTCGGTCTGGTCGGCCGAGAGGCAGTGGTGAGGATCGGAACGGATGTGCGCCACGATCAAATCGATCATGTCGGTTTGTATCAGACGGTATCGCGCCGCAGGATCTCCACGGTCCGTAAAGATGCCGTGGACGAATTCAGCATAGGAGGCTATGTGGAGCTGGAGGCAAATTGGACCGATCGGCTGCGGACGATGACCGGCATACGCGCGGATCATTACCGGTTCGACGTTGCCTCGCATGTGGGGGAAAATAGCGGGGATGGGAATGACAGCATCCTCAGCCCAAAGCTTTCAATTGCATATCTCGCCGGAAGCGCGACGGAATTTTATGGTAACTACGGGCAGAGTTTCCACTCCAATGATGTCCGCGGCGCGACAACGACGATAGATCCCGCCACGGGCGCGGCGGTTGACCAGGTAGAACCGCTAGTAAAATCCGAAGCTGCCGAACTTGGTGTCCGCACCCGCCTTGCCGAAACGCTGCTTGTGACACTCTCCGCCTTCTGGCTCGACCTGGACTCTGAACTGGTGTTCGTGGGCGATGCCGGCACAACCGAACCAAACCTGGGATCCCGCCGTTATGGGGTAGAGGTCGCGGCTTTCTGGCAGCTGGCAGACTGGTTGACTCTCGACTTATCTGCAGCCACCACGCGGGCGAGGTTCCGAAACGCACCAGATGGTGAGAACCGAATCCCTGGCAGCATCAAAGAGGTTCTTGGGGTCGGTGCCGTCGCCACTTTTGACACCGGCCTGAACGGCAGCCTCCGTCTGCGCCATTTCGGCAGCATGCCCCTGATCGAGGACGGTTCCCTGCGCTCGGGAGCAACAACCCTGGTCAATCTCGGCCTAGCGTACAAAGTCGGCGCGTTCGAGTTCAGCTTCGATATCTTCAACCTGTTTGATGCTAACGATTACGACATAACCTACTACTTCGCATCTCGATTGCCAGGCGAGGACGCCTCTGTTGCGGACGTACATTTCCATCCGGTGGAGCCTCGCTCCGCGCGGGCGGCCATAAAGGTAAGGTTCTAATAAGAACCAGATAGCTTTGGTCCCACTTGCTCCAGCCTGTGGACCTGAGCCGGAAACGGGGCTGAGAAGAGAGCAACTCTCAAGGATTTGACCCTATGAAGCAGCCCTGAGCGACTTCGGCGGTTGCCCTCGCCGTCGGGGTGCTTCTGCCGATGGCATCGGGCGGTCCAGCAGAGGCCCCTGCCCCGCCGCCTGGGTCAACAGTCTCTGCCCGGAGGAGATGAACCATTTGCTCCCGCCCTGGGATGCGCCGATGTGCAGCCTTTCCAAATGGAGCTGTCAGGTTGCCGGCGCCCGGTCCCTGCTGCTGCATCCGCTTCACGGTCGAGATCATCAGCGAACCCGTATGCTGTACCACTGCTTCAGCTAGAGCCCGCGCGAGGTCGAGCTGATCCAGGCGGCGCGGCATTGAGGTCGGTAACAAGACCATCCGGGAGCGGGGGACTGCATTTCGGTCGGGACTTCGCCGCCGCCCTTAGCGCCGTCGGCTCAATCCGGGCAACAAGCATTTCCTGGATGAAGTGTTTATCCGCATCCGCGGCAAGCATTACATATAGCGCGCGATCGACCAGAACGGACTCGTCCTCGACATCCTGGTCCAGAGCTGGCGCAACACGAGGGCGACCAAGTGCTTCTTTCGCAAACTGCTGAAAGCGCCGCGCTTTGCGCCGCGGGTCATCATCACCGACCGGCTGAGATCATACGCGGCCGCGAAAAGGGAGTTGAAGCTCGACGGCAAGCATGGCAGAGCCGCTGCCTGAATACTCGCTGCGAAGTCCCGCACCCGACGGCGCAAGCGGCACATGAGACGGTTCAGATCCGCCGGCCACGCCCAGCGGATCCTCTCCTCCCATAGCCTGATCCACAACCACTTTCAGGTGCGTCGACAGCTCACCTCTGCCTTCGAGTACCGCGCCGCCCACAGCTGCGCCCTTATCACCTGGGGCGTAGACGCCGGCCTTGCCCAGGTGGGCTGATCCGCGAGACGACTACGGATCGGCGGGCCAAAATCCCCCATCGCGCCAGCAACTTGACAGCGCCCCGCACCGACAAGGGCGATTGCCCGATCCTTACGCGAAAAGGGGCGGGTCCGATCGGACCCGCCCCTGCTGTCTACCGGTCCGGCGTCAGACCGCCTTGGACTGGCTCAACACGCCGGTGGACTGCCGGTCCAGGTCGTCCTCCGGAGACTTCACGAATTCCGGGTCCGGAACAGGATCGAAGGAGCCCAGCACCATCGTGAAGGACAGGATGCCAATCAGCTGGGCAACGCCGGCGCAGGCGAAGGCCAGCGCGAAGGAACCGGTTCCGCTGATGATATAGCCGGTGATCACCGGGGCCGCAGCGCCGGACATGTTGTTGAAGACGTTGGTGATGCCGCTCACCGTGCCGCCGGCGCCCTTTGGTGTGATCAGGGCCGGAACGGTCCAGCAGACCGGGGCGGCGCAGGAGAGGCCGCTGAGGGACAGGGAGATCCAGAAGATCGCCCAGGCCGGGTCCTTGGTGAAGACCGCGCCGATCACGCTCAATCCCACCAGCAGACCCGCTATCAGTACCGTCTTGCGCACCTTGGCCTCGTCCGCGCCGCGGCGGATCAGCCGGTCGACAAGCCAGCCGCCGACGATCAGTTCCGCCACCGTGCCGCAGAGCCACGGAATGGCAGCGTGCCCGGCCGACTTAATGATGCTGATGCCCAACTAGTTTGGCAACCAAGTCAGGAACAGGAAGAAGACGTAGCCATAGGCCGCGAAGCCGAGGGCCGCTCCCCAGACCTTCCGCCTGCCGAGCAGGTAGCGCAACATCTTCGGCCCGCCGCCCTTGACCGTCTGTCCCTCGGGTGCTGCCCCTTCATTTTTGATGTAATCGTGCTGGCGTTGTGCCGAGCTGTCGGCACCCGCCACCATGGCGGAGGCGCCATCCGTGGTGTCCTTCGCCCGGACCATGCTGGCGGCAATTTCCTCCATGGAGAGGTTGAGTTCGTGCGCGCCCGCCGCAACGCTTTCCTTGAGACTGGCGACGTGCTCGCTGCGCTGCCGGGCCAGAGCCTGGACCGTCACATCCAACGCGAACTTGATGACCCTCACCGGTTGGCCAGACAGGTCCCCACAATGTCCCAAGGTCATGGCAGTAGGTCGGGAATCGCGCCAGACCCCCGTCCAGTAATTATATCGAAAGTATTAGGTGTCTAAAACGTAACGGGTATGGATGGGGAAAAACTAACTCTATTTTGCTGTCAGGCCACTCCAGCGCCGTGCTGGCGGCATTAAACGGGAGGAAAGTTCATGATCGGGGGCATGCAGCTTGTGGAATTCGGCAAGGCCGATATTGAGAACGTCATGGCCAAGATGTCCGTCAAGGACATTGACGGTCTGGCCTTCGGGGCCGTTCAGCTCGATGCCCAGGGGCGAATTCTGCAATACAATGCGGCGGAAGGCGCGATCACCGGCCGCGATCCCAAGGCCGCGATCGGAAAGAACTTCTTCACCGAGGTCGCTCCGTGCACAAACACGCCGGCCTTCAAGGGCGCGTTCGATGCCGGCGTGAAGGCGGGCAATCTCAATACAATGATCGAATACACGTTCGACTACAACATGAAGCCGACCAAGGTGAAGGTCCACATGAAGAAGGCTTTGGTCGGAGACAGCTACTGGGTCTTTGTAAAGCGGGTATAGTCCGGCCCGCATCTCCAACCACAACCCGTGCAGCCAGTCTGCTTTGTCCGGGCCGGCCTTCCGGCAGGGCTCCTCCTTGCGTGGGAATCGTCATGTACGGATTCGGAAGATTTTCCTTTTCTGGCACCCCGGCTCTGTACGGTCCACAGCTTCAACGGCAGACCAACGGCTTTGGGGCGTGGATCGCGGGCGGCGCCGGATCAAGCATTCCGGAGCTGCTGGCATGACGACCGCACCAGCTGACATTGCGACACCAGGCTGGTGGCAAAACCGGTCCATTCTTGGTCGTTTCGTCAAGGATCTCGTGGAGGGCGAGCTGCAACGCCTCCGGCCGGGAGCCGGGGACGCCCTGCTGAAGGACCGGACCGAGAACCTCGAGATCGGCCCAGCTGGGCTGGGTGCGGACAGTTTGGAACTGATCACGCTGGCGACGGCGTTGACGGAGGCGCTGCATCTGCACCGGTCGGGCGTTGAGGACCTCCTCCTTGCGCGCCGACAACTCTCCGAGTGGATCGATATCGCGGCGGTTGGCCTCAGCCACTACGCCGAAACAGTCACCTTCCGCACATCCGGAAGCACAGGCCAGCCGAAGCCATGCCAGCACGGTCTGAACCGCTTGCTCGAGGAGACGGAGCACCTGGCGCGCATTCTCGGCCCGGTCCGGCGCATCGTCAGCCTTGTGCCCAGTCATCACATCTACGGCTTTCTCTTCACGGCGCTTTTGCCGCAGCAGCTCGGGATTCCGATCCTGGACGGGCGCGGGCGCCTACCGGCCAGGGTTGCGGCGGATCTCCGCAGTGGCGATCTCCTCGTCGGCGTGCCTGAGCTCTGGACCAGCGTGGCGCAATCCGGAATACGCTTCGCTCCCGGCGTGCGAGCCGTGACCTCCACGGGCCCGCTGGCGCTGGAGGTGTTCAGGGCTCTCGAAGCGCAGGGTTTGGACAAAATTCTGGAGGTGTACGGCTCCAGTGAAACCGCAGGCATCGGATGGCGCGCCAGCGCCGATGAACCCTATCAGCTCTTCCCATATTGGCAGCTGCGCGCAGACGGGACAGAGATTTCGCACACCGGCTCAAGCCTCGCTGTCGCCTTGCAGGACAAGATCCATCTGCTCTCGCCTGGACAATTCCATGTTGCCGGGCGCCTGGACGGAGCCGTGCAGGTCGGAGGCGTGAACGTCTTTCCAGACCGCGTTGCCGCCGTGCTCCGGCTGCATCCCGGCGTCCAGGATGCCGCTGTCCGGAGCTTTGGCGGCCCGGGTGCGCTCCGCCTGAAAGCCTTCATCGTCCCGCGCGACAAGGCCGCGGGGCCGGTTTTTGCAGCCGAGCTGCGCGACTGGGCGGAAACGCGCCTTTCCATCCCCGAATGCCCGAAATCCTGGACTGTGGGAGAGGCATTGCCGCGCACCCCGCTTGGAAAAGCCGCGGATTGGCATCCTCTTATGTCCCCGGAGATGCGCTGATGCCCGGCCATCATGCAGGCGAAGGCGCAATCGACCTTGGGGGACCGCTTGTCCTGGATGAGATCGAGCGCGTCGCCCACGGGGCAGCGGTCACAGTCAACCCTGCCGCGAGGGAGCGCATGGCCGCCGCCGGCGCAGCCCTGTCGGGCCATGTCGAGGAACGCCGCCGGATTTACGGCGTGACCACCGGGTACGGGCCGTTGGCCGAGCATCATGTGCTGCCGGAATGTGCCGAGGCGCTGCAGCGCGGCCTGATCTACCATCTGGCCAGCGGTGTGGGCGCTCCGTTGCCCTCCGACCAGGTGCGCGCCCTGATGGCCGTGCGGGCCGCAAACCTTGCCCAGGGCTACTCCGGGATTGGGGCGTCAAGCTTTGCGCTGCTGCTGGATATGCTGAACCGGGATGTGGTGCCCGTGGTGCCGGAAATGGGCACTGTGGGGGCGAGCGGCGATCTGACGCCATTGGCTCATGTCGCCCTTGTGATGATCGGCGAGGGCGAGGCTTTTGTCGCCGGAAGGCGGGTTGCGGGCGCCGAAGCCCTGGCACACGCCGGATTGATTCCCGCCCAATTGGGGCATAAGGAGGGCTTGGCCCTCGTGAACGGGACTTCGGCGATGACCGGGATCGCCGCGCTGAACGGCAGCCGCTGCGGACGCCTGCTGGACCTCGCACTCCAGATGGCCGTCTGCAACGCCGAGCTGTTCCACGGGTACAGCGAGGCGTTTGATCCGCGCTTCGGGATGGTGCGCCCGCATCCGGGCCAACGCTGGGCCCATGCCGAGCTTGCGCGGCTGTGCCGCAGCAGCAGCCGGCTTCAAGCACCCCAGCAACCACCGCCCGTGCTGGAAAAAGTGGATGCCCAAAGCGGCGTCTTGCACAATCGTCCCCTGCTCCAGGACCCCTATACAATCCGCTGCCTGCCCCAGCTGTTCGGCGCAGCCAAGGACCAGCTCGACCATCACAACGGGATCGTTGAAACCGAGCTTGTCAGCGCGACCGACAATCCCCTGATCTTTGCCGCGGATGGTCATGTTCTGCACGGCGGCAACTTCTTCGGCCAGCATGTGGCCTACGCGTCGGACAGCTTGGCCCTGGCCGTGACCGGGATCGCGGTGCATGCCGAGCGCTGTTTGGCACGGCTTACGGACCCGCGGCGCAATGGCGGCCGGCCCGCCTTCCTGACCGGCGGGACCGTGGGGCTGGACAGCGGACTGATGGGGGCGCAGGTCACGGCAACGGCACTCGTGGCGGAAATGCGCAGCCTGGCCGTTCCAGCCTCGATCCAATCCATTTCAACCAATGCCGAAAACCAGGATGTTGTCACCATGGGCACCATCGCGGCGCGCAGAACGGCGCGTCTGGTGGAACTTGCCGCCTATGTGCTGGCGATCCAGGCAATCGCCCTGGCCCAGGCCATGGAGATGACCGAAGGCTCAATAAAGGCCTTCGCGGTCTCCAGCCGGGAGCTCCTGGCAAGGGTTCGTCAGACGGTTCTCCCGCTGGATCGCGACCGCCCGCTGTCGCCGGACATCGCGGCATTGGCGTCTCTGTTCCTGTCTACCCGCTGGCGCCCGACCCTGCCGCAACACGATATGCCTGGAGAGATCTGATGACGCTTCCGGAGCGGAGCCTGATTGGCTGCCCCCGTCTCAAAGAGCAGCTCTTCGACGGAACAATCGATCCGGACAGCCTTGAGCTGGGCGTGATCGGCTTCGACCGGATCGGTCTCGTCCGCCTCTACAACCGGTACGAGGCTGGGGCTGCCGGGCTGTCGCACGGCGCTGTGTTGGGCCAGCCGCTGTTTACAGCGGTGGCGCCTTGCATGAACAATTTCATGGTGGCTGAGCGCTTCGAGAGCGAGGCCGAGCTCGACGAGACGGTTCCCTATGTGCTGACCTTGCGCATGCGCCCGACCCGGGTGCAGCTGCGCCTGCTGCAACGGGCGTCAGCACCTTTGCGTTTCGTTCTTGTTGGACGGACCTGATGCTGGCGGACATGCCCCCATGCGAGCTTCCCGCGTCGGGCGAAGCAGATGAAAGCCTGCTGCGGCTTCTCTACCAGGTGCCGATTGGCATCGTCCAGTTTGACAGCACCGGCCGCATCGAGCTTATCAATCCCGAAGTGCCGCGCCTGCTGATGCCATTGCTGGCGAGCTGCGCCGACCCGGACAATCTGTTCAGCATTCTGGAGACTTGTGTTCCAGATCTGCCGCATCTGGTGGGCAGTCAGGCTCTGCCTAGCGGCTCTGTATGCGAGAACCGGCGCATCTATATCGGCAGCCTCGGTCCCGCCCAACGGACGATCTGGGCCTCACTCACAGTGACGAAGATCAGCCCGCATCGCTATGTCGGCACGCTCACCGACATTTCGGAGTTGGTCCGCCAGGAGCAACGGACCCGCCTGACAGACGCTTGGTTCGCCGCCATCCTGCAGGGGGCCACCGGATACATGCATTGCACGGTCGATGATTTCGGCCGGGTGCTGGACTGGAACAGGTCCGGCGAAAACCTGCTCGGTTGGAGGCAGGAAACGATGCTCGGCATGCCGATCCGCGTCATCTTCCCACCAGGCCCCCAATTGGACCATCAGATGCGGGAGCGTTTCGCGACGGCCCAGGACCAGGGCTGGCATCTCTCCACCGGCCCGATGCTGACCCAGGACGGGCAGCGGTTCAGCGGGGACTGTCTTGTCTCCGTTCTCGATGCGGAGCCGAAGAACCGCCAGTACCTTTTCATAGCCCGGCGCCTTCATGGCGAGTACGTTGAGGCCGATGCGCTGGTCAGGCTCGCCACGACCGATCATCTGACCGGAGTTCTCAATCGGGCTCGGCTTTTCGAACTGGCCGGCCGGCAGCTTGTCCAGTCCACGCAGCGGAGCGAGCCGCTGTCGATGATCATGCTCGACCTGGACCATTTCAAGACCATCAACGACCGCTTTGGTCATCCTGTCGGCGACCGGGTGCTGCAGCGGTTCGCAACTCTATGCCGTGAGGAAATCCGGAGCATCGACCTGCTGGGACGCATTGGCGGAGAGGAGTTCTTGGTTCTCCTGCCCGGGTGCGATTTGGAGGTCGGGAGAGCCATAGCGGAGCGCCTGCGCCGGCGGATCGAGCAGGAAGCAATCCGCCTGGACGAGGACGCGGTCTCCGGACCGGGGCATATTGCAGTCACCGCCAGCGCCGGGGTCGCCGCCTTGGAGACCGGCGAAACCTTGGAGCAGCTGCTGCGGCGAGCCGACCGGCTGCTCTATGCCGCCAAGACGCAGGGACGGAACTGTATAAGGGCCGCATTTGCGCCAGCCTCATAGACACTTTCACCCGCGCGGCGGGGCTTCGGACAGAAACGCCGATCAGGGCCTCCGGCACGATTTCGGCCCTCCATACTGGGTCGGATCCTCCGGGACGCCGCTGACACAAAGCTTGGCCAGATGAAGCGCTACAAATCACCTCGGCAGGTGCAACGCTTCCTGTCTATTCACGACCGGCTTAGCAATCTTTTCCACCTCCGCCGCAGCCAGCACACCGCTACTAGGTTTCGTATCGCACGCGCTCAGGGCTTCACGGCCTGGACGGAGATTGCTGGTAGCCGATTGGCTGCTTAAGCCAACCCCGTTCCTACTCCCTGGGCATCAGTGCGTTCCTGGTTACCCGCATGGGCCATCAACTTGACGGTGCACGCCGGCCACTCCGGCTGCATTGGGAGAACAGCGACATAGACCAGGTTGCAAGGGAGACAGCGCATGAAGGGCTTCGATCCCGGGTACCGAAGCCCTCACGCTCAGACGCTCCAGGTATCAGACCTGCGCAAGTCCACCATCGACGAACACCTCGCCGCCGGTCATGAAGCTGCTGTCCGAGGATGCCAGGAACGCGGCCACCGCCCCCGTCTCCGCCGGGTCGCCCATGCGCCCGAGGGGCGTCGTGCGGCCGAGCGCAGCCATCCCCTCCTCGCCCAGCACCTCAAGCGCCAACTCCGTCTTGGTCGGCCCGGGAGACAGCACGTTGACCCGGATTCCCGTGCCGCGCAGATCCAGCGCCCAGCTGCGCGCCAGATTGCGGATCGCGGCCTTGGTCGCGCTATAGATGCTGAACTGCGGCGTTCCCATCACGCCCGTGCTCGAGCCGGTCAGGATGATCGACGACCCCGCTTTCATCAGCGGCAGCCCCTTCTGCGCCGTGAAGACGAGCCCCTTCACATTGACATCGAAGAGCTGGTCGTAATGCTCGGGCGTGATTTCCCCGAGCGGCGCGAACGCTCCCGTGCCGGCATTGGCGAAGAGAATGTCCAGCCCGCCCCGTTCGGCTTTGACCGTGTCGAACAACCGGTCGAGGTCGGACAGGTCCGTCACCGAGCCCGCTACCGCCCGCGCCGAGGAGCCTAGCCGCGCCACAGCGGCGTCGAGCGCCTCCTGCCGCCGGCCGAAGATGTAGACGAAGGCGCCTTCTTCGATGAACCGTTCGGCGGCCCCGAACCCGATGCCGCTGCTGCCGCCCGTCACCACCGCCGTCTTGCCCTGAAGCCTGCTCATGATGTGCTCCTTGATTGAGGTTGCACTGAGCTGGCGACACACCCACCTAACAACAAGTATGCACCTTTTTGTAAGTACCCTGGAAAATGACAAGACATCCTTCAAACCCGATCCAGCCACCGCCGCAGCCCCCGCGGCCCGAGCCGAGTTGCACCCCGACTTTGCCCGGCTTCACCTGCGGCCTTGACGCGACCTTGCGGATCATCGCCGGCAAGTGGAAGCCGCTGATCCTGTACTTCCTCGCTCAAGGTGGCCCGTACCGCTATGGCGAACTCCGGCGAGCGGTGCGCGATGTCAGCGACAAGATGCTGATCCAGCAGCTCAAAGAACTGGAGGCCGATGGTCTCGTGAAGCGGACCGATTACAAGGAGATTCCCCCGCGGGTAGACTACAGCCTCACCGCTCTGGGCCGCAGCTTGGCCGAGGCCCTCGTGCCGCTCTGTTCCTGGGGCACGGAGCACATGGAGGAGGTGAGCCGGGTTTTTGCCGAACGGGACGCCTGGACCGGTGCCGTCAACCTGCCGGCCGTAGGTCGCAAAGAGGGCTGATGCGTTCTCTCTCAGACCTTGAAGACCGCCCCGGTCACCTCAGCCCAGGTCAGGAAAGCCTGAGCCCGATGGCAGCGATGGTCGGCATTGGAGAGATTAGCGGGTCGGCGGAAGAGATTGGCGATTGGCTCATGAGCGGACAGGAACCGCTGCGCCTGGCCTGGTGATTTGAACCGCTTCATCATGCGCTTCCGTCGTCGGGTCGGCTGATGGCTGTTCTCGGCCCTCTTGTTCAGCTCTTTATGGTGCCGGTGTTCGGTGCCGGGCATGATTGTCCGCTTTACGGCACCGTAGCTGACCAATTCTCCTCTTCCAGCCGGCGCAGCTTCCTGAGCTCCGACGGACCCAGGCCGTCGTACTTCTGCTTCCAGCGGAAAACGTCGCCTGGCTGATCCCCATCTTGGCTCAGGCCTCGTCCACCCCCGTGCCCAGCTCCGCTTGACGCAGGGCAAAGGCGATCTGCTCATCCGTGTACTTCGACGTCCTCATCGACCGGCACTCCCCATCCTTGGGTCAACAATCATGCCGAACGACTCTCAATCTGACTGGAGGCATTTTCCGGGAAGGGGTCAGAAGCCCTTGCCCTGAAAGAGGAGACTGCATTCGTGGTCGCGGATGCGGATGGTGCAAGAGCCAGTGCGCTCCACCTTACTGGTGCTGCAGGCTCCTGCTTCTGAATACAAAACGCCCTATGGGTCGTCAGAGCCTGCACCGTCGTGATGCATTCAGGCACCGACATCATATCGCCAGACACTCGCCTCCCACGCTGCACTCTGGCTGGCGTGGGATGGCAGGGCTGCACTGTTTTGGTTGGGAAAGACAATCAGGCCGAAGACATGGTCGGCAACCCGGGCAGTGCAGACCGGAAGCAGCAAACGGCGGTACGGGATGTGCTCCTCTCCCGGCAGGCTGAGCCGGCCGCCATAGCCGACCGGCTGCGCCGTAAGGAGACATTCGTCGAAAAGGCGGCGATGCCCCTCATAGATTTCTGACGACAGCAGCTCATCCATATGGCGCCCGGTCGGGTCATATCCGAATACGCAGCAAGCACCCGCTCCCATCCGCAGGCAGAGATACCGGCCGCTGCTCGTACGATGATAGAGCAGCATCCAGGGCAGGACAGCCATCGGCATCGTGACAGGATCCAGATCCTGGGTCTGTGGCAACCCCTGAGGCGAGCAGAGCGACTGCCAATAGCGGAAGCCCTCCCGGAGTGGCGGGGTGTCAAGGAAGCCCAGAGAGTTGGAAACTATCATACAAGCCTGCGAGGATCATCAAAGAGGAGGGACTAGTCCCGTGCGCTGATGCCGCCATGTCGTCAGGACTGAGCGCACTCCTACCCGGCGCGGATTGGGTGGAGATGATCAAAGTTCATCGGCATTGCCCTTGTAGGCATCCGCAGCACCGACGGTGAAGCCACGACCATGGGGATAGCGCATCGCGGCTTTCGCCTGGGCGGCTTGCGCCATCGCACCCCAGACCAGAAACTGCCGGCCCTGGCTCCAGCTGTCCAGCACCCGCTGCGGAGCCGCTGGCGCCACACGGGCGAAGGCTCGGTGCGTGATCCGGGCTAGGAAGGCCTGATCGCCTGCATTCCTGTTCTCTTCCAGCACATAGAGCAGGCTTTCTTGGCTCTTCTGCTGGACCACAGCGTCTTCACCGGTGTGAATGCTGCGAGACAGGCTTTCAAGCTCCGCAGCCATGGCCTGTTCCTCGCGCCGGAGCGCCAGGGTGATCTTGGCCTTGTCCCGCATCTGGTGCGTGATCTCCTGCAGCTGGCGGTGCCGCGCGGCATAGAGCGCCTTGGCGTGGCGAATGCGCTTGCTGACAAGATCGGCAATATGTGCGGCAGCAGCGATGCTGGCAACTATACCGAACCAGAACGGTAGCCCGTCCATCATCACTGGTCCAATTGGGCTGCAAGCCTGGTCGGGAGCCCTGATGAGGCGGAATTCGTATCGTCCTCCGGCTCCATAATCTCGATCAGGTAGAACCCTGTTGCAGGGGGAAACGCCTTCTCGACAACTGCTTTCGCCTCCGCGATCGACAGTGCCCACACCTCTACCCTTTGGGAGCGCGCCCACCAAGGGGCTAGGAACGGGTGCTCCTTCTGCTCAAGCAAGGCCCGTTGCACATGCCGGATGATCAGATGGGCTTCAAAACGCCGCCCCGGGCGCTCAGGGCGCGCGAAAGCCTCCTCTTCGCCGACAACCCGGATCAGCGCGGAGCGGCCGGCGGAAAGGTCGGCCAACCGCTTGGTCACCATGTACTGGCGCCGACGTGCCGATTTGACCTCTGCCTCGAGTTTAACAAGCCGGGGCAGCATGCTTTCCCGCCGGGCTTGCAGACGCAGGGCCAGAGTACTGCGCTGCTGAATCCGCTCGTCCACCCTGTCCTGCTTGAGATCGGCCCGGATTTTCGCCTCAGCCCCATACGCGATGGCCATGTCCGCCAAGTACGAAACCCCGGCAATCACAACGCAGACCACCAAGGCTTCAGTATTGGCCTGGATCATCAAGTTTTACGCGAGACAAATCGTTCGGAATAGCCCCCCATCCGAGCCATCATTGATCTCTGGACGCGGCGACACTCGTCAGGACGGCATCCCGAGAGCGTCATTGCCAGGTTGCGGGACAAATACGCAGTGATAAATTCGACCGCCGCAAACCGTGCGACATCCTCCTCAATGCCCTTGGCCCAGAGAGCCGTGAATGCCTGGTCGAAGGTCAAGCGCACTATGCGGTGATGACATTCAGGTACCCACATTCCACCCCTGTTCCTTGCTCCGCCTATCCGAGCCATGTGCGTTCACAGCAGCCGGACGGTCTGCCTTGCGCCGCACCTCGCAAGATCGAGAGTCGCAGTCCAGGCGTTGAACTGCCGTTAATTTCGAAAGTAGATTTACTTTCGGAGATATCGGGGTGCTTTACTACCCGTGCAGTCTTGATGAGCCCGGTCGAAGTGGTATGTAGGATCAACGTTCGCGATTGGCAAGGGAAAACCGGGTAGTCTTCTTTATGCGACCTGCATGTCTTTCCAGGTCCGTTTAAAACCCGGAGCCGCCGCAGGTGCGGCCGGTTACGGTGCCAGTGGAGGAGAGCATCCTCTCCCGGCGTCTTGAAGACTTGGAACCGCCCCTGATCTGGCACGGCTACACTGTGCAATCGCCCGCTAATCAGTTCAGCACCAAGCCTGCAGATGTCCGCCACATCCTGCGCGGGGAGCCGTGCTGCGCGAAGGCGCAGGAACTGACCAGGCGGATGCGGATAGTAGGGCTGCCGCTTTGATCCAAGGTATGCATCCCATAGATTTCAAATAGCCGCTCCAGTGCAGGCTGGGAATCGCAAGTCTCCGGCGCTAGCACGCCTGCCGGCATGGGCAGAGCGTCAGTTCATGAGGTAAGCCACAACCCCGCCATCTGGCTGTGAATGTCAGTTTTCAGCCTCTTACTTCGATTCACCAGGGACGGTTTCTCCCTAATGCTGTTGATGTAACGTTCCTGCCGGCGATTGCGTCGGCATTTTCCTGCCAAGGAGCATGAGATGAACGACGACCGGACCGAAGGCTCGATGAAGAAGATGAAAGGCGACCTCAAGGAGGGCGCTGGCAACCTGACCGGAGACAGCAAGCTCCAGTCCGAGGGCAAGGCGGACAAAGCCGAGGGTAAGATCCAGAATACCGTCGGCAACGTGAAGGATGCCCTTACAGGCAAGGACCGCGCCTGAGCCTGGTGAGACCATGAGAATGGAATGCGGCCTCCCGCGGGGCCGCATTCTCGCATTCAAGAGAGGAGCCTGGACATGTTGAAGTTCTTGGGCAGCGCCATTGGCATCATCTTTCTCATCGGGCTGATTGTCGTCATCGGCATCTTCGCGCTGATTTTCTAACAACCAGAAGCATAGAGCGGCCCGGGAAGACGCTCGAACGAGCGCTGCGCTTGACCATGATCCTGCTGGGCACCCTCCTGCTGATCGCCACAGCGCCGCCTAATTGATCTGGCCGGACATCGCTCTCTTCCTGGAGACAGACAGCGGGTGGAATCTCCATTTACATTGCCCGAAGCGGACTACCCCTGCCGGAGGGGTCTCCGTTCTCTCTTATGATGGGGGCACTCTGGAGGAGCCATGGAATCTGGGGAAGCCATGGACAGGTGTATTGTCGAGGTCGGCGGGGTGGCTGCCGGCATCCTGGTCAAGGAGGCGCGAGGCTATGTTTTCTTCGCTGCCAAAGGGACATCTCCACTTGACCAGCACCGCTTCGCCAGCGTGGCATCGGCGGAGCGCCAACTCCGTCACATGCTCGACGGAAATGCCCGGCACTCGAAACGGAGGGCCACATGACGGATGTACGCCTGCCCGATGGACGTGGAGAAGGGGTCGAGCCGGCACGTTATGCCTAGACCTGCTGCATGATCCCGTCGCTGTTCGTAACAGGCCAGGTGGAGCAGGCCCGGGCCAATCGCTATGCGGCGCTTGGTTGCCTTAGCAAGCCCTGTCATGAGGCCGTCTTGCTGTCCAGCATCGTGGCGGCCGGCCAACGCGATCGCTTCCTCGCGGGCTGGAGCTGTTCGGGATGCACCTCACTCTGCAGATCTGATCGGGGCCTCCTATCAGGATCAGCCATCGCAGGCTGGTATCCTCCTGGCCCCTTTGTCAGTCACCCCGCGGGTTGCCGTCGGAAAATCAGCGGCACCTAATGGATCAGAAACCTCCCTGCGCTGGTTGGGACAGGGCCCAAGCCCTTGAGACAGGGAGAGACCAAGTGCCGCGCAGGATCAACGTCACGATTTCGCCGGAGATGCGCACCCGGATCGTCGACCATCTCAAAGGCCAGTCAGGTGTGGCGAGCATCACCTTGCACCGCGGCGCTTCTCTGGGCTCTGATGATGACGTCCTATCTATCGACACATCCAACAATGCCGCTCTGGCAGCGATCAAGTATCTCGACCAGATCGGAGCATTGAGGGTCGGCTCCGTGACGATCAGTGAGCCTTCCGTGGTGATCTCGTCCGGTCAGGCGCGGTCCTTGGACGACGAGGGCAACGAAGCGATCTGGGAGGAGATGGGAGCGCTGATGCGCCGGGAGTCCAATCTCTCCATCAACTATCTTCTTCTGATGACGCTCTCCGGCGCTATCGCCGCCTTCGGGCTGGTCACGGACACCCTGCACATCGTGATTGGCGCCATGCTGGTTGCGCCCGGATACGCCCCCCTGCTGCGCATCGCATTTGGATTGCTGGGCCATAGATACAGTGCGAGGGCCGGAATATGGTCGACCTGTGTCGGGTATCTGCTGCTGGGAGCAGGCGGGCTTATTGGTACTGGCCTTGCCCTCTGGCTGCACAAGAACGCCGCGACGGACCTGACCAGCCTGTACTGGGTGGATTACTGGTCGAAAATCACCGCGACGGGAGTTGCCACCTCCTTGCTCGCCGGCATCGCCGGCGGCGTCATAACGTCGTCCCGGCAGACCGTCCTCGCCACAGGCGTCATGGTGGCCCTCGCCCTGGTGCCGAGCATGGCGATCGTCGGGATGGGGCTGGGGTCCGGTAACCTTGATCTTGCGCTGGATGCGCTGGCACGGTGGGGTGTCGAAGCACTCTGCGTGCTTGTTGGCGGTGGTCTCACTCTTGCTGCCAAGCAGGCGCTCGTGCATCGGCGAACGCATGCGAACTCGATCTGATGTCGGTGTGGCACACCTGTCATTCGCGGAACTTTGCGGCCTCATAAAAGCGGGGGCGGGGTTGGAATCACCAGCGCGCCAGCTCTTGTGTACAGCGCGCCGGGCCGTCGGTCCGAAAGCATTGGTGGTCGAGGAGGGGTTCTTGTCCTGACTGGCGCCATGCGGCGGCGCAGGATGGCGGTGCGGTTGATGAACTGAAGTGGCACCCTATCCTCTGGCCTCAGCCCATTACGGCATCTAGGGCGAGACGGGCCGGATCATCTGACCGGTCTACACAGCTGAAGCACAATGCGCGCTTCCGTGCCGGCTCGCCACGGTCAAGAAGCCTGCCCCAGTGCACCATGGTCCAGCTGTTCGTCACAGCCTCACTCTTGCAGATTCTACGCAAATAGCGGAACGTTCGCAAAATTCTGCAACTCTGGGCCTCCGCCCGGGTCTGAATAAAGGAGAGGGACGATGACGATCACGCGCAGAATGCTTGGGGCAATGACCATCGCAGCTACCCTGCTGGCGCCGATGAGCGTCGCGGCCCAGCAACCTGCAATTACCGTGGCCTCGACCACATCGACCGAGCAGTCTGGCCTGTTTGGGCATATCCTGCCCATCTTCACCGAGGAGACCGGCATCGAGGTCAAGGTCGTGGCACTGGGGACCGGGCAGGCCCTGGATGTTGGTCGGCGCGGCGACGCCGACGTGGTGTTCGTGCACGACAAGCCGTCGGAGGAGAAGTTCCTGGCCGAGGGGCATGCCGAGGAGCGCCTTGACGTCATGTACAATGACTTCGTGATCGTCGGCCCGAAGGACGACCCGGCCGGTGTCAAAGGCATGAGGGACGCCACAGCCGCCCTGAAGCGCATCGCGGAAGCAAAAGCTCCCTTCGCCTCGCGCGGGGACGACAGCGGCACCCACAAGGCCGAATTGCGGCTCTGGACGCAGGCGGACGTGGACGTGAAGAGCAGCGGCTCCTGGTATCGCTCCACCGGCTCCGGCATGGGGCCGACGCTGAACACGGCCGCCGGCATGGACGCCTATGCCCTCACCGACCGCGGCACCTGGCTCAGCTTCAAGAACCGCCAGGACCTTGCCATTCTTGTTGAAGGGGATGAGCGCCTCTTCAACCAGTATGGCGTCATGGTGGTCAGCCCCGAGAAGCACCCGCATGTGAAGGCCACCGAAGCCAAGCGCTTTGCAGACTGGGTGGTCTCGCCCGAGGGCCAGGCCGCCATTGCCGATTTCAAGATCGGGGGCGAGCAGCTGTTCTTCCCCAACGCCGGGGAATGAGCCCGGACATGCCCCGCCGCCGCCGCCTGATCCTGGCCGCCGCCATGTTTGCCATGCTGCCCGGCATGGCGTCCGCCGCCGATGCCGTGAAGCTGCATGCCGCCGGCAGCCTGAAAAGCGCCCTGACCGAACTTGCTATGGCCTTCACCACCGATACCGGGATCGCCGTCGATCCGGTCTTCGGGCCGTCCGGCCTGCTGCGCGACCGACTGGCCGGCGGCGAGCCAGGACATGTTTTCGCCTCCGCCAACATGGAGCACCCACAGGCCCTGCACGCGGCCGGGCTGACGGGTCCCGTGCGCCCGTTCGCCCGCAACACCTTGTGTGCCCTGGTCGGGCCGGATCTTGCGGATATCGGCAGCGCACAGCTGCTGGATATGATGCTCGCCCCGGACACACGGCTCGGCATCTCCACGCCCAAGGCCGACCCGTCAGGAGACTATGCCCTCGCCCTGTTCGCCAAGGTCGAGGCTGTACGGCCGGGCAGCGCCGCGGCTCTGGACGCCAAGGCGCAGCGCCTGACCGGCGGGCCGGACGCCCCCACCCCATCCGCGGGGCGGAACATCTATGCCCATCTGGTGGAGACGGGAGCGGCCGACATCTTCCTCACCTACTGCACCAACAGCTTGGAAGCCGCTCGGCAGGTGCCGGAATTGCGGTCCATCGCTGTGCCCAACGAAGTGTCCGTCGGGGCCGAATATGGCGTCACCCTTCTGAAGGGCGCGCCGGACGCCGCAGGGCATTTTGTCAATTACCTGCAATCCCCGGAGGGCCGGGCCATATTGCGCGGATATGGCTTCAGCAGCCCGGGGTCCTGACCCGGGCCAGAGGAAGGAACCGCCATGTCCAGCCCGATGGAACTCCGGCCCGGCGAAACCGCCGTCAACGCCCCTGGAGATTTCAATGCCGGGATCTACTTCATCGGCCGCATCCGCACCCCCTGGACGCGGCGCGCGGAGTGCCCGCGCCAGGGCCGGCTGGACGGCCCGGTCTGCCGGATCGAACTGTTCGAGCCCTGGGCGGCAGCCCTGGACGGGCTTGCCGCCTATGAACGGATCGAGGTGCTGTACTGGCTGCACCTGTCGCCGCGCACCATCATCCGGCAGAGCCCGCGCAATGACGGGGTGGCCCAGGGGGCCTTCTCCCTGCGCACGCCGCTCCGGCCCAACCCCATCGGCACGCAGATGGCGGCCCTGGTCGGGATCGACGGGCCGGTGCTTCATGTCCGCGGTCTCGACTGTGTGGACGGCACGCCCTTGCTCGACCTGAAGCCGGACCGCTGCGCCTACACGCCACTGGCAGCGCCGCAGCCGGGCGACAGCCACGCCGGTGACAGCTGACCACCAGCCACGCGGCGGCCATGGCTCCACGCTCTAGAGGTAATGCGATGCGGCAACTGTTTCTCACCCTGGCTGTCCTGGTTGCGGGCATGGCGGGTAGCTCGTCCACAGCAGCAGCTGAGGCCCGGACCCTCACCGATGATGCCGGTCGCACGGTGACCCTGCCGGGCGCGGTGTCCAGGGTGTTCACGGCGGGGCCGCCGGCCGCCATCCTGCTCTACACCCTGGCGCCGGAGATGATGCTTGGCTGGCCGCGGGAAAACCGGATGCTGGAAAAGGCATACATGGCCGAGCCCTATGCCAGCCTTCCGGCCACCGGACGCTTGACCGGGCGCGGCAGCAGCGCCGGCCCCGAGACCATCCTGGCGCTCGGCCCCGACCTGATCCTGGATGTCGGCTCCACCCGCGCCACCTTTGCGGATCTCGCCAGCCGCGTCCAGGCGCAGACCGGCATCCCTTACATCCTGCTCAGCGGCCGTTTCGAGGACATGGCCGGCACCTACCGGTCCCTGGGCAGGATTCTCGGGGTCGAGGCAAGGGCGGAAGCACTGGCCGCCTATACGGATAGCCTGATGGCCGAGATCGACCGCCGCATTGCCGCGCTCCCCGCCTCCGCGCGGCCCCGGGTTTACTATGGCCGCGGTCCCGACGGGCTGGAGACCGGCCTCGCCGGGTCCATCAACACGGAGATCATCGAGCGGGTTGGAGCTGTGAATGTGGCGGCGGGCGGCGGGTCCGGCGGGCTGGCACAGGTGTCGCTGGAACAGGTGCTGGCCTGGAACCCCGACGTGATCATCACCACCGACCCGCATTTCTTCCAACACGCCCGCACCGATCCGCGCTGGTCCGGTGTGGCCGCCGTCCAGGCGGGCCGCGTGCATCTGGCACCGAAGCTGCCCTTCGGCTGGGTGGATTTCCCGCCCGGCGTCAACCGCCTGATCGGCGCCCGCTGGTTGGCTTCCATCCTCTATCCGGACCTCTTCCCCGAGGACATCCGCCCCATCGTCCAGGATTTCTACAAGCGATTCTATCATGTCGAGCTCTCGCCGGAGCAGGCTGACCAACTGCTCAGCGTCGCCGAAGCCGAAGAGGTGGAGCGGTGACCACGGATGCGGCATCGCTCCAAATCCGCGTGCCGGCCTGGCGGCGCTGGAGCCCGCTGCTGGCCGTGCTGCTGCTGGTCCTGATCGCTTTCGGCGTCGGCGCCTATCCGATCTCCCCGGTCGATCTGCTGGCCTCGGTATGGGCGCGGCTCACCAGTGCCAGCAGCGGATTGGCTCCGGCGGCGGAAACGGTGATCTGGCAGGTCCGGCTGCCGCGCGTAGCCGCCGCTTTGATGGTCGGGGCGGCGCTGGCCACCGCCGGGGCGGCCTATCAGGCCATGTTCCGGAACCCCCTGGTCAGCCCCGACCTGCTGGGTGTCTCCGCCGGCGCCAGCCTGGGGGCCATCCTGGGCATCGTGCTGTCCCTGCCGCTCGTCCTGATCCAGGGCTTCGCCTTTGCCGGCGGCCTGGTCGCGGTTGGCGTGGTCTACGCCGTCGGGGCTGCCGTCCGGGGCCATGACCCGGTGCTGCTGCTGGTGCTGGCGGGCATCGCCGTGGGCGCCCTGCTGAGCGCCGCCATCTCCATGCTGAAGGTGCTGGCCGACCCGTATGACCAGCTGCCCGCGATTACCTACTGGCTGCTGGGCAGCTTGGCGTCCACCACGCCATTGGACGCCTGGTCGATCGCTCCGGCCCTCCTGCTGGGACTTGTGCCGCTGTGGCTGCTGCGCTGGCGCATGAACCTGCTGACGCTTGGCGAGGAGGAGGCCCGGGCGCTCGGGGTCGAGACCGGTCGCCTCAGGCTGCTCTACGTGGCGGCGGCAACGCTGGTAACGGCGGCCAGCGTCTCCATTGCCGGGGCGGTTGGCTGGGTGGGGCTGCTGGTGCCGCATGTGGCCCGCATGCTGGTGGGACCGGATTTCACCCGGCTGCTGCCGGCCGCGGCCCTGACCGGGGCGGGCTTCCTGCTCGCGGTGGACACGCTGGCCCGCACAATGGCCGCCGTGGAGGTGCCGCTCGGCATCCTGACCGCCTGCCTCGGCGCCCCCTTCTTCCTCTGGCTGATGGCCTCGGGGCGCAGGGGCTGGCTATGAGGCTGGAGCTACGGGATCTCGCCTATGGCTATCCGGGGCGCACCCTCGGAGAGAGGGTCTCCCTTACGCTTGGCTCCGGCGAGCTGCTCTGCCTGCTGGGTCCGAACGGGAGCGGGAAGACCACTTTGTTCAAGACCCTGCTGGGCCTTCTGCCGCCGCGGGCCGGTCGCGTGCTCCTGGGCGGGGCCGACCTGTCCAGCCTGACGCGGGCGGAGGTGGCCCGGCGCATCGCCTATGTGCCGCAATCCCATACGGCCTATTTCCCGTATTCCGTGGCCGAGGTGGTGTTGATGGGCCGTACGGCCCATCTCGGGCCCTTCGCCAGCCCGGGCAGCATCGATCACGCCGTTGCCGGGAGGGCGCTCTCGGCCATGGGCATCGCCCACCTCGCCAACCGTGCCTACACCCAACTTTCCGGCGGGGAGCGGCAGCTGGCGCTGATCGCCCGCGCCCTGGCCCAGGCCGCCCCCATTCTGGTCATGGACGAACCCACCTCCAGCCTGGATTTCGGCAATCAGGTCCGTGTGCTGGAACGCATACGGGCCCTGAAGCGGGAAGGACAGGCCATCATCCTCTCCACCCACGACCCGGCGCAGGCCCATGCCTTGGCCGATCGGGTGGCGCTGCTGGAGCAGGGCGGGATCATGGCCCTGGGACCGCCGCAAGAGGTGGCCACCGCTCAGACTCTGGCCCGGCTGTACGGCGTCAGCGTCGCGGTGGAACGGCTCGCCAACGCCGATCTTGTGGCCGTGGTGCCGCGCTACTGAGCGTGATCCACGCCCACCATGACGTCGGACGCCTTGATCACGGCGTAGGCGTCTTTGCCGACCTCGAGTCCGAGAGTGTCCACCGAGCCGTTGGTGATCGCCGCGGTGACGATCGTGCCGTTGCCGACATCAATCCGGACATGGGCCGTGGTGACGCCCTTCTCGATCCCGACCACCTTGCCCTTCAGGGCATTCCTCGCGCTGATCCGCATGTGTCTTGCCTCCTTTGTTGTCCCCTCTCAACAGGCCAAGGCACGTGCCGTTCTGTTCTCATCGTGTGAATCGGTGTGGGGCCTTGTGCCGATCGGCGCGACTAAGTTTTTGATTCAACAAGGAACTGATGGGTCAAACTTAGGTTCGGAAATACAGCCGAGAACAGTCATCAGCCAACCCGACGACGGGACCGCACCATGAAGAAGTTCAAATCACCAGGGCAGGCCCAACGGTTCCTGTCCGTTCACGACCAGGTTACGAACCTCTTCCGCCGCCCTGCTGATCTCTCCCATACCGGTCATCGCCGACACAGGGCCCAGGCCTTCCAGGCCTGGGCCCTGTGTCGGCGCGGCCTTCGCCATCTGAGAGAATGCACCAGCCCTCTTTGCGACCGACGGCCGGCAAGTTGACGACATTGTCGTGCTTGTCATGCCAGCGCTATACCGGCAAGCCACCAAGCCCATCGAGTTGATGGTGTCATCAGGATACCGCCTGAGCAGCTTGGTGGACATGGTCCCATTGCCTACCTCCTTGTCCGACCGACATGTCGTTAGGGCCAGTTTAACGAATGATGCCTCACACAGCCTGATCCACCAAAAGCGACCTGTCGAAGGACTCGATATCAATGTCGTCCTCGAGCCTACTGCCTCCGGCGGATTTGACACATCAGATCGTCATGTCCAACCCGGCGGCCCAGTTCGCTGTGGATGCCAATGGGCGGTTCCAGTTCCTCAATCCAGCCTGGGCCACCATCACTGGCTTTGATCCTGCCGAGTGCCTCGGCCGTTCCTGCCGGGAGTTCGTCCATCCGGATGATCAGGTTCGGCTAAGCAAGAGGCTCCTCGGCCTGATCTCAGGGCAGGTTACTTCTACGACTGGCGAATACCGTGCCCAGTGTCGGAATGGCAGTTACCGCTGGGTTGAAGTCCAGACCCAAGCATTGACGTCGCCGGACGGACACGTCGTCCAGCTATTCGGGACAGTCACGGATCTCAGCAAACGGAAGCGGGCCGAGGATCTCAGCCAAGGTGAACAGGCCGTTCTGGAAGCGATGGCCAATGGGGCCACGCAGCAGATCCTGCTCAATCAGATATGCCTACTCTATGAAGACCTTATTGCGGGCAGTCGCTGTTCCATCCTGTTGCTGGATGAGAGCGGCCTGCGTCTACGAAGCGGAGCCGGTCCCAGCCTACCGCCGGCCTATAATGAAGCTGTTGATGGCGTCGCCATCGGCCCGGATGCTGGATCGTGTGGGACTGCTGCCCACACTGGGGAGCCGGTGATCGTCACCGACATCGGCACGGATCACCGCTGGAGCAGATTCCGTTCCCTCGCCTTGTCGCACGGCCTTCGGGCCTGCTGGTCCTTCCCGGTTATGGTGGACGGCACGGTCTACGGCACCTTCGCCATTTACCATCCCATTCCCCATGCCCCCGACGAATGGGAACTGGAGTTGGCTCACCGGCTCTCCCGGCTGGCTGCCATTGTGGCCAGGAAGGCTCAGGGGGAGGCAGCACTACAGCGAAGCATCCAACGGCACGACTTGGCCATACAAGGGGCCAGCGTTGGTCTGTGGGAAATGGACTTCCAGCGGGCCTCGATGTTCACCTCCCCCCTGTACCGGACCATGGTCGGTCTGGACCAGGAAGATGAGGCCAGCATCACCTGGGCCTACCCTGAGGAAAGTCTTCCGGCCTACCTTCTGGAGCGGATGCATCCCGAGGACCGGGACAGAACGACTGCCGTGATGCGTCGGCACCTGGATGGTTTCGGTCACTATAATGCTCAGTACCGCCTGCTTCAGCCGGATGGGCAGTATCGCTGGTTCCATGCCAAGGGACAGGCGATCTGGGACGAGAAGGGACAGCCGGTCCTGATGGCCGGCTCTCTCTATGACATCACTGACCAGATGATGGCCATGGAGCGGCTCCGTCTCAGTGAGCAGCGGTTCCGTGACTTCGCTGAAACGGCGTCGGACTGGTTCTGGGAGAGTGATGCTGATCACCGCCTCTCCTTCATCTCAGAGCGAGGCCTCGAGCGGTTCGGGCTCAGCCCGGCAGACATTTTGGGACGGCTCCCTACGGAGATCGTGGAGGAGGACACCACGGCACCGAGGTGGGCTAAGCATGCCGAAGATCTCCGCCTGCACCGGCCGATCCGAAACTTTGAGTTCGGCTTCCGGACCGCAGATGGCGACATCCGCCATTTCCGGATCAACGGAAAGCCGATGTTCTCCAAGGACGGCTTGTTCTTGGGCCACCGTGGTACAGGTACGGACATTACAGCCGAGAGGCAGACGCTGGCTGCTCTCATGGATCGCGAACAGCAGCTATCAGACGCTCAGCGGATCGCCAAGCTCGGAAACTGGCGATGGCAGGTCGGTACCACAGAGGTGGTGTGGTCGGACGAAGTCTTTCGGATTTTCGGCTTCGACCGAGATACCTTCCAACCCACCATCGACAATTGGCATGCCCGGATCGTTCCTGAAGATCGGGACCGCATGATTGAGGCTCTCAACCGCTGTGTGAGCGAACAAAGCACATTCGAGACCGAATACCGCTTCTGCCTTCCCCATGGCGAAGAACGGATCATGTGGGCCGAAAGCCGTTGCGAGCTTTCAGAATCAGGGGAGGTCACCCATATCTTTGGCATCTGTCAGGACGTGACCGACCGCGTACGGCAGCAGCAAGCCTTGGAACGCCGGGAGCGGGAACTCCTGAAGGCTCAGCAGATCGCCGGCATGGGTCATTGGCGACTGCTCGTGGACACCGGCAGACTGGAATGGTCCACCGGCACTCACGACCTCATGGGATCGCAACCGGGCTACTCCCCCACTATCGACGAGTACATGGCCCGCGTCCATTATGAGGACCGGGACGGCCTTGCCGAGCATTTGAGGCGGACTATAACGGACCGGCAACCAGGACAACGGGAGTTTAGAATCCGCACTCTGACCGGTGAGGAGCGGGTTCACTGGGTTGACGGCGAACTTGAGTTCGACAGCACAGGCGGCGTCACCGCTGTCTTTGGCATTGTCCAGGACGTGACAGAGCAACGCCGGATGCAGGAAAGGCTCAAGATTGCCAAGGAGGAAGCCGAGGCCGCGAACCGGGCCAAGACGATCTTCCTCACCAGCATGAGCCACGAACTCCGGACGCCGCTGAACGCCATCATCGGTTTTAGCGACCTGATATCCCATGAGGCCCTTGGCCCTGTCGGGCAGGTCCAGTATCGCGAATACGCCGAAGACATCCACGCCAGCGGCCGCCACCTGCTGAGCCTGATCAATGATGTGCTAGATGCAGCCCGAATTGACGCGGGCCAGATCGCCCTGCAGGAAGAGCTTGTTGAAACAGAGCGGCTCACCGGCGAAGTGATCAGGTTGCTTCAGCAGCAAGCTGAATCAGCCGGGTTGACGGTCGCACTGACCCTGCCGTCCCCGGCTCCGGTGATCCGGGCTGATCATCGTCGTCTCCGACAGGTCCTGTTGAACCTGTTGGGCAATGCCATCAAGTTCACCCCGCCGGGAGGCACCATCAGCATCATCGTGGAGGTGAAGCCGGCGACGGTGGACATCACGGTCATCGATACCGGCATCGGCATCCCGCCGGATCGGATCCCGAACCTTGGACAGCCTTTTGTCCAGATCGCCGACAACGTGCTGGCCCGACAACACCAGGGTTCCGGGATGAGCCTCCATATCAGCCGTGTGCTGGTTGAACTGCATGGCGGCAGCCTCAAGCTTGAGAGCAAGCCTGGAGCGGGTACGCAGGTCACGGTCTCACTACCAATTGACCGCATTATGAACATTAAGGCTCATTGAATTTCAGAGTGCACTGTCATATGTGGACCACCGCTGCGGCGCAACGGCACCGTTAGATGCCGTAATGGGCTTGGGCCAAAGGATGGCGTGCTGGGTGGCTGTCCCCCAGAGTGATGGTGTGAGGAACGGGGCCCGAGCGGGTCGGCCCCGAGCATCATCGGAGAGCAGCCATGGAGCAGTATGCCGGGATCGACGTGTCGTTGGAACTGAGCAGCGTGTGCGTGGTGGACGCCAAGGGCCGGGTGGTGCGCGAGGCCAAGGTGGCCAGCGAGCCCGGTGCGCTGGTGACTTTCCTGCGGAGCCTGTGCCCGGTGCCGGTGCGGGTCGGGCTGGAGGCCGGTCCCTTGTCGCAGTGGCTGCACGCAGGCCTGGTGGCTGCCGGGTTTGACGCGGTACTGCTGGAGACCCGGCACGTCAAGGCGGCACTGTCGGCCATGGTGGTGAAGACGGATCGCAAAGACGCCCGCGGCATCGCCCAGCTGCTGCGCATGGGCTGGTACCGGCCGGTGCACCGCAAGTCCCCTGGCGCGCAGGAACTGCGGGCCCTGCTGGTTGGGCGCAAGCTGCTGCAGGCCAAACTGCGCGACGTGGAGTTTTCCATCCGCGGCCTCCTGCGCGGGTTCGGGCTGAAGGTCGGCGAGGTGAGCAAGGGCCGGTTCGAGAGGCGGGTCCGCGAGCTGGTGGCCGGGCACGAGATGCTGGAAGCGGTGACCGGCTCGATGCTGACGGCGCGGGCCGGATTGCAGACGGAGTTCATGGCGCTGCACCGGCGGGTACTGGCGGCCGTGCGGGCCGATGCGATCTGCCGGCGGCTGATGACGGTGCCCGGTGTTGGCGCGGTGGTGGCTCTCACCTTCACGGCCACCATCGACGATCCCGGCCGGTTCGCCAGGTCACGGGCTGTGGGTGCACATGTGGGCCTGACGCCCAAGCGCTACCAGTCGGGCGAGACCGACATTGTGGGCGGGGTGAGCAAGGCAGGCGACGCCATGGTGCGCACAGCACTTTATGAGGCGGCCAATGTGCTGCTGAGCCGGACGACCCGGTTCTCCGCCCTGAAGCACTGGGCGGCGGAGGTGGCACGGCGCCGGGGCGTGAAGCGGGCCAAGGTGGCCCTGGCCCGCAAGCTGGCAACCGTGCTGCACCGGATATGGGTTGACGGCAGCGAGTTCCGCTGGGGCAAGGAGGCGGTGGCGGCGTGACGCGGCTGCCACAAAAGGAAGGGTTCAGACGGGGCGCTGGCCCTGTCCCCGGGGATGTCCCGTCGCCGGGACGCGGGAGGCAGTGAGGACGAGAGTAGTGGTGGGAGGGCTGCACCTGCGGCCGAGCCCGCGCCCTAGTTGTCCGGTGGCGACACGTCCTTGGCGGTGTACACCGTGAGCTGGGCGGCAAGCTTGGTTTTCGTGAGGTCGCACGGACTGGACGGCCGATAGGCCGGGTTGGCCAGATTGGGTTTGTCGGCGAGGCGCTCATGGACGACGTCGTTGGGGGAGCGGCCGGTGAGGACACGCTGTCGGCGGGCGTTGTAGCCGAGCCTGTAGCCGCTCAGCAGGCGCTCCAGGGCATCATGGGTGCCGATGCACATGACCAGCACCTTCCGCCCGATGCGGCCGTTGAAGCGTTCGACCATGCCGTTGGTCTGCGGCCTGTAGGGCTTGGTCGTGCGGTGCTGCACGTCCAGCGCCCGGCAGGCGGCCTCGAAGCCGTCGGCGGTGAAGCAGCTGCCGCGGTCGGTCAAGACGTGGGTGACCCGGAAGGGAAAGGCGGCCACGGCTTCTCTGAGGAAGGCGGTGGCGCAGGCTTCGGTTTCCTCGTCCTTGACCGCCAGGTGGACCATGCGCGAGGCGCGGTCGATGGCGACATAGAGATAGCGTTTGCGGGCCCCGGAGCCGATCACGTGCAGTTTGGGCAGGTGCTTGATGTCGATGTGCACGAAGCCGCGGTCGTACTCCTTGAACTGTTTGGTGCCCTTCTTGGGCGCCGTGACCGTTGGGGCCGGCAGCTGGCCCAGGCCTTCAGCTTTCAGGATGCGGTAGATGGAGTCACGGTTGAGGTGGGGCAGGAAGTGGCGCAGCGTAAAGGTGAGGTCGTCCAGAGCAAAGCCGGTGCTCCGGCGCAGCTCGCAGACGATGGCCCGTTCTTCGTCCGAGGCTCTCCAGCGCAGATGTTTGGGCCGCGAGGTATGGTCTTGGACGTCATCCGGACCGCGCTTGCGCCACTTGCGGATGGTTTCGGTGCTGACGCCGTAGCGCTTGGCCAGCACACCCGAGGGCTCCGCGGAGGCGGCAATGGCGGCGCGCACGGCCGGCGTGGTGCGGGCGTTGGGGTGGATCTGGAACATGGCGGCCCCCTTCCGGCTGGCACCCAAGGGCTCCCCGGCGCCGCCACGAGGGATGATGCCCGCCGCGGTCGGCCCCTCAACCCTGGCCCTAGCGGGCCACCGCCACAGGCGGCTTCGGGGTTGACCGGCCGTCGCGCGGCGGGCGCTTGGGGCTCGTCATGGCGACGACAGAGGGCACCGCGCCGCGACCCGCCTCACGACCGGGCCGCAGCCAGACGCCCTTTGATCCAGCAGCTGTAGTCCTGAATGGCCCAACACACCGGATCCCAACAACGCTCCGCCATCACACAACTAAGGTGGGGGATCTGGGTCCATCCTCAAGCTTCGCAACAGATCCACCTTTGCTGCATTGCCAAAAGCCGAGTTGATTCCCATCTTGAGACATAGCGCTCGAGTAAGCTGCAATGCCCATGCCATGGAGTTAAGATGTTCGAACAGTTGGTTGACTCGATTCCTCTTATCGTCATAAGTGCAATAGTCGAGACCAACATAAGCTTAGCTCGTCGTATTGACTTGTCGGCGCAGAACTTAAAGCAGAATCCGCGCAATCTGAAAACTTCCCGCCCTACCGGGTCAATCGGTGGCGCAGAATGGCAATGCTTGGAATAACATCTTAACATTACGTGCTTACTCTGGAACTCATATCTGGCCTGTATCGATGAGGCACGATTTCCGCCATAGCCGACCGATATACCGGCACAGGCATCTCACATGCGACCCGGCAGAAGTAGCAGGTCCTGCCGCACTGAAAGCTATGAAGTCGGCCGCCGTCACCGTAAGGTTCGCTTGGGCTTCTTGCTCCGGTGAAAACCAGCTCTGGTCGGCAGTTGTCTTAGACCTACGGCAGTCTAGGTCAACGCATTGAGCGCATCAAAAGAGATGCATATTAGCGCACCGGCTACGAAAACAAGGAATTGCTCTAGATGGTGGAAGCAAGTGAAATATTGAATAGCGAACCGGAAAACGACTTTAATCCGGTTCGTCGCGCCGCGGCTGATCGGACGCTGTCAGTTCTTGAACTGATTGCCTCCGCGAACGAAGCCGTTCCCGTCAAGGCAATCGGCACTCGTCTTGGCCTGCCGAAGCCAACAGCGCACCGTCTGGTCAATAACTTGCTGGAAAAAAAATTCCTTGCCCGCACTGCTGGAACTCGGGACGTTACTATCGGTCCTGAAGCCACAAAGCTCGGAATGAAAATTCTGCGTTCATCCCTGCTGCTTGCCCCGCGGCGTGCCGCTCTTCGCCAGATCAGTGCTGAAATTGGTGAAACGTGCAATATAGGCGTACTAGACGGCGATGCAGCAATTTACGTCGATCGTGTCGAGGTAGAACACTCCCCCTTGCGCCTCCAGTTTGGAGTGGGCTCGCGAGTTCCGTTGCACTGTTCTGCCCTTGGGAAGCTTTTCCTGGCATACCTGCCCGACAGCAAACGGATGCGCACGATCCAGCAGCTAAGCTTTACTCGCTACACAGGATATACGTTACTTGACGAGAATGCATTAACACCCGAGCTTCAGCGCATTCGTGCGAATGGCTACGCAATCGACGATGAGGAATTTATTGCAGGAGTATTCTGTGTTGCGGTGCCTGTTCCAGCGGTAACCGGCAGATCGATGGTAGCAATTGCTGCGCAGGGCCCTAAAGCTAGATTATCACACAATCGCCTTCCTGAAGTACTACAGTGCTTACAACGAGGGGCAGAGCTCTTCGCAGTATTGCTTAAAACCACGACCAGCTGAACTCTAGGTCACCGGCTCATTTTGACGGCGGCGAGGAAGTTTGTGGCGTGCTTTTCGTATCGGGTATCGACGGCGCGATCGTGTTTGAGCTTTGAAAAGAAGCGCTCAACGAGGTTGCGCTGGCGATAGAGCCATGGGCTGAAGGCGAGCGTTCGCTTGCGGCCCTTCATCGGCTTAACGTCGGCGAAGGCCCCGCGGTCGCTAAGGCTCTGGCGGAGACGATCGCTGTCGTAGGTTCGGTCGGCGAGCAGGATTTGACCGTCGCCCAGCCCCTCCAGCATATCGGCGGCGCTGACGCCGTCGTGAGCCTGGCCCTCGGTGAGTTTCAGCGCCACCGGCAGTCCGTTGGCGTCGACGAGCGCGTGGATCTTGGTCGTCAGTCCGCCTCGCGAGCGCCCCATGCACTGGGTTCGAGCGTCGTTTCGAGCGGCGGCCGGCGTGGCGTGCGGCCCCCCTTTTTTACGTTCCCACCATGTTGGTGGACCCGGATCGAAGACGAGTCGATCATCTGCAGGTCGCCGTCATAGGCCTTGGACACCGCCTCGAAGACGCGGTCCCACACCCCGATCTTCACCCAGCGGCGGAAGCGGTTGGCGCAGGTCGTTGCCGGACCATAGCGCTCGGGGATACCGGCCCAGGGCGAGCCTGTCCTGAGCGTACGCCTCCGGTGAGGGTCGCCTGTTTGGGTGTGGGGTGATGTGAGAGTCATAGGGATATCCCTGTGACTATCCCTATGGCAGTCCCTATGGCTTCGCAGCGTGTAGAAGTGATCACCGGGCTGGCGGGTCGTCGCCGGTTCAGCGCCGACGAGAAAGTCCGGCTGGTGGAGGAGGCGTTTGCGCCTGGAGTGCAGGTGGCGAGCGTTGCCCGGCGGCTCGGAATTGACCAGAGCCTCCTGTATCGCTGGCGTCGTCAGTTGTTCGGCGACCCACCGCGTCTCCCAGCCTTCACGCCGGTCACGGTAACGGAGTTGTCGACGACGGCGCCGCCGACCTCAGCCGGTGTCATGGAGGTGGAGTTCGCGAGCGGGACGCGCGTGCGGATCAGCGGAGCCGTGGAAGCGTCGGTCGTGACGGCAGCCCTGGTCGTCCTGGCGGAGCGGTCGGCATGATCGTGGTGCCGAGCGGGGTGCGGGTCTGGCTGGCGGGCGGGGTCACTGACATGCGCTGCGGGATGAACTCGCTGGCGCTGAAGGTGCAGGAAGGCCTGGGCCGCGATCCCCATGCCGGTGATCTGTTCGTCTTTCGCGGCCGCCGGGGTGACCTGGTGAAATGTCTCTGGCACGACGGCCTGGGCATGTCCTTGTACGTGAAGCGTTTGGAGAAAGGACGGTTCGTCTGGCCCACCCCGGCGGACGGCGCTGTCGCGATTTCGGCGGCGCAGCTGGGCTATCTGCTCGACGCGATCGATTGGCGCAACCCACAACACACGTTTCGGCCACGGTCGGCGGGATAGCTGCGACAGGGTGAATCAGGGGGTCCCGCGGGCGTGGAAAGTCCAGGATTGCTGCGGCTTTCCGGAGTATACTGGTGGGCATGGACAGCCTGCCCGACGACATCGCCGCCTTGCGCGCCGCGCTTGCTGAAGCGCAGGCGAAGGCAGCTGACGCCGAGGCCCGGCTGGCCCAGGCGGAGGCCAAGCGCTCCGACGATCAGGCCCGGATCGCCACCCTGACCCTCCAGATCGAGAAGCTCCAGCGCGAGCTCTATGGCCAGCGCTCGGAGCGCAAGGCCCGGCTGCTGGATCAGCTCGAGCTGGAGCTGGAAGAGTTGGAGACCAGCGCCAGCGAGGACGAGCTTATTGCCGAACAGGCCGCGGCCAGGACCACGACAGTGGCAGCGTTCGCCCGCAAGCGACCGGCACGCAGAGCGTTCCCTGAGCATCTGCCCCGCGAGCGTGTCGTCATCCCGGCGCCGACCAGCTGCCCGTGCTGCGGGTCGACGCGGCTGAGCAAGTTGGGCGAGACGGTGACGGAGAGTGCCGAGCGCATTCCCGCCTCCTACAAGATCATCCAGACCGTGCGGGAGAAGGTGAGCTGCCGGGATTGCGAGCGGATCAGCCAGGCGCCGGCGCCGTTCCATGCCACGCCCCGGGGCTGGGCCGGACCGAACCTGCTGGCCACCATCCTGGTCGACAAGTTCGCCCATCACTTGCCGCTGAACCGCCAGTGTGAGCGCTTTGCCCGCGAGGGGCTGCCGGTCAGCCTGTCCACCGCCGCCGATCAGGTCGGCCATGCCTGCGCCACCTTGAGGCCGCTCCATACCCTGCTGGAAAAACACGTCCTGGCGGCTGAACGCCTGCACGGCGACGACACCACGGTGCCGGTGCTGGCGAAGGACAAGACCGATACCGGCCGGCTCTGGGTCTATGCCCGCGATGATCGTCCCTTTGCCGGCCAGGCCCCGCCGGCGGCGGTGTTCTACTACTCACGCGACCGCAGCGGCTCGCATCCGGAGGCGCACCTGGCCGGCTATGCGGGCCTGCTCCAAGCCGACGCCTATGCCGGCTACGACCGGCTGTACGCGCCGACCCGGAAGCCGGGACCGGTCACCGACGCCCTTTGTTGGGCACATGCACGTCGGAAGTTTTTCGAGCTGGCGGACATCGCCGCCAAGGCGCGCCGCGGCGGGAAGGCGCCGGAGATTTCTCCGGTGGCGCTGGAGGCGGTGACGCGCATCGACGTGCTGTTCAGCCTGGAGCGCGAGATCAACGGCCTGCCGGCGGTGCAGCGCCTGGACATCCGGCAGGAGAAGGCGAAGCCCCTGGTCGATGAGCTCGAGACCTGGATGCGCGACCATCGCGCGGCGATGTCGAGACACGCTCCTGTGGCGAAGGCGCTGGATTATATGCTGACCCGCTGGCCCCGGTTCACCCGGTTCCTGACGGACGGCCGCGTCTGCCTGACCAACAATGCGGCCGAAAGAGCGCTGCGCGGTGTGGCTCTCGGGCGCCGGGCCTGGATGTTCGCGGGCAGCGACCGGGGCGGCCAGCGTGCTGCGTTCATGTACGGTCTGGTGATCTCCGCCAAGCTGAACGGCATCGATCCACAAGCCTGGCTGGCCGATGTCCTGGCTCGCATCAACGACCTGCCCCAGAACCGCCTGCACGAGCTGCTCCCCTGGGAATGGAAGCAGCGGCGGGCCCCAGCCCTCGCAGCCTGAGCCTATGCCGGCCATTTCGTCCGTCTGCACCATTGCGCGGGCCGCCGAACAGCTGGGCGAAGACGAGGACTGGCTCTGGGATGTCTGTACCGAGATGAACGCCGAGGATGGCTGCCTCTGGGTCTACGGCCCGGGCGAGGAGCAGACCATCGCATTCACGCCGTTCGGCCTTGAGAACCTTCAGGACCTGATCGAGTACTACAAAGCCCATCCCGACCAGCTCAGGCGGCACCACAGCACATGATCTCCGCGGTGCTCACCGGATGAGTACTCCTGAGCCGCCAACAGATGCCGTTCAGCACCCTCTGGTCGTCGGCCCGCGGCATGCCACGTGGCTTGTTCGGAAGCAAGGGTTTGATGATCGACCATTCGAAGTCGGTCAGTTCATAGCGGCGCGCCGTACTCATCAAGGCTCCTCCCCCCACGCCGCTACCCCTTTATGAGTTCATGACCTAGCACTGCCGCGATCCGGCGATGGCCGTAGCTGGGACGTCTGGCGACAGCTTGACGTCACCGGCCTTCCGGTAGGGTCCTCTGGGCTCGGACTGCCCGATTAGGCGGCCGTACAGGCCGGACCGGGAAACTCCGAGAGTTCCGGGGATGGCGGTCATCGGCCAGCGTTTCGTCCGGCCAGATCGGCAGCGAAATCTGTTTTTTGCCAGCGCAGTGTCGAGCGCCTCACGCAGGATCTCGTTCTCCGCGGTCTTGCAGCCGAGAATGCGCTCCAGTTCACGCACTCGCTCCTTCGGTTCGGCGCGCTTCAGCCGCTCCAATGACCTCGTCATCCACACGTACCGCTTCCCTGCCACCCTTGGCCAAGCGACGTCGCCAGTGAAACAGCATGCTCGGCGCAATGCCGTGCTTGTGGGCGATATAGCTGACCGACATTCCGAGCTGGCTGGAATCCGCCACAAACCGGAGCTTCTCCTCAAGGGAGAACCGCCTCCGAAGCTGGACACCGGTGAAGACCTCAATCCGCTGAATCGGCTCATATACAGGTTTGGCCACAGGCATACGCCTATACCTCCGGGCTCGCCCGGTGTCCGGTCGAAACAGGGAGCAGTTCACCAAGGCGTCGGAATAAATTGCCAACGCACACAAAATCCCGCAACAGCAAGGCAAGGATGGTCGCCAGCGTCCCCTCTGCTTCAAAGGAAAGCTCGACGAGGATCCGTCCAAAACGCGAATTGCACTCGAGCCATAAACAGCTACCATTCCGGGACGACCCTCGCCCACCGGTAAAAGTGGGCGAGGTGTTTGCGAACTTGCTGTGGCACCTTCTTCATCAATCTCGCTGACGATGTCCCGAGACCGGATCAAGTAACCTGCTGCGGGCGCATGTCAGACGGATTGATCCCGGCAACAACCACCGGCTTTTTCATAGCGTCGCGCCGAAATGGTTCGCCAAGCTCCTGATTGAGAACCACCTCGATGAAGGTGGTGATTCCTCGAGCTTGATCTTCAACGGCTTGATTAAGTGATGTGGTGAGATCGGTTTGGGTGCGCACCGTAACGCCTTTCAGACCACATCCTTCCGCGACCTTTGCATAGCTGAGCGCTGGATCGAGCTCAGTTCCAACAAAATTGTTATCATACCAAAGCGTGGTATTGCGTTTTTCTGCGCCCCATTGATAGTTGCGGAAGATTACCATCGTGACGCCCGGCCATTCCGGACGCCCGATTGAAGTCATCTCGTTCATTGAGATGCCAAATGCACCGTCACCGGCGAAACCAATCACAGGAACGTCGGGAGCACCGATTTTCGCACCGATGATGGCCGGAAAACCGTAGCCACAAGGTCCAAACATTCCAGGTGCCAGGTACTTGCGCCCTTCATCGAACGAGGGATAAGCATTTCCGATAGCACAGTTATTACCGATGTCTGTCGAAATAATAGCGTTCCGTGGCAAGGCGGCCTGAATAGCACGCCAAGCTTGGCGCGGCGACATCCGGTCGGCGTCTCGCTCACGGGCCTCGGCATTCCAGCTAGTACCGGGATCATCCTCCTCATGGTCCAGAGAGGACAGCATTTGCAGCCAAGCGGACTTGGTCTGGTGAATCAAATTTCGCCGCGCTTCGCGATCGAGATCCCCTGCCGTAGCCGCAAGCTGTTCCAAGAGTTGCTGCGCCACCTGCTTGGCGTCGCCACAAATACCGACGGTTACCCGCTTAGTCAGGCCGATCCGGTCAGGGTTGATATCCACTTGAATGATCTTGGCCTGCTTGGGCCAGTAATCGATTCCGTAACCGGGCAGCGTGGAGAAGGGATTAAGACGTGTGCCAAGCGCCAAAACAACATCAGCCCTGGCGATAAGCTCCATAGCGGCCTTAGAGCCATTGTAGCCAAGGGGTCCAGCAGCCAGAGGGTGACTTCCGGGGAACGCATCATTGTGCTGGTACCCACAGCAAACCGGCGCGTCCAACCGTTCGGCAAGCGCCACCGACTCCGGAATGGCCCCGCCGATGACGACGCCGGCACCATTAAGAATGACAGGAAATCGCGCTTCTGAAAGCAACCGGGCAGCTTCGGCGATGGCGTGCCTACCACCAGCAGGACGCTCCAATCGGACGATCTGTGGCAGCTCGACATCAATGACGTGGGTCCAGTAATCCCGAGGAATGTTGATTTGCGCTGGTGCACAGCCGCGCCATGCCTTCTCGATGACGCGGTTAAGAACCTCCGGAACACGGTTTGGATCACGCACCTCCTCCTGGTAGCACACCATATCTTCAAACAGGGCCATCTGTTCGACCTCTTGGAACCCACCCTGCCCTATCGTTTTATTGGCAGCTTGTGGGGTTACCAAGAGCATAGGGGTGTGGTTCCAGTAGGCTGTTTTGATTGCGGTAACAAAGCCCGTTACGCCGGGCCCATTCTGGGCGATGGCCATGGCCATCTTACCAGTGACACGGGTATAGCCGTCGCAAATCAAGGCCGCATTGCTTTCGTGCGCGCAGTCCCAAAAGGTGATTCCAGCCTTCGGAAATAGGTCCGAGACAGGCATCATAGCTGATCCGATAATGCCGAAGGCATGCTGGATCCCGTGCATCTGTAGGACCTTGATGAAAGCTTCTTCAGTGGTCATTTTCATGACGGTAACCCTTTCGTTGAAAGTATTCGGTGGCCCTGTCGGCGCAGATCGTAGCGCGTTAGGTAGTGTTATCAGTACGCGCTAGAGCGCTGACAGCTTGGCGGCGCCGTTGATCTTGGTCTGGTTGGCCGGTTCGGCTTGTAGCACTTAACCGCCGTCGGCGACCTTCGCGGTCCCACTGCACACGATCGCGCGGCAGGCGCCATTCTTTCACCTCTGCAACGTACCGCGCCCGCTGCCGTACTGCCCCAGGATCAAGGCTGGCATGGCAGCAGACCTCAAGAAAGTCCTCATCCTGCTCAAGTAGCCAGCGTCGGGCAGCCCAAACGTGATCGGCTGTACTGGAAGCCACAGCATCAAGAATGGCTTGGCGGACAACGGCGCGCCAGAGCGCGACCGTTGGATCGGGTGAGGATCGATCAAAGATCTCACTTTTCATCTTCTGCTATCCCTTTCCCACTTGACCCTTGTATTCTGGGCGCGGGCAGAGGACCTGGACGTACATGCAAAGATGAACCCGGCCCGGAGCTAGATTCCCTTACGGTATAAGCGGAGCAGAGCGGCATATTCGCCAAATCGTGAAACTACCATTTTCGGCGCCATCTCTGTACGCTCCCGTTCCGCCGGTCCAGGCGACCACACGCGGAACTATCGCGATTTCTTTGCGTCGCCAACAGGCGACTTAGATGCCGGAGCGATATGATCCGAACGAATCTCAGATGGCATACTGATATGCGAATTTGGGTCTTGGCAGATCATGATGCGTCCTCCCAGCCAGGCACTGTTGGCCTGTTTTTCAGCCAACTGCCCACCTGATCCGTGGGCTACCGCCTTTACGGCTTCTGGTCTCATTGAAAGAGACATTCTGTTTCATAAATCACCGCCGCTGCTCCTTGCGCAAGCAGAAATATGGCCCTACCTACTTTTAGTATCGCGCCACGTCGGCGATGCTGGCTGCCGGCACGCTGAGCCTGAGGTTTCGCCTGTCTGACTAGGTGAGCATGAGCGGCCCGGCGGTCTGATCAGCAGGAATGGCATCGGCGGTAATTAGCCTTGATGAACTGCCGATTCCTGAAAGCGTGTGACCAAATATTATGGTCCGGATAGTGCGGCTTTTCAGCTGCTTGCTGGCCAGAGGCCTGACTTACCGGAGTTGCTATCCGACACGTAGCCCGCGAGTGTTCCCGACACAAAGCTGGCGCATATTGTCCAGACACGGAGTCCTACGCTGGTCGCCATTTTTCACATGTCGCCAGCCTTGCTCCAGATTCTTCCAGAGACGGAAGGCGCTTGCTTGAGGGGTCTCGCGATCCGGCGAGCAGCGCAATTCCGCTTCGCTAACCGAATCTCCAGATCCCCGGCCCGGTTTGCCTTCCTTGGCAGAATGTAATGTTCTCCCTGAGCAAACGGGCAAAATGGGTAGGATGTTATTTTTCCTTGCGCTCACCGGCAGACAGGTGGATTGATGAAACACAACGTCTCTCTACATGAGACGATTGGCCGAAAAAGAGCAGACCGTGACGTGGAGCCATAGTCTCCAGAATGCGGGCGAAAAGCTCTCGAAAGCGAGCGGATAGCTCTTGGCTGGGAGGATGCGCTATGATCCGTCTGACTGCGGATTACCAGACTGAAACACCGCCTGCTGCCTCCGACCCGGTAGACCTAAAGGGGGCGGGAGAGCGGATCCTTGCCGTGCTCGAAACTGTTGCCGCAGCCGGCCGGCCTATCCTCATTCGGGAAATCATCGACCGGCTCGAGTTGCCAAAGCCAACTGCACATCGGCTGGTTGGAGCCCTTGAGGAGAAGGGATATCTGACGCGGAATCTGGATCGTCGCGCAATAATGATCGGGCCGCGGCTTAGACACTTGGCGCTCGATGCGCTACGGGCTGCTCTGGCCGATGCGCCTGCACGTGCGATTTTGCGCAATCTGAGCTTTGAACTTGGCGAGACTTGCAACGTTGGTGTTTTTGACGGGGGCGATGTTGTCTATCTCGACCGCGTTGAAGCCGGCAACTCGCCTCTCCGGCTCAATTTCGGCGTTGGATCGCGCGTCCCGCTGCACTGTACAGCAATGGGAAAGCTGTTCCTGGCGCATCTGTCCGACACATTACAAGCGCGGATACTTCAAGGCTTATCGCTGCCCCGCTTCACAGACCATACCCTGTGCAATCCTGAACTTTTGCTCCGTGAACTCATCGCAATCCGCGCAAGCAGTTATGCGGTTGATGACGAAGAGTATGTGCCGGGCGTGTTTTGTACCGCCGTTCCCATTCGCAACGGTGCCGGCCGCGTGATTGCCGCGCTTGCCATTCAGGCACCGAAGGCCAGGGTTACACGCGCCAACATCGCCACCCATCTGCCGATACTGCTCGGCGCCGCAAACGCCCTTGCTCCGGTATTTGGCGAATGCATGCAGTCGGCGGAAACCAGCAACGAAGCTGCGCCGCCGACGAGTGGCTCCGGCCTCACGGATCCTCCAACAGATCGGTGTCACACCTGACGCACAGCCGGTCCAACCAGGATCAGGCATGCTATTGCGCAGCTGCTCCCCAACAGGGCTTTGCTGTCCACTGAAGGAGGGAATCATGGCCGGCGCATTTGCGCTTCAGAACGGGTGTCCGGAACGGCTTTTAACCCGGGCGGGGATGTCTGAGGCTGTTCCGGCTGCGGTGGTCGCAGCTGGATCGGCGGTGGCGCTCGCAGGCGCGTGGCGGGCCGCCCAACATGGTCTAATCGAGCCAGTACTCGTTGGCGACCCCGACATTATTACACGAAAGGCCCGCGAGATTGGTTGGAATCTGCATGGTGCCTGCGTAATCCCAGCTCAGGACGAGACAAGCGCGGCACGCTTGTCCGTTGCCCTAGCCCGCTCCGGTGAGGTTGGCATTCTGATGAAGGGCCATCTTCATACCGATACTCTTCTGTCCGCTGCCCTTGACCGGCAGCATGGCCTGCGCATCGGTCGGCGGTTCACACATGCGTTCCACATGACAGTGCCATCCACAGGACGCGAACTCATCATCACCGATGCTGCCGTAAATATTGCGCCCGATGTGGACACCAAACTTGATATCATCCGCAACGCCGTTGAACTTGCGAAATTGCTTGGCTGTACGGAGCCCCGGGTGGCGCTCCTGTCCTGTACAGAGGAAGTCACGCACCGCGTTCCCTCGTCGATCGATGCAGCTGAGCTGACCCGGCGCTGTGCTGCAGGTGCGGTTGAGGGGGCCCGTGTCTTTGGTCCAATGGCACTTGATCTTGCCGTATCGGTCGAGGCGGCGCGCATCAAGGGACTGAACCATCCCTGTGCAGGCGTAGCCGATGTGCTGGTCGTGCCAAGCATCGATACCGGGAACGCGCTTTTCAAAATGATGGTGCATTTTCTTGGGGCGGTCGCAGCCGGCGTGGTTCTGGGCGCTGCGGTTCCGATCATATTGACCTCGCGGGCCGATCCGCCGGAAGCGCGCATCGCCGCCGCGGCGATTGCCAAAATTCTGGCCAGCAGCAGGTCAACGGACTTGCCGCCGCTGGTCCAGACTGGACCAGCAATACAGGCCGTGACCGGCCTCTAGCTCACTTCGCCGGAACCGAGCCAATCAGGAAGCTCGGATATGTCTCTACAACCTGGGAGGAGAATGATGAAGAAAGTAAATGCTCACCTTCTCGGCCTCAGCATCGCCGCACTGGTCGCTGCATCCACCGGGACGGCCCACGCACAGGAAAAATATCCCTCACGGCCGATCGAGGTTATTGCCACTTTTGGGCCTGGTGGCGGTGCCGATCTGATGGCGCGCCAGTTCGCCCGTTTAGCGGAAAAAGAACTCGGCGTTGCCATGCCCGTTGTCAATATTTCCGGCGCGTCCGGCAATGCTGGGCTTACCCGGGTGCTGACCAACGCACCGGATGGATATACGGTGGGCACCCTGATCGCCTTGTCCGTGTCAGCCTGGGGTGCGGGTCTTGGCAGCGCCAAGCCCGACGACTTCGCCTATGTCGCGATGACCCAGAATTCGCCCTCGATGCTCTTCGTGTCCAAGGACAGCCAGATCCAGAGCTATGATGATTTTGCCAAGCTGGCGAAAGAAGCTCCAGGCAAGCTACGCGTCGCCACGTCTGGCTATGGCACCCAGGACGATATTACGCTGAAGTACCTGGCAACCGTGGGCGTGAAAACAACCAATGTTCCCTTCGCCAAGCCCGCCGAGCGTTACGCCTCTACCGTGGGCCGGCATACAGACGCTATCTATGAGGAACCTGGCGACGTGGTCCAGTTCCTTAAGTCTGGCGACCTAAAGCCGATCATCACCTTTGACGAAGTGCGTCATCCCGCTTTCCCCGACGTCCCGACCTCGGCTGAACTCGGGATGAAAATCAACGACCTGCCGAATTTCCGCACCATTGTTGTGCCGGCCCAGACTCCGCCGGAGCGGGTACAGACCCTGCATGCCGTCGCCCAGAAGGTCCTGGCGAGCCCGGAATGGCAGAAGTTCTGCGAGGAAACCTATACCTGCGTTGAGGGTACCTACCCGCCTGAAAAGGTCAAGGACACGGTGGAGCGGTTCTACGAGAACGTAAAAGGGTACATGGCCCGCTTCAAAGACAAGGAATAATCCGTGGGCATGTGCACGAGGATCCAAGCGGACCCGTCCCGCTTGGATCCTGCTTGAAAGCAAAAACTCCAGGAGAGACCGATGTCGTTGCTCCCCACCAGCGTGCGGCGCACTGCGGGTCCGATCGCCTTCCTCGTCGGCGCCCTCGTGCTCTGGAACCACATCGTCCAAGATCCCGATATGCTGGACGGCATGCCCGGGCTCGTCGGTCCTGCCGGTTGGCCCAGATTCATGCTCATCGGCATCGGCATCTGTGCGCTGATCTGGCTGTTGATCGAATTTAGAGCCAGCATGCTTCACCTCAAAGAGGACCCCATCAGCCATGGCGGGGTGCTGGAGGAGGCAGCAGCGGCGGCTCCAGCCACGGCTGCGCCGGACGAGCACGCCTATAACAAGCGCCGCGCGGCTGTGGGGTTGGCCCTTGTGATCCTGTACGGCTTGGCGATCCCCCAAATCGGCTTTCTGCTCTCGACCCTGGCCTATATCGCGCTCTGGTGTCTGTTCGGAGGGGTGCGGCGGCCAAGCATCGTCGTTCCCGTCACGCTGCTGGGGACCCTCGCAATTCTCTACATGTTCGTAATGCTCGCGCAAATGCCGCTCGACCGGGGGCATGGCGTTTTCGACGAATTGACGGTGTATATGTACCGCGCCCTCGGCATTTACTGATCCATGCGGGAGGAAGACCATGGAAACGTTTGACCTACTCCTCACCGGCATGGCTGGCGCCTTTGATCCGCACAATTTCCTGATGCTGGTCGTTGGCCTGATGATCGGTGTTGTGGCCGGCGCGCTCCCGGGAATTTCCTTTGTGAATGCCATGGCCATGGCCTTGCCTTTCACTTACCTGATGGCGCCAGTCACAGCCATGACGTTCCTGGGGGCCATCTATGTGGGGGGAGTCTTTGGTGGCTCGATATCCTCTATCTTAATCAATATTCCGGGCACGCCTGCATCCCTTCCGTCCTGCTGGGACGGCTATCCGATGACCCGCAAAGGGCTATCGATGCGCGCCCTTGGCATCGCAATTACGGCGTCTGCGTGCGGCGGCATTGCGAGTGCCCTACTGCTGACCTTTGGATCTCCACCCTTTGCACGCTTTGCCTTAACATTCGATCAACCAGAGTTTTTCGCCGCGACTGTGCTCGGGCTTGCCAGTGTTATTGCGATCGCCAAGGACGCGCCGCTACTGAGCACCTTGTCACTGTTCGTGGGATTGCTGATTGGCACGATGGGCATCGACCCGATGTACGGCATGACCCGCCTTACTTTCGGCGTTCCTGAACTAGAGAGCGGCATCAACTTCACGGTGGTTATGATCGGCCTATTTGCGATCGGCGAAGTGATCGACCTGATCTGTGCGCCCGCGAGCAAAAAAGGTATCGTAAAGCAGGCTCCCGGTCGCCAAATTTATTTCCGAGATATCTGGAAGATAAAAGGATCTATCCTTCGCGGCGGCGGTCTGGGCTGCATGATCGGAATGATCCCAGGTGCCGGTGCGACGGTGGGAGCTGTGATTGCCTACGGTGTTGAGCGGCAAGCATCAGGGCGTGGCCATGAGTTTGGAACTGGTGTTGAGCAAGGCCTCGCCGCGCCTGAAGCGGCCAAGAACGCCACCACCGGCGCGGCCCTAATCCCTCTTCTGACGCTTGGAATTCCCGGCAGTGCGGCCACTGCGATTATGCTTGCAGCTATGCTGATCCATGGCCTGAACCCGGGCCCAATGTTATTCGCCACCAATGCCAACCTCGTTTACACCATATTTGTGAGCATGTTGGCCGCCAATTTGCTGATGGTTGTCGCCGCATTCGGCGTGGCGCGCGGCTTCTCGACGCTGATGCGGGTTCCGCCGGCCATCCTCGGCGCCTTTATCATTGTGTTGAGCGTGGTCGGCGCCTACGGGGTCCGTAACAACATCTTTGATGTGTATGTCTGTCTCGCGTTTGGAGTCGCCGGCTTCTTTATGAAGCATCTGCACTTTCCATCCGCACCGCTGGTGCTGGGCGTGATCCTTGGCCCCCTTGCCGAGCGCTATTTTTTGACGTCGTTGGCCAGCTATGAGCAGGATCCAACGATTTTCTTCACGCGGCCGATCAGCGGCACAATCATAGGCCTTTCGCTGATCTTCGTGGTCTGGTCACTTTGGCCGATCATCCGGCCGCTGTTTTCCCGAGCCCCTCGCCAGCCTCGCCGCACCGCCGCCGACAACTTGGTCGGCTCGGCACGGCCACGATAACTCCAACCGGGAGAATCCACCATGAGCAGCATTGCTGTGGAGCCAAAAACCGTCCAAACCGACGCGCGCGCTATCATTGCTGACCTCGTGGCGCGGGCGCGAACCGCCCAGCATGCCTTCGCCAATGCCACGCAGGAGCAGACTGATGATGCCGTCGCGGCTCTCGCCTGGTCACTTTATGAGCCCACGCGGGCGCGGGAAATTGCCGAGCTCGCTGTTGCCGACACCGGGCTCGGCAACGTTGCCGACAAGGTTATAAAGAAACAGCGGAAAACATTTGGAACGCTGCGGGACCTCCTGCGAGTCCGCTCGGTTGGCATCATCGAGGAGGACGCCGCAAAGGGTATCGTTAAATACGCCAAGCCGATGGGCGTGGTCGCTGCGGTCACGCCCTCGACCAATCCGGGCGCCACCCCTGTCAACAAGGCCATGATGGCGATCAAGGGACGGAATGCCATCATCATTGCTCCTTCGCCGATGGGGTCGGCCACTACCGCACGTGTGGTCGATTATATGCGCAAGGAACTCGCTCGTATCGGCGCCCCCGCGGACCTCGTGCAGATGGTGCCGCCGCCGATTACAAAGGATCTGACCCAGGCTTTGATGGAAGCCGTTGACTTGGTTGTCGTCACAGGATCCCAGGATAATGTTCGTCGTGCAGCAACGTGCGGTACGCCGAATATTGGCGTAGGGGCAGGTAATGTCCCCGTTATTATTGATGAGAGCGCGAATCTTTCCGAGGCAGCGCAGAAGATTCATGCCTCGAAGACCTTCGACAATTCGACATCGTGCTCTTCCGAGAACGCGGTGATCATTCTCGACGCGGTTTATGATCGCGCAATCGCCGCGTTGAACGATGTGGGCGGATATTTGTGCACCGCCGAGGAAAAGCAGCGCGTGCAAGAGGCGCTTTGGCAAAATGGCAAGCTGAACCGGAACCTGATCGCCCGTGATGCGGACATACTCGCCCGCAGTTTCAACTTGCCCGCCGCAGCTGAGAAAGCCCGCTTCTTTATGGTCGAGGAAACCGGCGTTGGCAAAGGCTTCCCCTTCTCCGGCGAGAAGCTGTCACTGGTGCTGACGGTCTACCGTGCTTCCGATTTCGAGACGGCCATGGACCGGGTGCGCGAGATCTTGGAGCACCAGGGCAAGGGTCATTCCTGCGGCATCCACACCCAGACCCCAGATCACGCGCGGCGTCTGGCCGAGGAATTGGACGTAGTGCGGGTGCTCGTCAATTTTGCCCACACCTTCGGCAATGGCGGAGGTTTCAACAGCGGCCTGAACTTCACGCTGAGCATGGGGTGTGGCAGCTGGCAGAAGAATTCCATCTCCGAGAACCTCAACTACAAGCACTTTCTCAACATTACTCATCTCGTTACGCCAATTCCGGAGGACAAGCCGAGCGAGGACGATCTCTTCGGGCCTTTCTGGGCACGTCACGGACGCTAAGGAGAAGGCCATGAACTTCGAAGAGCATGCTGGTAAGACCGTCCTTGCACGCGCTGGCATCCCGATTCCCCGCGGCCGGCTTTGCCTTACCCCCGCCGAGGCGGGCGATGCCGCGCGCGAGATTGGCGCGGTGGTCGTCAAGGCACAGGTCCCAACCGGGAAGCGTGGAAAAGCTGGTGGTGTCAAGCTCGCGGCGACACCCGAGGAAGCCACTGCAGCGGCGGAGGCGATCATTGGCATGGAAATCGGGGGGCACCCGGTTCGGCATGTTCTTGTCGAGGAGCGCGCCGACATCGCCCGGGAGTTCTATGCCGCGGTATTGAACGATCCTACAAGCCGCAGCCCTCTGGTGCTGTTCTCAACAGAGGGCGGGATGGACATTGAAGAGGTTGCAGCAGAACGGCCGGATGCGCTCCGTCGCATGGCTGTGGACATTCGCGTGGGCTTTCAGGCGGCCGATGCGCGCCGGCTCCTGCTCGGCCTTGATCTAGGGGATGCGAGCGGAGCGGTTGCGGACTTCTTGGCCGAGCTTTACCGGGTTTATCGCACACACGACGCCGAACTGGTTGAGGTCAATCCCTTGGCCCTCCTCGGCGACGGGCGGGTGGTGCCAGTAGATTGCAAGCTCACGCTGGACGACAGCGCCCTGTACCGCCAGGCTGAGATCGCGCCACTCGGCTCGCCGGAGACCCTAACCGACTTGGAAGAACGTGGTCGCGACCTGCATTTGAAGTACATCCAGCTGGAGGGCAATGTCGGCGTCCTTGCCAATGGGGCTGGCCTGACGATGACCACTATGGATGTGATCAGCCACTTCGGCGGGCGGCCGGCAAACTTCCTAGAGATTGGTGGCGAAGCCTACACCAAAGGGACGGAGGCGCTTGATCTTGTGCTCTCGAACCCTGGGGTCCGGAGCCTGGTCATCAACTTCTGCGGCGCTTTTGCCCGCACGGACGTGATGGCCGACGGTGTGGTGAAAGCCTGGAAAGAGCTCAAGCCCACCCTGCCCGTGTTTTTCTCGATCCATGGCACTGGCGAGGATGAGGCGGTTCGCTTAGTCCGCGCGGAGTTGGGCGTTGAGCCCTATGACCTGATGGAGGACGCCGTCAAGGCGGCCGTGGAGGCAGCACAATGATCATACGCAAAACAGACCGTGTCTTGGTTCAAGGAATTACCGGCCGCCAGGGCACCTTCTGGACTGAGCAGATGCAGGCCTACGGCACCACTGTGGTGGGCGGCGTCAATCCTAAAAAGGCGGGTACGACACACTGCAATGTCCCGATCTTTGCCACAGCCGCGGACGCCATGCAGGGCGCCCCGTTCGATGTCGCTGTGATGTTCATTCCGCCCTCTGCCGCGCTGGCAGCGGCGCTGGATGCCATTGAAGCCGGCGTCAAAACACTGGTGGTGCTGACCGAGCACATTCCGTCCCAGGATATCATGCATATGCATGCCGCAGCCGAGGACCGAGGCACCCGGATTGTGGGGCCCAACACCGCTGGGCTAGTGACGCCGGGTGAGTGCTTTGTTGGCATTATGCCGGCATTCAACCCGCGTGTGTTTCAGCCGGGCCGCATCGGGGTTGTCTCGCGCAGCGGCAGTCTTGGGACCCTGGTTTGCCTCAACCTGGTTCGGGACGGGCTTGGCCAGTCGGCCTTTATCGGCATCGGCGGCGATCCCATGATCGGAACCACCACACGCGACGCCGTAACGGCCCTGGTCGCGGACGAGCGGACCGAAGCTATAGTGCTCGTTGGGGAGATCGGCGGCACAATGGAGGAGGAGGCGGCCGAGGTGGTCGCCCAAACCACGAAACCCGTGGTGTCCTTCATCGCTGGAGCGGCATCGCCGCCCGGCAAGAAAATGGGACATGCCGGCGCTATCGTTAGCGGAAATCGCGGCAGCTACGCCTCGAAGCGAGAGGCTCTGGAACAGGCCGGCGCCATTGTTGTCGATGTCCCCGGGGAAGTACCAGGCGCTCTGCGGCGCTTGGCCGGCACTAGTGGGCCGAGCACCGAGCTCGGCAAGGTTGACCATACAGTCACGGCAGGACAAGACCGCATATGACAACGTCAGATGAGCGCGACCGCCACCTGCTTCCCCGCTTCGCGTTCGACCCGCAGCCGACAGATGTGTCGGGATGGGCTGATCCGAGGCCGCGGGCGGGAACCTGGCTGGAACAATACTTCTCCCCGCGAGAGAAGGTCGACACCTCACCGAAGGTCCACGACGAGGTAAAGTATACAACCTGCTATATGTGTGCCTGTCGATGCGGGATCAAGGTTCACCTCCAAGACGAGAAAATTCGCTTCCTTGAGGGTAACCGTCGGCACCCGGTTAATCGGGGGGTGATCTGCGCGAAGGGCTCGGCCGGCATCATGACCCAGTACTCGCCGGCGAAGCTGCGCAAGCCGCTGCTGCGCACCGGCGAGCGGGGCGCCGGGGAGTTCCGCGAGATCGAATGGGAAGAAGTATTTGAGATTCTTGCCCACCGGCTCGGGCGTATCCGTGCAACGGACCCGCGCAAGCTTGCCTTCTTTACAGGGCGAGACCAGAGCCAGTCGCTGACGGGCTTCTGGGCCAGCCAGTTCGGGACGCCGAATTATGCAGCGCATGGCGGCTTTTGCTCGGTCAACATGGCCGCCGCCGGGATGTACACGGTTGGCGGCAGCTTTTGGGAGTTCGGAGAACCGGATTGGGACCGTGCGCGGTACTTCCTGCTTTTCGGGGTTGCCGAGGATCACGACAGCAACCCGCTCAAGATCGGCATGTCGCGGCTGAAGAAGGCCGGCGCGAAGTTCGTCTCCATTAACCCGGTCAAGACCGGGTATTCCGCGATTGCGGATGAGTGGATTGGCATTCGGCCCGGCACGGATGGCTTATTCGTTTTGGCCCTGATCCACGAGTTGCTGCGAAGCAACTGTGTCGATCTTGAGTATCTCGTGCGCTACACCAATGCCCCTTGGCTCGTAATCCAGAACCCTGGCGGTGCGGACGATGGGCTGTTCGCACGCGATGCCGAGAACCAACCGCTGGCCTGGGACGTCACGGAGCAGCGCGTAGTTGCTGCCACTGGAGCGGATATCCGGCCGGCGGTGGTCGGTACCTTCGAACTGCCGGACGGACGGCGGGCGGTGCCGTCCTTCCAACTGCTGGCTGAACGCTATCTCGACCCGTCCTATGCGCCGGAGGCAATTGCAGACCGTTGTGGCATCTCGGCCGAGACAATCCGGCGCATTGCCGGCGAGATCGCACATGTCGCCTTCAACGAGACCGTTGTGATTGAGCAGCCCTGGACCGACTGGGCCGGACGTCGGCATGAGCGCATGGTGGGGCGGCCTGTTGCGGTGCACGCAATGCGTGGCATCTCAGCCCATTCCAATGGGTTTCACACCTGCCGGGCTCTGCACCTTCTGCAGTTGCTGCTGGGCGCCGTGGATACCCCCGGCAGCTGGCGTTACAAGTCCCCCTATCCGAAGTCAGCTCCGCCGGGTCCGCGGCCATGCGGCAAAAAAGGCGATGTCAAAGCCGGAAACTCCATGGCCGGCGTCCCGCTTGGCTATCCAATGGGACCCGAGGATTTGCTGGTTGATGATGAGGGACGGCCGCTGCGCATCGACAAGGCGTTCAGCTGGGACGCCCCGCTTTCTGTTCACGGCCTCATGCATATGGTTGTGCGGAACGCCTGGCAAGGTGACCCGTACCGCATTGACACGCTGTTCATGTACATGGCGAACATGGCGTGGAACTCGTCGATGAACACGTCCGAGACGATGCGGATGTTGGCCGACAAGGATCCCGAGACTGGCGAATACCGCATCCCCTTCATCGTGTATTGCGACGCCTACGATTCGGAGATGGTGGCCTTCGCGGATCTTGTGCTCGCCGATACCACTTACTTCGAGCGCTGGGATGCGATCTCACTGCTTGATCGCCCCATCGGCAGTGCTGAGGGCCCGGGTGACTCAATCCGGCATCCGGTCCTCAAACCCGATCGGGATGTGCGCCCGTTCCAGGATGTGCTGATCGAACTTGGCGCGCGCCTGGGCCTGCCGGCGTTCACCAATCCTGATGGCCGCCCGAAGTACCCAGGCGGGTACCCCGACTACATTGTAAATCACGAGCGCAAGCCCGGTGTTGGCGCGCTCGCAGGCTGGCGCGGCACAGACGGGAACACCGTGGGCAAAGGCGCTCCCAATCCGCGCCAACTCGAACAGTACGTACAAAATCAGTGCTTCTGGCGTCACGAGTTACCGATGGAGCAGCAGTTCTTCAAGTTCGCTAACAAGGCCTATCTTGAGGGGGCCACAGCCATGGGCCTGCTCGACAAGCCCGAACCCATCATCCATCAACTCTACAGTGAGCCGCTGCAACGCTTCCGCTTGGCAGCCCGCGGTCATGGTCCTGTGACCGCGCCGGCCAACCGCCGTGAACGCGTGGAGCGCTACTTTGACCCACTGCCCTTCTGGTACATGCCCTTTGAAGAGGAGTCTTTGGACGGTGCGTCCTATCCTCTTCACGCAATCACGCAACGGCCTATGCCGATGTATCACTCCTGGGGCACTCAGAACGCCTGGTTGCGCCAAATCCTAGCCCGCAATGAGCTCTACCTTAACCGTTCTATGGGCGAGCGGATCGGGCTCAAAAGCGGCGATTGGGCTTGGCTCTCGAGCCCACATGGGCGAGTTAAGGTCCAGGTCGGGCTGATGGAGGGTGTTAATCCTCATACGGTCTGGACGTGGAACGCCATTGGCAAACGAACCGGTGCTTGGAACCTGAAGTCCGACGCACCTGAATACCGCCAGGGCTTCCTTATCAATCACCTGATTTCGGAATTGCTGCCTGAGCATGGTGGATATCGCCACTCCAACTCCGACCCGGTGACCGGACAGGCGGCTTGGTTCGATTTGCGCGTGCGGATCGAGAAGGCAGCGCCAGAAGAGGCAGGCGAAACCTGGCCGATTTTCCCAGCCCAGGCTCGGCCACCTGGTCTCGAGCCGCCGGCGGACAACTTACGATACGGAGCCGAGTTCCGCGAGAAGCGCGTCCGTACCCGAGGGAGACCCTGAAATGACTAGCCTGCCGTCTCCAATGCCCGGTCAGAAGAAGCTGGGCCTTGTGGTCGACCATGACACGTGCGTGGGCTGCCATGCCTGCGCAGTGGCCTGTAAGGAATGGAACACGGGCGGCCACATGGCGCCCCTGCCCGATCAGGATGCCTATGGGGCTGATCCGGATGGCGTGTGGTTCAATCGTATCCACAGCTTTGAGGCTGGCGAAGAAAGCGGAAGCTGCGCGTCGCGCACAACGCATTTCCCCAAATCCTGTCTGCACTGCGAGACTCCGGCCTGTGTGACCGTCTGCCCAACTGGCGCCTCCTACAAACGCGCCGAGGACGGTATCGTCCTTGTGAACGAGGATCTCTGTATCGGATGCAAGCTGTGCTCCTGGGCCTGCCCCTATGGTGCACGTGAGTTCGATGGAGCCGCCGGCGTGATGAAGAAATGCACATTGTGCGTAGACCGGATCTATAATGAAAATCTCGAAGAAGCCGAGCGGGTGCCGGCCTGCGTGATGGTATGCCCGGTTAGTGCCCGTCATTTTGGCGATCTCGGGGATCCAGACTCCAATGTGTCAAAGCTGGTGCGCGAGCGCGGCGGCTATGACCTGATGCCGGAACTGGGATACCGCCCCACCAACAAACATTTGCCGCCGCGCCCCAAGCCGGTCGTGCCACAGGACAGTCGCGTTAGCAGCGGCGCGGGAACACATGCCGCCGATGCGAAGGGGCTGCTACGTTGGGTTGACCTCGTCTTGTCGCGCTAGGGAGAGCGCCATGCATCCTGCTTTTTCGATTATTTTCTTCACCACGGCGGCCGGCGCAGGTTACGGCCTGTTGATGGCTTTGGGACTGCTTGCCCCGCTCGGGCTGGTCCCGCAAAAGTGGGGCTTCGGAGCCGTGAGCCTCGCGATTGGTTTTGGTCTCGTGATCGCCGGGCTGCTGTCATCCACCCTGCATCTCTCACACCCCGAGCGCGCCTGGCGGGCATTCTCACAATGGCGGTCTTCCTGGCTCTCGCGGGAGGGGGTTGCGTCCGTTATCACCTTTATTCCTGCCGCTGTGTTTGCGATTGGCTGGGTGGTCTTTTCCGTAACGGGTGGCATTGTAGGTGCCGCAGGCTGGCTGATGGCTGCGCTGGCCGCAGTTACCGTCTACTGCACGGCAATGATCTACGCCTCGTTGAAGCCGATCCACCAATGGCACAACGCTTGGGTCGCACCAAATTACATGGCGCTTGCTCTGATGAGCGGCTTGCTCCTACTCGAAGCATTGGTCCACCTATTCGGGGCTGCGAGTCCGTGGCTGACGGGTGCCGCCCTCCTCACTGTTGTTGTATGCTGGATCTTGAAGGAGGGATATTGGCGTTTCATTGACAGCACTCACGCCACCAGCACACCAGAAACGGCGACCGGACTGGGACATCTCGGCAAGGTACATTTCCTCGGGGCACCCCACACAGAAGCGAATTATCTTCTGAAGGAAATGGGGTTCCGGATCGGGCGCAAACATGCAACTCGCTTGCGCGCCATCGCTCGCATTGGCAGCTTTGCCGTTCCGGGCTTGTTGTTGTCAATCGCCTTCGCGGCTGGCGGCGTTGTTGCAAGCGTGGCATCGATACTGGCCGTAATCAGCGCCTCAATTGGCCTGATCGCGGAACGATGGCTGTTCTTCGCCGAGGCTAAGCATACGGTCAACTTGTATTACGGCGCTCAAGCGGTTTGACCCGCAACGGCCATAAGCGCGTGGCGGAGGTTCAGTAGTCGCACCGTCCCATCAGGGTCCCACCGAAAACCACGCATCTAGACGCGAAGACGCCCCAGAATATGATCTCGCGTTTGCGGTACGCCTTGCCTCCTCCTCCGTGGAGCTTGCCAACGGGAAAGAACAGCTGTGAGAGGCCGGCCGTCCGGCAAGGAACTAGGGACGCAAAACACCGCGTCATGACGATCCAGCGGCTGCTAGCTTATCCAGAACATCGGAACTTTCCCCTGTTGTGCGCAACAGAAATCACGCGTCTAGCAACACATGGCATTTCGTCTTCAGGCCGAGAGCGACGGTAAAACAACCTCAGAAATGCCAGACCAACGGTGAAGGAGCGGATGCCAGAAGTCGGTTGCTCCGATCCACCCTTCCACGACGAGGAGAGGCGTGCAAGTGACATGGGAAACCGCACACATCGCCATCGTTGTTGCCCTTGCTATCGCAGTCTTCATAGGCTTTCTCCGCGAACGTCTGCCGCCAGACGTCGTGGCAATGATAGCGTTAAGTGTTCTGCTGCTTACGGGAGTGCTGGAAAGTTCGGATGCCTTGACCGTCTTCAGCAATAGCGGGCCTATCACTGTCGCCTGCATGTTCGTACTCAGTGCGGCGCTGGAACGAACGGGGGTGATCGAAATTGCGGGCACCGCCGCAACCAAGCTTGCCGATCGCTCCGCGGCCCAAGCACTCGTGGCCATGATGTTATGTGTAGTTGGAGCATCCGCCTTTATGAATAATACTCCGGTTGTCGTCGTTCTGACTCCCGTCGCTTTCGTTTTGGCGCGGGCGATTCGACTTGCTCCATCCTGTCTACTCATCCCGCTCTCATACGCGAGCATTTTAGGAGGGATGACAACGTTAGTTGGCACATCAACAAACCTGCTAGTAAACGGGGTTATTGTTTCATATGGGCTTCGCCCGCTTAGCATGTTCGAGATTTCCGGAGCAGGACTAATCCTGGCCATGATCGGCATCTGTTATATATTTGCGGTTGGCCGCTGGTTGCTGCCTGTCCGGGAGACCTTCACCGGTATTATCGATAACCGCGCTAAGCGCGCGTTCCTGGCTGAGATGCTGATCCCCCATGACTCTCCCCTGATCGGAAAGCATCTTAGGGACGCCGGCCTTACCGATGGTCAAGGAAGTCAGGTCATTGATGTCCTGCGTGGAGAACAGTCATTTCGTCACTGTCTCGGAGAAATCATACTCGCGAGCGGAGATCGAATCGTGCTGCGTACCAACGTTGCTGATGTTATAGGCCTTCGCGAAACCGGCAACGTCTTGTTCGGAGCTCGCCATCAACACGCCGTCGAGCCGATTAGCAGCCGCTCGACGGTAATGATGGAAGGGATTGTTGGGCCGCAATCGCGCCTAATAGGATATCGCATCGCCGATTTAAATTTTCGCCGGCTTTACGGAGTCTACATCCTTGCACTGCATCGACAGGGTGAGGACCTTGGCTCCGGCTTTGATGAAATACGGCTCTCCTTTGGCGATACGCTGCTGCTAGAAGGACCATCCGATGGTTTGAGGCGCCTGTTCGAACGACGAGTTCTGGTCAACCTTACTGAGCCTACATCCGTCCCTTTCCGTCGGGACAAGGCGCCGGTCGCCCTGGGCGCAATCCTCCTTGTGATGGGACTCGCGGCTTTTGAAGTTCTGCCAATCGTGACACTTGCCCTGGCCGCCGCCACGGCTGTCGTGGCGCTTGGCTGCCTAACCGCTGACGAGGCCTATGCTGCCATCCAATGGCGGACCTTGAATCTGATTTTTGGTATGCTCGGTTTGGGACTGGCCCTTGAGCAAACTGGGACCGCCGCGATCATCGTCGACTATGTGGCCGCACTTATTGGCGCATGGGGGCCGTGGGCTGTCCTTGCCGTACTTTATCTTCTAACGTCCATACTGACGGAGGTCATTAGCAACAATGCGGCAGCCATCTTAATGACACCGATTGCCATAGGTCTTGCCCAGCAGATCGGGGTGGACCCACGCCCGTTCGCGATCGCCGTGCTCTTTGCGGCAAGCGCCAGTTTTGCGACGCCGATCGGATATCAGACCAATACATTTGTCTATAACGCCGGCGGCTACCGGTTCACGGATTTCGTTCGCATCGGACTTCCGCTTAACTTGCTCATGTGGGCAAGCGGAACCCTGATTGTTCCAATGTTTTGGCCATTTTAACAAGGCCAGTGTGGGGCCACCTGAGAATCCTGGTATAATCGGATGGAGCGCGTGAACATGTACTGTCCGCATTATCCTCCCCATATAGCGTGCATCAGGGCTACCAGCAGGGTTCCTACCGAAGCTGTTAAAATTCCGCGCCACAAGAACCAAGAAAGGGCAAGAAGCATCTTCGCCACGTGATGGAGCAAGTCCAGGGATGGTGCCACGCACCTCTCAACGCCCATGGATGCTGCTAAGGAGAAAATCAAAGTCACCATAGTTGCTCCGTGCTTCACATCAGATGTTGTCGCCCCGGTGGCACTAAACATGCCATCAACTGCATTTACAATGCCGGCATCATGTAAAAGCGGATTCAGTAGACAGAACATTACTGGTGTTAGAAATACGTAGAAAGCAAAATGGTATCTGGCATAAGGGGGCGGCGCATGATGACCATCATACCTGCCTGAGAGTGGGCGTATCCTCGACATTGAGGAGAGAAAAGATCCAAATAGGGCGTGTGATGCGCCTCGATGGCTTGTCAATAGTGCCGCAGCGTGTTTCCACTTCTTTGAGTCCTTCTTTCTCACTGCATTCCTCCTATAACTTTGCGATGCAGATGTATGAACGAGCTGTGACTGCGATTTAGAGAAGGCGCTGTCCATTCAGAACAGCGCTAGTATTTTCTGTGCAGGCGTGGAGATCGACGGCGAAAATGTCGTAGTCCCGCTGAGATCGAAATCCGCCACGAGGGCCTGTTTACCAGACGAGGCCTTGAGTTCAGTTTGTGTTCAGATGATCTTGAGCCCATATGGCCATGGGTCGGCAAAGGCGGAACAGGACATTCGAACTGGCCTCAGGCCTGCGGTAAATCACCGCCCAAAATCTGCATCCCGGCGGACAGGGTGCCCGCTGACCGTCCGCAAGCTAAGGGCGAGCCGCCATCACTCGGGAAGCTCGAGCAATGATAACTTTGTCTGCCTGAATATCACATCCACAATCTGCTTCGCATCTGCTTTCGGCCGTGGGCGGCGTGACGTGGGTGCCGGCACGGCAACTGGTAAAAATCGGAAGAGTGCTCGCTCGGTCACCGCGTTGACCGAGCCCTCTGCTCCGTTTGCATTGGAGGAATAAAATGCGCAGCCAGGCCGCGGGATTGATCCGTACCGATTCACCGATAGACGATTTGCTGGAACGTCTGCTCCCCTCCATAGAGCCGGTTCAGGAACTTGAATCTGTTTCTTTGCGGGACGCACGGGGGCGAGTGCTGGGCCGGACAGTGGCAGCAGAAGGCCCTGTGCCTGGCTTCCGACGGTCAGCAGTCGACGGGTACGCCTTATGTCTGCCGGCCGACGGTGCTGCTACTGACCTAGTGCTGCCAGTTGTCGGCTACATTGCGGCCGGCGCCCCTCTTATCGATGTGCCGCCCACACCTGGGGCTATCCGGATCTTCACTGGTGCGCCAGTGCCGCGGGATTTTGACCGCGTGGCCATGCAGGAGGATTGCCTTGCTGGCCTGACCACAGTGCCTGTTCGCCGAGTGCCAAAGGCGGGTGCCAATGTCCGCCAAATCGGTGATGATATTGCTGCAGGGCAAGTGGCCCTGAGCTGTGGCACACAACTGGATGGGCGCCATTTGGCTGTGGCCGCGTCACTTGGACTGACAAATCTTCGGGTGCGGCGGCGAATCCGTATTGGTGTCCTTTCTACAGGCTCGGAACTCGTGTCCCCTGGGCAGAACCTAGGTCCAGGCAAAATTTACGCCTCGAACGGCGTTCTAGTTACAGCCATTCTCGAACAGGCGGGATTCGACGTGGTGGATCTCGGCATTGTTGAGGATGACCCGGACTGCATAAATGCTGCCCTAAATACAAGTCTTGAGCTGGATGCGTTGGTGACCAGCGGTGGCGTTTCAGTCGGCGAAAGCGACTATGTTCGCCGAACAATGGTAGCGGCGGGAGGAAAAATCGAGCAGTGGCGCCTGCCGATCAAGCCGGGAAAGCCAATCCTTTTCGGCCGGCTACCCCGAAACGCGAGGAGCGAGCTTCCCGTGATTGGACTGCCCGGCAATCCTAATGCCGCGTTTGTAACCCTCGTTCTGATTGGGTTACCTCTGCTCCGTGCCGTTGCGGGTCAACCACGGCGAGTGCTCCATCCGATCCTCGTGGAGGTACAGGCAAGCTGGCGCCACGCGCCGGGTCGTCAAGAGTTTGTACCCGTTCAACTGCTCCCGGCGGGTTTGCGCGGAATTGCGGGCGCATGCCGGGCAGGGTCCGGCGGATCGGCCCAGCAATGTGCATTGAGCACCGCGGATGCTTTGGCCATTGTACCGGCGGAGGCGGATGGCGTTGCCGTTGGCGACGTGCTTGCCGCTTATCCCATCAATCAGATCGCCTGATGCGAGCGTCGAGCCCTCTAATCATCAGTATCGCATTCAGCGTCGGACAATGGATAGCGGTGGGATTGCTGCTTGAACTTGACAGGCGGATGCGCTTGCTCACCGGTCCTGCACCGGGCGGGCCGCCCGGTAGGTCAATGGAAGCGGCTATTTAGTCGACCATCGTGATGTCTTGGCAGCCGTGGACGCGGCCGGAGAGTTGGCCTCATCTGTCGGCATCAGCACTGCGGCGATTGCCATAGCGGTCCGCTGGAGACTTGGCAGGACAGTGTGGGTGGCAGCAGCCGAGAGCCGTGCCTTCGGAGCCTGGACGGCCAAAGCAGCAACCATCTGGCCGGCGGCATCTCGGATTGGCACAGCAATGCAAAAAACGCCTAACACATACTCTTCGTCGTCCATAGCGAACCCATTCCGCCGGACGCGGTCAAGTTCCGTTTGGAGTGCACGCGCATCCACAAATGTAGCCGGCGTAAAGCGCGGAAACGGAACCTCCTCCAGAAGAAACCGGCACGCGGCTTCTGGCATCTCGCTGAAGAACAACTTCCCCATGGCCGTACAATGTAGTGGTACGCGCGAGCCGACCCCAAACTGCAGTCTTAGAGGTGAGTGGTCTGCCTCTACACGGTCGAGGTAAACGATGTCACCTCCTTCCATAACCCCGATGTTGCAAGTCTCACCCAGCTCCACGCTTAAAGCTTGGAGCAACTGGCGTGCCGGTGCTTGAGCCACCGACGACCTGAGAATATCGAAAGCGAGGCGGGCGAATTTGGGTCCCACAGTAACCGCCCTTGGATCGAAGCTGCGCTGCAGCAGACCCTTCTCGATAAGGCCATTTACCAGCCGATGCGCCGTGGGCTTGGGAAGCCCGAGTGCCTCTCCAATAACTCTAACGTTCAGTGATCCCGCAGCTTCTGCCACAAGCTCTAACACAGCGAGCACACGATCTGTTGCGGGGCGCCGGCCCCCGCCAGATACGACGACGGGCTGATCTTCTAAAAAGTTTGTATGTTGCCGACTGCGTTTTGCCATGATGGTCGGTGACCTGCTCTCTTTGGCAGACAGGTCTATCATTTCTTGGCCTGCCAAAGCCATACCCTGTATGGAAGACACGACCTGCGGACCGGGAATCAGAGTTCCAGATCCGGCAATCCAAGTCTTTGTGGTTGGGGTTACCACGAACAGGGCCTGTTGCTCTTGATCGGACGCATTGTGCTCGAGTCATATACTTTTTATTTTATCACTGGTGGGACGGGATCAGCAGGCCGCGTTCTCGCAAATTCCCTTTCTGAACATTCACGGAATAGAGCCCAAGGGATCGCCGGCCTGCGGGTCGTAAAAGCATCCATCATGCTCAGCATGATTTCTGGCGGTACAAATGCACCGGCCACAATGATCGCGGAGAATGCGTCAGACATGGTCATCCAAGACGCATGCTGAGCGCTCGTCCCGGCTCACACGCCGTGATTTGATCTGCTTGAACTCCGATTGCCTGCAGCCTCTGTTTGCAGTAGCTTGATCAGGCTCGATGTGTCCAGTCGCCCTCCTCCCCGAGCTTGCAACAGGCCATAAAACTGCTCGATGAGGGCTGTGACAGGCAGGGATGCCCCAGAGTGGTGCGCTTCTGCCAAGCAAATGCGAAGATCTTTTCGCATCCAATCAACAGCGAAGCCGAACTCAAACTCGTCACGGAGCATGGTCCGTCCCCGATTCTCCATTTGCCAACTCTGGGCCGCGCCCTTGGAGATCACGTCAAGAACCAAGTCGCCATTCAGGCCGGCCATCTTTGCAAATTGCAGGCCCTCGGCCAAGCCCATGAGAAGTCCGGCAATGCAAATCTGATTTACCATTTTGGTAAGTTGTCCGGACCCAACTGGGCCCAGCAAAGTCACAGCGCGGGCGTAGGACCATAGGGCCGGGCTTGTACGATCAAACACGGATGATTCACCGCCAACCATAACCGTTAGCTTGCCCTGCTCCGCCCCTGACTGCCCGCCTGACACAGGCGCATCAAGAAAATCGACCCCTTGCTCGCCTGCGGCTGCATGCACTTCTCTAGCGAGGGCAGCCGAAGCTGTCGTATGGTCAATCAACACACTGCCAGGCTTCATGCCTGCAAGCACCCCATCTGGTCCGAAAACAACCGCACGCACGTCATTATCGTCGCCGACGCAAGTGAACACAAGGTCGGCGCCTTCTGCCGCTTGTCGCGGAGTGGCGGCTGCCCGTCCACCATGCGCCGTTACCCACGCCGCGGCTTTGGCGGGAGTTCGGTTATAGACCGTGACCTCATACTCTCTTTCGGCGAGGTGCCGTGCCATCGGTGCGCCCATAACGCCCAAGCCAATAAAGCTTACCTTCTGCAGCATCATGCCCTCGTCGCGCTAAGAGTTGGATCGGTCTGATTGCGATCTGATGCTGTTGCCCGCACCACACCGGTAGCCAAATCTATGATGCCCAGATCAGGAGGGCCGGTGCAACAACGGGATCAATGCAGATGCTCCTTGTGGGGTGAGCCGGACAGGGGGTTACGTTCTACCCTGGATCCGGGCAGGCTTGGGTCATGGATGTATCTCGCTGGGCCATTGACCTGAACCTGATTGCTCCGGATCGAGCCTGTCTGGAACGGCTGATCCAGGACGGTAACGCGCATCAGAAGCTGGTGCCTCGTACTGCTGGGCTGGTCGACGGCAAAGCCCCTGGGCAGACACCGAAGCTGAACGCCGAGCAACGGGCCGAGTTGGCCAGCATTGTCGAGGCCGGACCGACACCTGCCATTCATGGGGTGGTCCGTTGGCAGTTGGCCGACCTGGCCCAATGGGTCTGGGAGGAGTTCCGCATCAGCATCAGCCCGCAGACCCTGAGCCGCGAACTGCGCGCCCTTGGCTATCGTAAGCTTTCTGCTCGGCCCCGCCCTTACGCCCAGGATGGCGAAGCCGCAGCAGCGTCCAAAAAAACTTCCCCACCCTGATTGCGGACATGGCCAGCCGGGTCGAGGGTTCCATCGAGATCTGGTTCCAAGACGAGGCCCGTATGGGCCAGAACACCAAGACCACACGCCGATGGGCCCGGCGGGGAACCCGGCCGCGAGCGCCGCACGATCAACGAACCCGATCCCGCTACATATTCGGCGCCATCTGCCCGGAGCGGGGAATAGGGGCAGGACTGATCCTGCCGTTCTGCAATGCCGCCGCCATGGAACTGCATCTGGCCGAGATCTCCCAGGCTTTACGGCCCGGCGCCCATACAGCCCTGGTCGTCGATCAAGCTGGATGACATACCTCGGCGAACCTCAAGGTGCCCGCCAACATCACTCTCGTGCCGCTGCCCCCGCGCTTGCCTGAGCTGAACCCGGTCGAGAATGTCTGGCAGTTCCTGCGCGACAACTGGCTCTCGAACCGCGAGTTCAAATCCTATCAGGATAGTTTTGATCACTGTTGCGAGGCCGGGTACCGCCTCATCGATTAGCCCTGGAAGATCATGTCCATCGGCTCTCGAGCCTGGACCATAGGTCATGAGCAGTGAGAACTGGTGTCAGGTGGTCTGTGCCTTCGGTGCCTTTCCAATCAAAAAGGCCGAAAAGATTGTCGTGAACAGGCTTGCGGCGATTACCGTCATTGCTACGGCCGGATGCCCATTATCGAGGAGCACGCCCAAAACCAGCGGCGCCAGACATGCCCCAAGATCGAGCCCTGAATAGACGAAACCGAACACCCTGCCCGTGGCACCGGCCGGTGCGGCCGAGCGCACCAACATATCTCGGGCTGGGGTCGTCGATCCGGATAGGAAGCCTGCGATCGCGATGGCAACAAGAAGAACGCCAGCGCTCATAGCCACATGACCAACGGCCAGAACGGTTAAAGCGGCACCGGCAAGACCAGCGGCAACCATGAATTCGTGACGATGGGTGCGCCCGGCCGCAATCCCCCCGACCAGGGTGCCGGCCGCATTGGCGATCATGTATCCGGTCAGCATCAGACTGGCTGTCGTGAGATCGATACCGTGCAGCTTCGGCAGGGCTGTCGGCATGAAAGTCTGCAAACCGGTCAAGGATATAGACAACAAGGCGAAATACGTAAAACAAGCCAGGATCGGAGCCGTAATCAACACCCTCCCCTTCTCTGCTCCCGCCTTGGTGCCTGTCCCAGCATGGCGCGGGGTCACATCCAATGTGCGTTTTGAGGCCATCAGAATGAGCCCGACGGTCAGTCCGAAACTGCCCACCAGGCTGATGGCAGTTGGCCACGACAGTGCTGACGCCAAGAACAACAGCACCGCCGGTGCCGCCGCCCATCCCAACACGCCACCGATCGTATGTATGCTATAGGCAAGCGCCATCCGCTTAGGCTCGACCGCATGGGTAAGAATTGCGTAGTCGGCGGGATGGAACACGCTGTTGCCGAGACCGGCCATGATCATCAGGGGGACAAACAGCCAGAACGATGTGATTTGACCAGCAAGGATCATGCTTCCAGCGAGCAGCAACAGGCCTGTGACCAGAACCTTGTAGGCACCGAAGCGATCAACAAGGAACCCTGCAGGCGTCTGGGCCAAACCGGACGCCGCGAAGAACATCGTCATAACCAGACCAAGTTCTGTATAGCTGACGTCGAAATGCTCTCGCAAAACTGGAAACAGCGGCGGTAGCGTGAGATGATAGAAGTGGCTGAAGAAATGCCCACCGCCAACTAGGGCAATCACCTTTGCGCTTCTGCTGCTATTATCGGATTTTTGCAAAGGCATTTGCTCCAGTTCCTAATGCAATTTCATCGAGTAATTTGCCTGCTACTCTCGATATGACTTGGACCCTACAGCGTGCGCCCAAGGCGCCGATGGTGCCTTTGCCATAGACACCAAACCGTCACTGATAGACATTCTTAGAACATCACAACGCTCCGAATAGCCTCACCACGTGCAAGTGCTGCGAAACCATCATTGATGCGGTCCAGCCCGATCCGCTGCGTGATCAGCTCGTCCAGCTTCAACGTGCCATCAATATAGGCTTGCGCCAGCATCGGGAAATCGCGCGAGGGACGTGCCCCACCGTAGCTGGACCTGCGGATACGCTTTTCCTGCATCAAAGCGCCCCAGCGAAACGAAATATCGGCCTGCACATCCGTCTTACCCAACCAGATAACCTGCCCACCGGGGCGTACTGCCTCCACCGTGGTGCGAAAAGCTGCCGGGCTCCCTGCGGATTCCAGCACCACATCCGCGCCACGCCCTTGCGTCAGCGCGCGAACTTGCGCCGCCACATCCGCTTTGCTCGCATTTACCCCATGTGTCGCCCCAAGCCGGGTCGCAAGGTCCAGCTTTTGATCATTGAGATCCACGGCGATGATCGTGCCGGCCTTTGCCATGCGGGCTCCCTGCACAGCTGCCAGTCCCACGGCTCCGCAGCCCACCACCATCACTGAATCGCCAGGTGCGATCTCGGCGATATTGAGGGCCGCCCCGGCTCCCGTCATGACACCGCACCCGATCAGGCAGGCCGCATCGAAAGGGATGGCCTTCGGCACCGGAACCGCCTGCTGGTCCGGTACGATGCAGTACTCGGCGAAGGTGCCGAGAAACATCAGGTGGTGGAGTTCCGTGCCATCCGCTTGCCGGGCCTTGGAAGTTCCATCGAAATGCAGGGCCTTCGCTCCTTCTTGCAGATACGGCTCACAGAGGATCGGGAGATCGCGATTGCAGTAGAAGCAGCTGTTGCAATGCGGGTTCCAGGACAGCACCACATGGTCTCCAACCTGGACCTCCTGCGCCTCGCTGCCCATCGCCACGACCTCGCCGGCCGCTTCATGACCCAGAATGATGGGCATGGGATAGCGCAGCTGCCCCTGTATTACCTCGAGATCCGTATGACAAAGTCCGGCCGCCCGGACCTGAACGAGTACTTCTTTGGGGCGTAGGTCTGGAGCCGTCACGGTTTCGATCCGGAGCGGTGATCCGGCCTCATGAAGAACTGCGGCCTGGTAGGAGAGCACCATGGTGGATTCCCTGCTGTGGAAATATGTCAGATGGAAACGCCGCCCCTACGACACCTCGGCGCCGCTCTTCGAACCAGCGATTCCGCCCGCTCGCGCTCATCTCGCCCGACGGCTTGAACAGGCGCCAGAGTCTAACATATTAGCAGTATCTCTCAAGCGGCAGTTCGAAGCGGGTCCAGAACGGCAGGTTAGGACAAATCAAATCAGGCGGTCAGATTCCTCTGGACGAGCGCAGCGACTGCTGATAGCGTACTGACATATCAGGGACCGTGCGAAACATCGCTGCCCTGGCAGGAAACACAGTTTGGCTTAGGAGGCCCTCATGGAACTCACTCAAACCGTGATGACCGAACGGCAGCGCAAATATCGTGAGACCTACCGCGAGCGCGTGGCCGGCTGGTATAACGGCTGGCTGCATGTCGCCATCATCTACACGATCGGCTTTACCGCGCTGTATATCTATCTGGCGAATGTCGAGAATCTGCGCTGGTGGGAACTGCTCATCGTGCCGGTAACCTTCCTCGGTGCGAACTTCTTCGAATGGTTCCTGCATCGCTATGTGATGCACCGACCCTCCAAAATCCCGGCGCTGCGGGCGATCTACAATCGCCATACCTTGATGCACCACCAGTTCTTCACCGAAGAAGAAATGCGCTTCGCCAACCATCATGACTGGCGTGTGACCTTCTTCCCGCCCTACGCCTTGGCCACCTTCACCCTGATGTCTATTCCGATGGCGCTGGTCGCGGGCTGGATCTTTACCCCGAATGTGGGCTGGCTCTTCATCACCACCACGACCTCCATGTACCTCATCTACGAGTTCATGCACTTCTGCACACACGTCGATGAGAACTGGTTCGTGCGCAACGTGCCCTTCATCAACACGAACCGCCGCCACCACACCGCCCATCACAACCAGTCCATTATGATGGAGCGGAACATGAATCTGACTTTCCCGATCATGGACTGGCTGTTCGGCACGTCCGACCTCAATCGGGGGCTCATCGGTCACCTGTTCAACGGCTACGACACCCGCTATGTGAAGCAGGATATGCGCAAGACCTCGCGCACCCCGAAGCCCCAGTCGAAGCACACCATGGTGGCTGCGGAATAACCTCCGCGCTCTCCCGGACGGAACCGCGCTGGACGAAAGAAACCCCCGCAGAAGGCAGCTTCTGCGGGGGTTTTTGCTGCAGCGCCGTCTGTCACCAACACGCGCGATGGGCTTACGGCGGGTTAGGCCAGTACCAGGGCCGGGCGCGGAGATATCAGACCATCGCACCATCAAATGCGTCGGACCCGAGCTCCTTCACCCCCACAAAGCTGATCTGATTGCCCTCTCCGAAATCGAGGACCAGGCGTCCCTTGGCCAGGCTGATGCGGTCATCGAGGGCGCTCAGCGTGGTGTCGCCATTGCTGTCAAAGAAGGCGAAGGCCTCCACGTGGGTGTCGAGGCTTGTGCCATCAAAATAGTCGAGCACATGAATCTTATCCTCGCCTACCTTGAAGCCAATCACCTCATCCTTGCCGAACCCCGGACCGAACAGGAACAGATCGGCACCATCGGCACCATTCATCGTGTCGCCGCCGCCGGCCCCAGTAAGCACATCGTCGCCGTCACCGGCATTCATCCGCTCCGATGCCGATGTAGCTTGCAGCGTGTCGTTGCCCTTTGTGCCGGTGAACACGCCGGTCGGTGTGGGCTCTAAACACCCGGAACATTGACCGTGACCGTTGCGGTGGACTCAAGGTCGCCAGCATCCCGGATCATGTAGATGAAGCTGGTCGGCACCGGGGCACCGTCCGGTTCGAGCAGATCCCGGGCCGGATCGTCGGTGCTATAGGTAACTGTTCGCGTGGCGGCGCTGAAGCTGACCGTTCCGACCGTACCCTCCGTGTTCACCGAAACGATCGTGCGGGTATCGCCAGCATCGGGTTCGGTATCGTCGGCAAGCAGCGTATTCCAAAGGTTCAGCGTTGTAGCGTCCTCATTGACCTTGACCGTGTCGCTATTGGCAACCGGCCCATGGTTCGATGGCTCGATTTCAATCGTGAAGTCATCAGGGACCCTCGCACCAGCAAGATCCGTGGCCGAGAGCCTGATATCCAACGTACCCCCATCACCAAGTGCCGGCATTCCGCTGAACGTCAGCGTGCTAGTACTACAGGTGCGAATAGTGGCGTTTGCGGTAATGGGCATGCTCGGCAGCAGCCTGATGTCGCCGTCGCCAGCGTGACCACGCAAAGATGAATGCTCGGGCGGTGCGCGGCTTCAGGAGCAGCCGGGCGAGCAGGTAGCGGATCTCGGGCACGGATGGGAGGAGTGCCGGGCGCAGGCTCACGCGGCAACTGACTTTGGCGGACTCCTTTCGTTCGCTTTGTTCCAGGTGGACCGGCGCAACTCGGCGGACAGCCGGGCCAGGAATGCAGCCGCGGCCATGCAGAGGGTCATATGGCGTCCTGGATCGGCCTGCCGCCACCAGAACCCACCGCCGTTATCGCATGGTCCATCTGGAGAAGGCGCCACCAGCAACGCGCGCATCAGTGCCATTGGCAACGCCGTATCCAACCGGTAAATCCCCGCTGTAGTATTAAGCCGCTTGGCTCCGGATCTGCGACAAAGCCTCGTCAATATCTTCCGACGTCATCTCCCACTCATTGCTGAAATTGGCAACCACCTCCCGCATGAAAAGGTCATAGAGAGCCACGGCCTGCTCATCGCCCAGATGGTCGGCCAGGATGGCAAGCGCCAGCTGGCTGGGCGCATCGCCCTCGTAGCTCCACTCGAAATCATCGTCCGCGATCCGCTTCAAATCGGTGCGATACGGCAGCGGCTGGCCATCCACGGTCACAGACACGCCGTCGATGGTGCGGTCCCCCCGATAAACCTTGGTCATAGCGTTTCTCCCTCCCTGCTCATGATGGGCTTGCGGTTGAAAGCTAGCTGACATATCATTGGTACGTCAAGCGTCGCTGGAGCTGTCCAATGGATGCAATCGAACCGAATGTGCTGGCACTGATCTGGTTCATCCTGCTGTTCGCAATCAGCTGCGTCAGCTTTTACCTCATTGTCGGCATGTTTCCGCTGCGTCTCCGCCCCAAAGCTGCACAAGGCCCGGGTACCCTGCCCTTGATCGGCGGAAATCTCGCCGCCCTGCTGGCTCTTACGGCCGGGACGATTGCTTACGGAATCGGCGAGCTGCGGTGGACCTCCCTTGTGATCTGTGGCGGTCTGCTGCTCCTCTTCGCCCCAACCCTGCTGCAGAGCCTTCCTGCCCGGTGGCGTGACGGTAAGCCGGGTTTGGCTGCCCTGCTCCTTGTCCAAATTCTGTGCCTTTCCCTGCTGTATGGTGCAACCGACCTGATCTAAAAGCCAATTCAATGGCTCTACCTCTAACCTGCTGAATGGAGGAAATCATGCCCTTCCCGATCAAGGTAGCCCTGTCCATCTTTGTGCTCATCACCATGGTCGCCGCCTACTTCTTCCAGGATTATCTGGGCCAGACCGGTCCCAAATACGCTGTCCTATTCCTTGGCATCTTCATGACGGTGGCCCTCTGGGTGTTCCCGGAAGTCACCCGTGATGCCAAGAAGGATAAGCAGAAGTGAGCAGCGGACAGACCAGCGACGGTCCGGTTTGGCGCGGTATGAGCCGCGCCGAACTGGATACCGCCTACGACAATTCCGCTGCTGTGCCGGAGGGCATAAAGATCCTGCAAGGCTATGTGGACCGCAGCGCCGAACTGCGCCGGCACCAGCCTGACCTTCTGGACCTACCCTATGGGCCGCGCCCCCGCAACCGGATCGACCTCTTCCGTTGTGGCCATCGGCAGGCTCCACTGATGGCCTTCGTGCATGGCGGCTACTGGCAGCGGAATGCCAAGGAGATGTTCTCCTGCCTCGCAGAAGGCCCTATGGCACATGGCTTCGATGTGGCCATGATCGGCTACACCCTGGCCCCAGATGCGTCCTTGACCGAGCTCAACGGTGAGATCCGCAATGCCATCCGTTTTCTCCGGGAAAACGGCCCGTTGCATGAGGTGGCCACAGGCCGCTTGGTTATCTCCGGCTGGTCGGCAGGCGCACATCTGGCGTCCCTGCACATGAACATGCCAGAGGTGGATGCGCTGTTCTGTCTAAGCGGTCTCTTCGATGTAGAGCCCATCCAGCGCGGCCGCCTCAATGCCCTATTGAACCTCACGGACGAAGAAGTTCAGACCCTTAGTCCAATCCGGAATATTCCCGATCAGGCCAAACCGGCGGTGCTGGCTTATGGCGCGGACGAACTTCCGGAACTCCAACGCCACTCTCGCGCCTATGCGGAAGCTCTGAAAGCAAAGGGCTACGACGTGCATCTGCTGCCTCTGGACGGTGAGAACCATTATTCCATCCTGGACCAGCTCACACAGGCGGACAGTGTGCTGACAAGAGCGCTGCTGCGCCTTGTTTAGTCTTGATGCGCGGCAATGCTGGACCGCGTGATGGTGGCCCTGCTTTCTGCTATGCCGCTGCTCCTACAGAACCGATGTACTGGAACGAGGTTGTTCGTGCCAGTTTCATCAGGTCGAGCAGGAGGCTCCCATGACGTCTTTGCTCAGAACCATTGTCTGCGGCGTTGCACTGTCTCCGCTTCTGGCGCTTGGCCCGCTGGCCGATCCGGAAACCAATGTGCAGCCCCCGATTCCGCCGGCCGAGCAGGTGAAGATTGCCTATCTTGACGGCTATGAGCCGGTCATTTCTAATCTGGAGCGCTTACAGAATAACTTTGCACTGGGCACCGGCGAGGTCGTGACCAATGTGGAGCCAGAGTGAGAATCGCTGGTTCGTCGACGTTGTCGGTCAGGACAGCCAATTCTTCCGCGCTACCGAATACGGGCCGCATGTGCTGACAGAGGCGGAATGCCGTCCGGCCGGATCCGCCAACGCCGAGGCGGAGCCCTCCGCACAGGCCAAGTGAAGCCGAGCGCAAAGCGTGTCGTCCCCTCAGTGCCCGGCCCCCTAGCGTTACAGCGGCATCTTATGTTTGGGGTGGGCGAGTTGGGACAATGCTTGGTGACATCGTCGCCAGGCGGACCAGACGATGACCAGTGCAGGCCCAATTCGCCTCTGGTTCAGGCGGCTGGTAACACGACGGATCTCGTGCACCGACCAGCGGACCATTGGCTTTGTGCTCGCGATCGGGTTTTTGGGGGCGTGGTGAAGCTGTCTGCCTTGTGGCGCACCACCGCGAGCAGGGCAAAGGCCAGCATCACCAATGAGACATGCCGATGCCAACCATGCCAGCTGCGGCTTTCATTATGGTCCAGCCCCAACTCACTCTTGGCGGTCTCGAACGCATCCTCAATGGCCCACCGTCTGCCCTCCACGGCAACCAGGGTCTCGATACCAGTCCCTTTGGGGCACCAGGTGGTAAAGTCGGTACAGTCCGCATCAAGGATGTTTCGTCGTACCAGCAGCCCGCGTGTCCATAAGCCCAGGCCAGCCGGTGCTCCGACCTCCTCGGTCAAGATCCGCCAGCTCCAGATAGGCCCAGTCATATAGGCGTGAGCCCTTGGCTGCCGCGCCGGCCGAGCGCCGGACATCATCGTCGGCCGGCAGGCTTTGTGCGATCGCCGGCGCGGTCCCGGAGATCCAGAGGTCTGCCCGCCAGCTGTTGAACAGGTGGCTGCTGGCGACGCCGCACACATAGCCCTTGCCGGCCCGGCGTCGCGACATCTCGAGCTCGCCCACATTATAAATGCTGTCCGCCGCCGCCCAGGCAAACGGCACCTCGGCATTTTCCGCCCGCCGGGCCATGGCCGCTGCAATGGCGGGCTTGGTGGCGAACCTCACCCCGTCCGGCACATGAGCGCCCGCCAACCGCTCCAGATGATCTGTCCATGCTTTGGGAGATACAGCCGCCGGTCAACAAAGGCGTGCCCCTTCGGAGACCTGGGCGGCGAACACGCCGATTTGGCAGTTGGTGATCTTCCCCGCCGAGCCGGTGTACTGCCGCCCAACCCCACAGGACGCCTCGCCCTGCTTCAGGACCCCTGTTTCGTCGACGACCAGCACCGCTTCCGCCGTGGCCAGGCGCTCTACAGCCTGATCGCGCACCAGATATCCGCGTCCCAGTGGCTGCGCCCCAGCACGGGCTGCTGGCGCCGGGGCCTTGCATCACCCGCCACCTCGGCACCTCCATCCGGTTTTCCGCCGCTCCGGGCCCAATAGCCCGTCCAGGAAGGCGGCAGCGGATCTGGCCACGGTTGCCCAAGCAAACAGGGTTTGAAGCCGGGCTTTGGCGCCCTGCAACTTCGCCGACCACACTTCGAGGAGATCATCGACGGCAATGCCGGACATGGGACACCTCCCCAGATCCGATTCAACACCCGAGAATCTCTATCATTGCAGCTCAGATTCCAGCTTCCGCCTGCATCCGCGTACAAATATTCTTCCCACTCGGCCCGACTGGAGCCTCTCTGCCACTTTCCAAACATTTCGCGATCTAGCTGCGTGAGCCTTGTTGCCACCTTGGAACATGACAGCTTTCCATTGGGGTGTTCCCATGTCCAGGCGTAGTGTTCGGAATGTTGTTCTCCGCCCAGGTCCGGACATCATCCAGGCCCGGCCCGCCGTGAAACGCTCTGGTGCGCTCGACCGGAAGAGCGCTACCAAGCTGCGCTTGCGTCAGGTCCATGTTCCATCCCAACCGCGCCTAGGCGCCGGGCCCTTAAATTTGAGCCGCAATCATGGCTTCTGACGCGAGCCACACAGGCGCGGCATGGGACGCCAACGGTAGCAGAATGGGAGGATTGCTGCAGGACCACGACTGGTCAGGCACCTCTCTTGGCCCGATTGAGACCTGGCCGGGCAGCCTGACCGTGGCAGTCGGGATTATGCTGGGCGCCCAAACGCCAATGGGCATCTACTGGGGTCGGGATCTTGTTCTGCTCTATAATGATGCCTGGGCCGCAGTCATCGGGAAGAAACATCCCCTTGCGCTCGGCAAGCCAGCCCAGCAGGTTTTTCCGGAACTCTGGGACACCATCGGACCCGTGCTCACCGGCGTGCTGGCGGGGAAGGGTGCAGCAGAGGCTCGTGACCAGCTGCTGCCCTTCAGCCGGAATGGCAGGATCGAGGATGCCTGGTTCACCTACAGCTGCACCCCCATTCCGGGCGAGAGCGGCCCGCCCGCCGGTATTCTCACTATGCTCATCGAAACCACCGAGGAGCACCGGGCCTCCCTTGCCCTGCTTGAGAGCGAGGCACAGCTCCGGGCATTGGTGGAAGCAAGCTCCTATGTGATTTACCGGACAAGCCCTGACTGGTCGGAGATGCGCCGTCTCTTTGGCCGGGGAATTGTGCACGATACGCAGCATCCAAGCGGAACCTGGATGCAGGAGTATGTCCACCCGGACGACCGCGCCCGTGTTCGGGATGCGATCCAGAGTGCCATTCGTGCCAAGAGCGTTTACGAACTTGAACATCGGATTTTGCGCGCGGATGGGACCACTGGCTGGACGCTGTCCCGCGCCGTGCCGATCCTGGATGCCAGGGGCGAGATCGTTGAATGGTTTGGGACGGCCAGTGATATAACGGCGCGACGGCAAACAGAGGAGGCGTTACGTGCGAGTGAGGCGCGGCTGGCCGCCATCTTCGCCCGCGCCGCGGTTGGACTTTCCGAGATCGCACCGGACGGGCGTTTCCTACAAGTAAATGACGAGCTCTGCCATATTCTGGGACGGCCGCGGAAGGACCTGCTGAACCTGTCGATCGCGGATGTCACCCAGTCAGATGATGTGGGTCCAAGCCTCGCTGCCGCGCGCCAAGTGCTGGAGACCGGGCAGTCTGTGTCCCTGGACAAGCGCTATCGCCGCCCTGACGGCAACGAGGTGTGCGCAAACAGCATCCTGACCCGTCTGGACGGGGAGCAAGGCCCGAGCCTGCTCGCCGTCACAGTCGATTTGACGGCCCGGCACGCCGCTAAGGCGGCGCTGCGAGCGGCGCGCGACGAAGCCGACCACGCCCGCCGGGCGGCGGAGGAGGCAAACCAAGCGAAATCGCGCTTTCTGGCTGCAGCCAGCCATGATCTCCGCCAGCCGGTCATGGCTGCGGGCCTGTATCTCGGCCTGCTGGAGAGCCGGGTGCGCGATCCCGAAGCCGGCGATCTGGTCGACATGGTGTCTCTGTCGCTCGATGGATTGCGTACCATGCTCAACGGGCTGCTGGAGACAGCGCGCCTGGAGGCTGGTGTCGTCGAACCCCGGGTGGAGGCTTTTGCGCTGGATGACCTGCTCTACCGGCTGGGCGCAGAGTTCGAAGGGCTCGCGCGGGCAGCAAAGCTCTGGTTCCAGGTACCGCCCACCGATTTGGTGGTGCACAGTGATCGGCTCCTGCTCGAGTTGATCCTACGCAACCTGATCTCCAACGCGGTCAAATATACGGAACGCGGCGGCGTTGCGGTGGAATGCGCACGCGCAGAAGACTGCGTGCGCATCAGCGTGATCGATACCGGTCCGGGCATCCCAGCGGAAAGCCAGGAGCGCGTCTTCGAGGACTTTGTGCGCGTGGGCGAGACGAACCGCTCCCTAGGGTTCGGGCTCGGCCTCCCGACGGTGCGCCGTGCTGCCGCGCTTCTCGGGCATCGAGTAGACGTGCGTTCCGAACCTGGAAAGGGCTCGACCTTCAGCGTCTGGGTGCCTGACGGGGAGAAGGCGCCCCCCGCGAGCGCGGCCTCTCCTCCGTCAGCCGACCTTCCATTACCCGCATGCGCCGTGCTGGTGGTGGAAGACGACCAGATGGTGGCGGCGGGGCTGCGCATGGCCCTTGAAGATTGGGGGCTGGACGTCACCCTGGCGCACTCGGTTGCCGAAGCGCGAGCCGCAGCGGCGGACCAGCGCTTCGACTTGGTCATCTCTGATTTCCAACTTCCCGACGGCGATGGCTTTGGCGCAATTCCGGCATCGTGCTCCGGCACGGCAGGACGCACGGTGCTACTCACAGGCGATACGCGACCGGAAACGCTGCGGCGCGCACATGAGGCCGGATTCTGCCTGCTGACCAAACCCGTCGACATTCGGGCCCTGCGGGAAGCAGTCCGGAGAATTGTGGGCACCGACATGGGCCAGGGGTGATACAGGAGCCGCAACCGGACCAGGGCCGCAGACAGCAAGACCACGCCGCCGACCGTTCGCCAGGAGACCTGGAAGAATATCGATGCCATTCTCTCTGCTACGCGGATGCCTTGGGTGGTGCCAGCGCAATCGGCTGGCGGATGCGCTGCCTCCGTCGTGCGGGCGCTTCCGTGAAGAACCTGGCCCATAGCGCATCCCTCGCCGTGTGGTGGTCAACCGTGCCACCACACCCCGGGATCAAACACCTAGCGCCGCCACGAGGAGGAGGTGGGGGCAGCACATCGCTGCACCGGCCCTTCCTCGTGGACCGTCCTCTCGGTCAGGCAATGCTCATGCCGCCGCCGTCGCCACGGGCGACCGCCTTGATGGTGGTCCGCCTGTTACCCCCGGTGATGTTCCAGGCGTGCAGGTGAATGCTGTACGGCAGCTGGAACACGCCGTTCGCGTCCGGGTACGCGTCACCGGTCTCCATTGACACGTTCAGGCTGGACAGGATCTGCACCGAGCCATCCGCCGTGAGGTGGAAGTTTCCGATGTAGGTGCCGTTATAGAGCCACGAGACCGCGAGCGTGAAATCGATGATCTCGCTCTCGAACAGGAACGACAGTTCCGAGTAGAACTCGGACATGGTCACCGGCCCTTGCCAGTCGGGGATGTCGCGCACCGACAGGCCTTCGGGAAGCACGCTGACCGCCGTTCCCTCGTTCACCTTCATGCCGTCCTTGACGACATCCCAGAAGAAGCTGGTGGCGCCGATCGCCGTGTCCACTGTTCCGCCCATGTCAGCCTCCCACGCGTTGCAAACGTTTCAGCTGGATGTTCTCGACCTTGCCGACGAGAATGGCTTTTCTCCAGTCCGGCCTCACCAGCGGGGGCGTTTGCTGAGGCGGTGGGGGCTCGGCCACGGGGGCGCCGTCCTTCCGGACCAGCTCCGGCATCTGCGGGTAATCGGGGCTGTAGTCTTTGCAGGCGGCGAAGTCGCGCGAGCACATGTCGGCCTGCTCCACGATCCGGTTCAGCTCAGCGGATATCTGGTCATTGATCGCGTTCAGCTTGGCAGCGTCCAGGTCCTGGAACCAAGCCTGGTTCCGCAGGGCGAAGTCGATGTCGTTCTGCATCCTCTGCAGGGCCCGCATGTGATCGGACAGGCGCGCAAGGTTGCGCCGCGCGGCCTCGATCTCCACGAACGACGCGTCGTCATTGGGCAGCTTGAGCTCGTTGTAGGGGTCGAGCGTCACAGCGAACGGGTAGCCGCGCCCGGCGCGCCCCTCATTGAGCGCATTCGACGCCAGCCGGAACAGGTCCGGGATGCCCTTGCATATCTCGACGCTGCCGCCCTTCTGGTAGACGAAAACCTCTATCTTGTGCTCCGCGCTCGACATGCTCTCCTTGAAGCCGACATTGGCCTCCCCGCTCGCGAACATCCCGTAGCTCGCCTCGACGGACGCGGCGATCTCCTTCTGCCGCTCCACGCGTTGGGCCTCGATCCTGACAACCCCGTAGAACTCAATGCCGATGAACATGCCACTGACGAACAGGTCACCGAACCGCTCGCGGAACCTCTTGCTGTTGGCGTTGCTCAGGAGCTCCCATGCTTCTGGCGCCAGTTTGGGGTCCACGATCCCCTCATAGGCGTTCAGCGCGTTGACGCGGACCATGCAGAAGGTGGCTTGGCTTGATACCTTGCACCGCTCCTTGAATTTGAACTTGGCGCTGCCGCCGATGAGGCCGAACCCGCCGCCGATCTTCACGTCGATGTCCGCCGCCTGGTCGAAGTCGCTCTCGGCGTTGATGTTGACGAAGGCGAAGTCGCCCTGCTGGCCCGCGGCGCCATCTATGGGCGCGTGGCCGCCGACGACGGCCGGCTGCTTGGCGTCGCCACGCACATTGTCGTAGCCGGTCCCGTAGTTCAGTCCGGGCTGCCAGTCCACCGCTTGCATGCATGCCTCCTGTTCTCCAGGGATAGGGCGGTGGCAATCGACATTGAGTCCTATTCTTGGCTTTGCCACCTGTTGCACGCGGACATTTTAAATCGAAGGGGGCTGTTACACGCGCGATCATGAGTCTATACTCGGAATCGGCCAACAATACCTGGGCGCATGAAATATATGATTAAGCGCTATTTGGCATTCTGTTGCAATGTTTGGGAATGGTTGCAGAACCGCTCTTAGCCGATACCCCCAAGCGGCGCCATTGAACAGAGCGACGCTTGAGGCGGCCTGAACGGGTCTGCCATGGGCGGAGCCTGGCCTTTGTGGATCATGGCCATGATCTCGCGGCTGGCGATGATCCTGCCCAATGATGGTATCCAGATATTCTCGCTGCCTGAGCTCGGGGAACCACCAAAGCTCACCTGCCTTTATCGTCCTGGTGGCGCTTGGAGAAGCGGCGATCCTGTCGATGGTGATGGTCCGCGGGCTGTTCGTGTGCTGCTGCTTTGATGCTCTGCAAAAGAGGCGCCGAACCGCCGCATCCCGTTTGCTGCAAAGCAGGATACCGAAGGTCCGCCCCTGGGCATCGACGGCGGTACAGGTACATCCACCGGCCTTTCATGCGGATCTAGGTCTCGTCCACCTGCCAGGCGCAGGTTGCTTTTGGTGTCAGCCGTTGACGGCATCCTTCAGCCACTTGCCGGCGGCGCACTTCGGCTGAGGTGAGGCAGCAAGCCGCCAGCGCGGCTGTCCAGGATGGCGGCCATGGGTGTGCTCCGGCGCCCGGCGGTCATCCGCACAACCGCCCGGAAATCCTTGGCCAGCGCTTCGAAGCAGCCGGCGGCCAGGGCTGCGCCTTCTGGTGCACCGCCGAGGGCGGCAGGTCATGCGGCTTCCAGCGCCAAGGCGCACCGGTCGTCACACCGTGGCCTAGGCCGTTGAACACGTCCCGGAGCCCCTGCTCCCGCTGCCCGGCAGCTTCCGGCAAAAGCATCAGATAGGGCGCAACCAGCGTCCATTCCTCGTCCAACACATCCGAGGGGTCAGGTTTGCGTGACGCCGCCATCCCGCAAATCCGGGACCCCAAACAGGTCCAGGACAGCCTGGCCGCACCAGGGCGATTCCAGTGCCATAGAGAATGGCAACGCTGACCAGGCGCTACGTTGGAGCGGAACACTGACCCGAATTGTGAGGCCAGCGCTCCTGCGGCCGGCAGTCCTGTCGACATACCCCTTAATCCCAAACACTGCAGTTACAACCTCTTCATGACCTGCGCGCAGATTTCACCGCACAAGCAGATTAGGAGTGCTGGTGGTGGGGATCGTGATTGCCTTCCGGCGCGGGCGTGGTGAGACGGCCGATGTGAATTGTCTGGCTGGCTTCATGCTGGCCAGAACCGGTCGGCCAAGCGGTCAGATGGACCGCTTTGACCATATGGAGCGGTTGCTCCAGCAGATGCCGGGCACAGCGCTGCATGGAGCGGGTATCGATCTCCTGCACGCCTTCATCAGCCTGCTAACGGACGATGCCGCCCGCCTTCGGCAGACTCTATCCAGGAGCGGTACAGATTCTCGTGATCTCCAGGCCATCCACCTGCTCTTCACCCTTGTCGACGACATCATGCTGATGATCGACGTGGATCCGTTGGATGCCGCCTCCAAGCTGCGCCGGCTTGTGCAGCGCTATGACCAGATGAAGGCGCTGATCACCGATGTCTAGGCTGACCCGCCGCGGCACGCCAGTGTCCTCCGGGCCGCAGACAGTCATCGGTGACGCCCACCATCCCCGTGGTGAACGGGCAAACGGGTTTTTATCTGCCGCTGCGTGCTGGTGGAACCGCGCCGACCTGCACGGCTTCGGAGACAAAGAGATCGTCTTGCCGTGTCACCCTGGCGGGTAGAGTGCCGCGATGATGGCAGGCATGGTCCGCAATCGTCGGGATCTGATCCAAGGCACAACGCCGGGTTGATCGACCTGGCGGTAGCACCCAGGACGGGCAGATAGAACATGTAGGGCGGGAATGCGCTGTCACGGCGGCCTCGTCCGAAGACAATCATCCTTGTCGGATCAACGCGTATCTACCGCTTGATGGTTAAGAGAAGCACAGTTCCCCAAGCGGAGCAGCGAAAATATCCTTGAAACAGGAAAGTGGAGGGTGCACTTGGCCACAGACGCCTTGTGCAGGCGCTGAAATGACGGCCAGGGCATAAACACGCCGCGCTGGATGAGGCTGGCAACAGTGCGGAGCGTCCCGCGAATGACTAGGGCGCGCCCTGTGTGCTGATGGTTTACGCCGACGTCCAGCACCGGTCGCCTCGGCGCTTCTGTCGCACTATGCCGGCATTTGCATCCTTGTTTCACCAGCGGAAATTAATGTTCGCATAACACTAAAGTGGTAGAGCGCGCCTAATTCAGTGATGGAGAATTGGCGTGCGCGCAAACACCCTGTTCAGCTTGTGTATCACCGCCATCGGGGCCGTCGCCGTCGCGATGGCCCTCGCCCTTGTGTACCAGCAGTACAGCCGCCGGATCGACAGCCATGCCGCACAGCAGCACATGGCCGCCTTGGGGGCTGTCGCGCGTGCTGCAGAGACCCTGGCGCTTGAGCGGGGCACGGTGGGGGCAGCGTTGCTTCAGGAGGCTGCGGCACCGGACAAAGTCCGGGCAAAGATAGCGTCCGATGCCATGTCAACGGACACGGCCTTTGCTGCCGCTCTTGACATGCTGGATCGCATGACGCGCCGGACGGCCGAGATGGAGCAGCTCGCGGCGCTGCTCAAGCGGGTAGCGGCGTTGCGCGCCCGCGCCGTCACTGAAGTCGCACGGGAGAAAGCGGCACGGAACCCGCAACTCCTGAAAGATTATGCCCCAGCGGCTGCCGCACAGGTGGGTGAACTGACGCCGATTCTCCAAGTGCTGGAGACCGAGGTCTCGGCACGCGATGCCAGAGCCGGCCTGTTCGTTTCGCTGGCCCGGCTCGCGATGGACCTTCGGGCTACGGCCGGTAATCGCGGCGTTGCCATGACTCAGCTTGTTGCGTCTGGCGCTCCAGCTGCCCCAGCGGTGCTGGAGCGTGATGCAGAGCTTGCCGGCCGCGTCGATGAACTCTGGACCCGGGCTGAAATCCAGGGAAGACAGGTCGGAATGCCACCAGGACTGGCGGACGCCTTTGACCAGGTGAAGCGGCACTATTTCGGCGAGGGCCTCACACTTTATGCCGATATTCTCAAGGCGGCCCGCGATGACGGCCGGCACGGTCTCGAACTCTCCGCCTTCCGGGCGCAGCAAACGGCCTTTCTGCAATCCATCCTGCTGGTCCGCGACGCCGCCCTGGCGGACGGCACTTCTTATGTGGAGGCGCAGGCCGATGAAGCCATGGGCCAGATGGTTGCCGCCATTCTCCTGACCCTGGCTGTGGCGGCAGCCATTTTCGTCCTGGGCAGCGTGTTCCGCCGGCGCATTGTCACCCCGCTCGGCAAGATGACCCAGGTGATCGGCCAGCTCGCCGCGGGCGAAACGGATATCGAAGTGACGGGCGCTGAGCGGGGTGACGAGGTCGGCGACATCGCTAAGGGCCTGCAGGTCTTCAAGAGCAATGCCCTGGAGCGGCTGCGCCTGGAGCAGGCGCAGGCAAAGGAGCATCAGATCCGGGAGGAACGCGCCCTTGGTGTTGAACGGCTGATCCAGCAGTTCGAGCGCGACGTGACGGCGGCGCTCGGTGTGGTGACGTCCTCGGCGACCGAGTTGGAGGCAACAGCCCCGTCGCTCTCGGCCACGTCGGAGCAGACCTCGCAGCAGAGCACTGTGGTGGCCGGGGCCACCGAGCAGGCCTCGGCGAATGTGCAGACCGTGGCTGCTGCCGCGGAGGAGCTGACCAGCACCATCCAGGAAGTGGCACGGCAGATGACCCAAGCCCGCGACATCGCTTCACATGCGGCCCAGGAGGCCGGCCAGGCCAAGGAAATGATCACCGGGCTCGACGAGGCCGGTCGGCGGATCACCGATGTGATCGAGATGATCCAGAGCATAGCGGCACAGACCAATCTGCTGGCATTGAATGCCACCATTGAGGCGGCACGCGCCGGCGAGGCCGGGAAAGGCTTCGCCGTGGTAGCCTCGGAGGTCAAGCAGCTGGCCACCCAGACGGCCCGTGCTACTGAGGATATCCGCGGCCAGATCGGCGGCATGCAGTCGAGCATCTCGGGTGCCGTGGAGGTGATTGCCAGCATTGCCGGCGTCATCCACAGGCTCAACGAGGTTGCGGCCAGCGTGGCTGGCGCGGTGGAGGAGCAAACTGCAGCCACCGCGGAAATCGGTCGCAACGCCTCCGATGCCGCGAAAGGCACGCAGGAGGTTGCCGCAAATATCCAGGGCGTGCGGGATGCGGCAGAGAGTGCTGCTGCTGGCTCGGTCCAGGTGCTCGACGCCTCCCAGGACGTGGCCCGGCAGGCGATCGTGCTCAAGAACAACATCGACGGATTCATTCAAGGCGTGCGGGCCGCCTGACAGATGCAAGCTGCCAAAACGAACTGACTGGGCCGGACAGTGAAATCTGCCCTCAAAGAGAAATGGCGAGCTGCCGCCGACTGCTGGTATTTGGAGAAACCCTATGAGCGCACGCCTTTATGACTGCCAGTGGATCGAGATACGGAGTCCGGCCTGTCTGCAGGGCCTCGAAGGCCTCCCCGTGCCTCCAGGCCGTTATCGGCTGTATCAATATGCGCAGGAGAAGGCCGGAAGCGCTGCCTCACGCCAGTCTTTTCTCGATTATTGGTGGGAGCTGGAGCTTCCCGGCAGCAATGGTGATTTCATACGTGTCCGTGCGACGCTGCAGGAGCTGTTCGGGCAGCCGACGGAGCCGATGTCAGCCGGTTGAAACGCCGGGAAGGGCGAAATGCCAAAGATATTCACACCAGCGGCCGGCATCTGCTGGCTCTGACCAATGATATATTGGACAGGGCCCGGATGGATGCCGGCCAGCTTGCCGTGCAGGATGAACGTGTCGATCTCGGCCGACTCTGCGGAGAGGTGATCCGCCTGATGCAGCGGCAGTCCGAAATGGCAGGATTGACAATGGCTTTGACCTTGACCCCGCCATCTCCGGCTATCAGGGCCGACCATCGCCGTCTCCGGCAAATCCTGCTGAACCTTGCGGGCAACGCCGTCAAGTTCACACCGGCAGGGGAATGCATCAGCATCCTCGCGGAGGTGAGCCCCGGTGCCGTCGCTGTCCGGGTGACGGATACCGGAACCGGCATAGCGCCGGACAGGATTCCGGACCTTGGACGGCCTTTTGTCCAGATCAACGACAATGTGCTGACCCGTCCGCATCAGGGATCTGGAATGGGGCTTTCTATCTCCCGTGTTCTGGCTGAATTGCACGGGGGTATGGTGTTGATCCAGAGCCAGCCCGAAGCGGGAACAGAGGTTACCTTGTCCCTGCCCCTACTAGAGCAGATCACCTTGTCTTGAGGCACTATAGAGACCTGATTTATCGGGCCGGCCTGCCGGGTTTCTCACTGGAATCCGATGCGGCAGTCGCCGGCACCGGCGGCTGCGATTGAACGTCCCGGGCTCGCGGAGGGACGGAACGATGGTGCACCGGCCGGTCCAGGACTGGGATGCCGCAGTCAGGGCATCAGCGTCGATACTGCAGCAGATGGCCTTGTTCCTACAAATAGGTTGCCCCAAACCCTTTTTGCACCCGACCGCATTTGCGGAGCATGTCCTGCCATATTGCCTGAATTCCAATGCCCCGGTGAAGGCAGAAGCCGAACTCTGCTATCCTGCTGGCTGGCCGCTATGGGCTGCATTTCATGGTCCGGCGGCCGCACTTTTCGTGCGGCGCCAGTTGCCAGGAGAGCAACCGATGATCAATGTGGCAAAGCTGAGCGATCTGGAGCTGGCACGGCTCGCCCTGGCCTGTACGGATGAATATCATCGTAGGGCCTTCAGCGACCGGCGCTTGGCCTATGGCAGCGCGGCAACGGCACGGATCAGTCTCCAGCACTGTGTTCAAGCTGCGGAAAAAACGTCCTCCTCGTCCAGAGACAAGGCGCCTGCCAGTCCGCGGCGCTGATGTGCCGTGACGTACCGCCGCCTCGTCCATGCCCCGCATGCCGCAGAGCACACAGAAAGCGAAGAGCGTGCCCACCAGGTGGGAAAGTGTGCAGTTGGCAGGCCTTGTCTTAACCAAGACGGTTGCACCGCGCCGGTCGTGGATGGAAACAGGTGGGATTGCGCTGCCATCCGCAGCCCCCGCCGAAGGAATGGACGCAGGATTGGGAATTTACTTTCAGCGATGCGCGCCAGTCGCGTTGGCGCTGTTGATTCTGACCGCCAGTGCCGCCACTGCAACCGAATGCCCGGAGCATTTTGCCGGCGGCGAGGCGCCTGTCCTGCGCAATGAGAAGCTCGCCCCCAAAGCCCGCGAGCTCTGCAACATCGGCTTCGCCCTGCTGCATTCCGGCCTGACCCGGACCGCGCTCTACGCCGCGGAACATCTGACCCGGCATCGGGTGCGGGACGCAAAGGGTGATGAGCGCAATGACACCTTCCATGAGGAGTCCCGCCTGCCGGCGCAGGACCGGGCCCGGCTCTCCGACTATGCCCGGTCCGGCTATGACCGCGGCCACCTCGCGCCCAATGGCGACATGCCGGAGCCGGAGAGCCAGCACCAGAGCTTCTCGCTGGCGAACATGATCCCGCAGAACCCGGACAACAACCGCAACCTCTGGCGCCTGATCGAGACGGCGACGCGCGATCTGGCGCTGGAGCGCGGCGAGCTCTATGTGGTCACCGGCCCCATTTACCAGGGCAGCGAGGTCAAGGCGCTGAAGGGCCGGGTGCTGATCCCGACCCATATCTACAAGGCCATCCTCGACCCCAGGACCGGCGAGGCCGCCGCCTACGTAACCCCGAATGCGCCCGGCCGGTCCCACGAGGAAATCTCAATCGCCGCGCTCGAACGGCGCACAGGCATCGAGGTATTTCCCCTCCTGCCGGCGTCATCCCGGCAGCGGGCCATGGACCTCCCGGAACCGCAGGAACCCAAGCGGCCCCGCTCCCGCACTGCCGCCGCCCAGAATGAGGACCAAGCTCTTGCCGATGCCCTTGCCGAGCTGCTGGAGTGGCTCTTGCGCAAGCTCGGCCTCTGACCCTGCCCTGCCCCCGTGGAGATATGCATGACCGGCCTCAAGGCCCCGTTCCAGAACTGCACCGAGAGCGCCGAGCTGGCCGGCCTGACGCTGGAGAACGGCACCGACCGGATTGCGATCTACGGCAATGCCGATATCACCCGCGACAAGGCCGGCCTTGCCAAGATCCTGGCGCTGCAGGCTGCCATCCAGGCGATCGCGGTATGCCTGGAAGCGGAAAAGGACCGCTTGCCCGATCATGTTGACGGGCCAGACGAGCCGACCGGGGTAAAAAACCCCTTTGTTTGACAGGAGCAGAACACTCCAGCCGGCGTGGCTTAGGCGCGGCAATCCGTCGGGGGCAGCGGTCCGCTTGGCCCCCTCTCAGCGAGGCTCATCTGACCTGTGCAGGACCGGCCGTCTCGTGGATCAAGGATCCTGTTCACGACACGCACCCAGGGCAACAGGATCGTCGCCACAGTTCCCTGCCCCGGCGTGCTCTCCAACTGCAGGGTCCCCCCGTGCGCCTCGACAAAGGATCGCGCAATCGGCAGCCCCAATCCGGTGCCACGCTGCCTCCGGTTATGTGCCGGTGCGATCTGGGCGAAAGGTTCAAATGCTTGGCGAACCTCTTCCGGCCTCATTCCAACCCCTGTATCGGCAATCCGTATCAGGACGGCCTCCCCGGCTGCAACGTCCGCCGATATGTCGATCCGACCACCATCCGGTGTGAACTTGAGGGCATTTGACAATAGGTTCAAGACGACCTGGAACATCATTGTCGGATCTATGCGCACCGATGGAAGTGCATCTGGCAAATTCAATAGCACAGTGATTTTTTCCTGCTCGGCTTGCTGCTGCACAGTACGGCAAGCTCGACGGATCACCGCGTCAATGGTTGTGAGTTCCTCCCGCAGGTCGAGCTTGCCGGCTTCGGCCTTGGAAAGGTCCAATAAGCCATTCACCAGATGCAGCAAATGCTTACCACTGTCATAAATGATCTGGGCGTATTCGCGGGTGGATGCCACGTCGACCGGATCTGGCGTTTCCATGCGCAGAATATCGGAAAGTCCGATGACGGCGTTGAGCGGCGTCCGCAACTCATGGCTCATACGCGAGAAAAAATCGGACTTTGCCCGACTGGCCGCGGCCAAATTCCGGTTCGCCTCCGTTAATTCCCAGGTGCGCGCCACGACGGCGCGTTCCAGCATGCCCACGGTGCGGCGCCGATCGGACGCCATGGCGCCCAGCAACAAGGTGGCCAAGGAGGTGCCCAGCATCAGGCTCTGGAGTTCGGGCAACGGCATCTCGGTGCCGGCCAGGGTAGCGACCGCGACATTCCCAACGTTAAGCACAGAAACAGCAAGTAGAGCGGCAGAAAGCCCTCCATGCAGTGCGATGCCAAGAGCAGGAATGAGGAGCAGATGCCAGAGTCGGAGGTCCGCCCGGACAAGGCCCGGTAGCCCGTAAGCAGCACAGAGTGCGGCACCGAGCACAGCGCCATAGAGCAGCACACGTTTCCAGCTCGGCAGACGCTCAATCTGCAGCCAGGGCATCCTACGCGCCAGGAATTGCGGGGCAGCATAGGCCAGCAGAAGAAAGGCAAGCGGCGTCACCGTAAAGATGCCGACGAGATCGCCAACCCAGAACAGACCGACATAATAAAGGCTCTGCTCCAGGCTGGCCGCCCCCGTCGCAACATAGGCCGCGCCGTGGAGTACAGCGGTGCCGAGCGCCGTTGCCGTTACAACCAGGCAGAATAGGCCGGTGGTCAAGAAGGTCGAGGGTTGGTCGCGGCGCGCCATTTGCCGTCGGTAGACGGCAGCTCCCGTGCCATAACCCGCTACAACGGCCAGGGTCGTAGCAGCCCAGGTCAGTAGATCGTCTGGATACCAGTAACCTGCGCCGGCGATCAGGGAGGCCAATGCCACGACCGGGGTGAACCACGCGCCAAAGAGCATCAAACACACAATGCTCAGCCCAGCCGGCGGGTAGAAAACGCTGGCATAGTGTGTCACGCCGAAAATGGCTGCGGCCTGGAACAATGCTTGCCACAGGACCAGGAAGCCCCCGACAAGACCAGCCTGCTTCGCCTTCCCCTGCAACCAGTGCCGCAGTTGCCCGGTAGGGGGCGGAGTTGATCTCGCCGCGTCGCCCATTGTCTCCCTCATGATCCACACCTGACGAGCAGCCGCCAGTCTCAAGGATTCCCCTGAACAATCAGTTGCGATGATCTCATGCCATCTGGAGCCTGCATTGTGCCCGCAGTGCCAGTCGGCGGGGCAAATGGCTACTGGATTCGTTGCGGCAGATTGGGGTGCGGCTCGGCACGGACCGCCGGAACGCCAGTTTCGATGAGCTTTCACCACTGTCCTGAAATTTGGGCCACTGCCGGCCACGAGGGTCAAGCTTCGGTAACCGCCATATGAAACCGAAAACGCGATTCTCTCCAGCGGAGTCGGAGCATCAAGCCTTCTAAGGAACCCAGCTGAGACAAACCGCATATTGCTGTCCAGGTTCAACAACCTGTAATCAACGAACGGAAGCTATAAACGCCGCGGCAAGTGCGCTGCTCGTCAGCGTTTGCACTCGGCCGTGGCTGTGCGAAAAGGGGACCAAATATGACGGACGATGCCAACAGCGCTGATCCGATGCCGTGCCTGGGAACCGGCATCGGCGATGATGAAATGGCGATTCTCCACAAATGGGCGGAGGACATGGCGGCTCTTGGCCATCCGCTGGTGGCGGTTCGCCTGCGGTGGAGGGCGCACTGCGCCTTCACCGGAAGCGACCCAAACCATGATCCGGACTCGAATCTCCTGTTCAGGGCCTTGGAAGCAATCGCCGGCAATTGCGAGGCCGTGTGAAGAAAACCGGACCGCAGCCGAACGGCCGGACCATCAATCACCTGACAGCTCGTTTTCGGTCTGCTCTGGCTTCCGTCGCGCAATAACTTCCATGGCAAACAGCAAAGGATCATGGGCCAGCCTGGGATCTATGCCGAGCTCCGCGCAGTCCGCGTAGAAGCGAAGACGCTCCGCCATTTTTGGATTTGCAGTTTCGATCGTAGCCGCGGCCTCTCTCAGGCTGGCCACAGGGTCGAGACGCGTCGGAGAATGCGCAGAAGCAGTCCGCACCAGGTCGAAAATTTCTTCCGCATCTCTGGGCAAAATCAGGGCTTCCCACAGTCGAGGAACGGCGTTTCCCTGAAACTATGATACATCACATACCCTCGCAAGTCAGTTTAGGTCCGCTCTGTCAAGTTTTCCCAACATCACCTTCTATCGTAAACATGTTAATGTTTTGTGCCATGACCAATGGAAGGTCAAGTTGCCCAAGATCATCTTTCGCAGACTATGCCGATTCTTGCAAACAGGGCCGTCGCGGGCGCGTCGGATTAGAGAGCTGTTCCTCTCCAGCTGGGCTGAACATTGGCGGAACGGGCATCCGATAGCCTACTGGCGCAATTCACAGGGCGGGCTGGTCGGCAAATCTGGCGAGGGCCTGCGCTGGCTGATGGTCCGGCCTGACGACCCACAGGCCTTGAGTCGCCGGAATGGCATCTCAGCAAGCTTGGCGTCTGATCCTGCCCGATCCCACCGGAAACCTGTACGGCCGGCATCACGGCCCCGCTCCGGAACTGCTCCGGGAGTGCCGAGAGGGCTGGCCTGACGGTGGCGAACGGCACCGGCCGGACCGCGATCTACGGCAATGCCGACCTCGTCCGCGATAAGGCCGGCCAGCTCCGTTCTGCCTGCACCCGGGTGGCAGCTCCACTGCCTGCCCTCATCCCGCTTTCAGGCTCGCGATTGCCTGGGCCACAGATCTACGCAGGATCGCTGTTTCGCCACCCAGCGCACTGGCGGAGGCCAGCACCTCGCCGCTCGCCTGCAGCGTCGCCTGCGCCATCCTGCGCAGCCCGGAGACGTTCTCCGCCGCCCGGTTGGTGCCTTCGGAGGCCTGCTGCACGTTGCGGGCGATCTCCCGCGTGGCGGCCTCCTGCTCTTCGACGGCCCCGGCAATGATGGTCGAAATGCTGGTGATCTCATCCACCGTATGGCGGATCGCCTCAATGGCCGCAACCGCCTCGCGGGTCGCCAGCTGCATCGACGCGATCTGGGTGCTGATCTCTTCGGTTGCCCGCCCGGTCTGGGTGGCCAAGGCTTTGACCTCGGACGCCACGACGGCAAAGCCTTTGCCGGCGTCCCCTGCCCGCGCAGCCTCAATGGTGGCGTTGAGGGCCAACAGATTTGTCTGCCCGGCGATCCCTGCGATCAGGCTTACCACATCCCCGATGCGGCCTGCCTGTTCGGAGAGGCGCTGCATCTGTCCTGTGCTGTCGCCGACCCGGCCCTGGGCCGTCTGGGCGATGCCGGCCGCCCGGGTCACATGGCCGCTGATCTCCTGGAAGGAAATGGCGAGCTCCTCGGTGGCTCCGGCCACAGCCTGCACATTGGCGCTGGCCTCATCCATGGCCTGGTTTACGGCCGAGGCCTCGCTCTGACCGCTGTGCGCCTGATCGCTCAGCGTTCTTGCGTTGGTCTCAAGCGCCGTCATGGCCTGTTCCAGTCGGCCAATCAGGCTCTCGACCTGCATCTCGAGATCGCCGGCGATTTTTCGCGCTGCGGCCTTCTTCTCCTGCTCGGCGCGCTGATCAGCGGCAATCTGCTCCGCCTCCAGCTGGAGCTTGGCCGCTGCATTCTCCTTGAAGATCTGGACCGCCCGGGCCATGGCGCCGATCTCGTCCTGCCGTTCCGCCATGGGCACGTCGACGGCAAGGTCATTGGCGGCCAGGCGGTCCATGGCACCGGACATGGCGGCGATCTGGCGGCCGATGGAGCGGCTGACCACCAGCGCCAGCCCAAGCGCGAGGGCCACCGAGACAATGGTGCCGGCCAGCGTCGTGATCCAGGTGAAGTTCACCGATCGCATCATTGCGGCCGAGGACAGGTCCAGCGACTGCCGCGCCAGCCCAGCAAGGCTGCCCGTCTCCGTGTCGAGGATGTCCGAGAGGGCGCGCAGCTCCTCGAGGCTTGCATCCACCGCGGCGGTGGCGGCGATGACCGCTTCCACAGCCGTGCCGTAAACGCCCAAGGTGTCGCCAAGCGCGCGGCCGAAGCGCTGCACCCGCGGCACCTGTTGGCCGGCCTCCAGTATCTCGTCCTTCAGCCGCAGAGCCGTCGCCAGCTCCGTCCGGGCCGTCTGCCCATCGGCCGGATTCCGGGAGCTGATGAAACGAAGGGCGGCGCCTGAGCTTCCCTGCAGGGCTTCATTGAGGCGCAAAACCGGGGAAAGAAGCCCGGACTGACTCTCGCGCACCACATAGTTCTGGAGCGCGGAATGAATGGTCCGCATCTCGGTCACAGACTTGACAAGACTGGCTGTGGCCGCGCGGCGCTCGCCGATCCCCTCAACCACCTTGCTCATGGCAGTCCGGAACGCATCGGTGCGCGCCGCAAGCTTCTGAACAGCGAGGGTCAAGTCCGCTGTATCGGCACGCCCGGAGAGCGCCGCCATCGCCTTCGTCAGCGTCTCGCCCGCGGCATCCACCTCAACCCGTGCCGTGTCCGATTCATAGAGGGCATAGGCCACGGTGGTGTGCTGCAGCCGATCCACGCCATGGACCAGCTCCGCCGCAAGGGCGGTCAGATCGACATTGCGGGTAACGGCTGTTGCCGAGCCTCCCACAATGGTGACGCTGCGCAATGTTGTGGCAGCAAGCACGAGCAGCAGAGCCGTGGTGCTGAGCGCACCAACAAAGACTCGGGTTCGGATCGAGAGGCCGCTGAAGCGACCGCCAAGCCGGAGATGGGCGAAGCTTTGCACGGACATGGTGTCGGCCTCCCTGTTTGGCTCTGCTGCGACCCGGTCAGCGTGCCGCCTGGATACGGGCGATCGTGTCCGCCCCGAACTTGGCCTCGTAGCCGGCCATGGCGGGTTGGACCTGCTTGGCGAAAGCGGCGCGGTCGACTGTGCGGACAACCTGCATGCCGGCCTGCTCCAGCGCGGCGACGCCCTTCTCCTCAGCCTCCGCGGCAAAGGCGCGGGACGCGGCCGCTCCGGCCTTGGCGGCGGCAAGGAAGGCCTTGCGGTCCTCCTCGGACGCCTCGTCCCACAGATCCGGCGACATCACGATCAGGGCCGGGTCGTAGACATGGGCGGTCAGGGTCAGGTGTTTTTGGACCTGATCGAATTTGGAGGCCTGGATGGTGGCGATCGGGTTCTCCTGCCCGTCGAACTGGCCGGCCTTCAACGCCTCGAAGAGCTGCGGGAAGGGCAGCTGGCTGGCATCCGCCCCCAGAGCCTTGAAGCCGTTCATGATCACGTCGGATTGCGGGGTGCGGAGCTTCAGCCCCTTCACATCATCCGGGGTGGCCACCGGGCGACGCGAGTTGGTGAGATGGCGGTTGCCGTTCTCACCCCAGGCCAGGGCGACAATGCTTTCCGCCTCGAAGCGCTTCAAATAGTCAGCCCCGATCGGCCCGTCCAGCACGGCATGGGCATGGGCGGCGTCCCGGAAGATAAAGGGCACATTCAGCACGCCGACCTCTGGAACAAAGGTTGGAAGCGGTGCACCGGTGATGAAGGCCAGGTCGACTGAACCGAGTTGAATCCCCTTCATCATCTCGACTTCGCCCCCGAGAGCGGCGTTCGGATGCTGTTCGACCTTGTACCGGCCCTGGGTCTGCGCCTCCAACACCTTGGCGAAGGCCGTAGCCCCGGCGCCAAGCTGGGACTCCGGTGCCAGAATATAGCCGAATTTGATCACCCGTGCGGAGTCCGCGTGGGCTTTTCCGCCCAGCACCGGGCTTAACAGGGCGAGGGTTGCGGCGACGGCAAGCAAGCGGATGCTTTTCATGGACCAACCTTCCGTGGGTGCGGATCATGCTCGACATAGCGCCCCGCTATATCGATTGTGTTAGCTCCACATGATAGGCGGCAGCTTCGTGTAAAAAGCAAGTCGAATCAGCGCACCGTGGAAGCAGGCGCGATGTTGATCCTGCTTTCATCTTCCGGGCGGCCTATCCTGAGGAAACAGGCGTTCAGCGGCACCCTGACGCGATCGTCACAATGCAAGTATCGTTAACGCCAAATACCGTCCCGGTGCATCGGCGCGTTCATGGACTTTCAACTCTGGCGGAAGCCCTCCATGCGGGCGCCTCCTCTATGAGGAGCCTTGGCGACGATTTCCGACCCTTTCCTAGCACCCTTGCCCGAAGTGCCGGGGATCATGCCACGCTGTGACACGGTCTGCTGGCTGGCCTTGCCGGCACGGCCCGTCGCCACCCGGGGCAGCGGCACAGGAGCGGCAATGAACGGGGCGGCCTGGAAGTCGGGCCGTCCCGGAACAGCCTGTCCTGGTCGCCACCCGTCACGCGCTGGCCCCTCCGCCAGGCTGGTTCCGGCGGCCCGGCGGCCGTCCAGCTTCGTCCTGTTGGTTGCGACCCCATGTGCCCCTATGACCGGAACCTTGGCATCCGGGATAGGGGCCACGGCAGCCAAGCCGCCGCGCTGTGTCGCGCGGCGCGCGCCTTCCGGCACAGGATGCGCTCGGGCCGGAGCCAGGCTGCGCCCGCGCCGCGTAGGTTCTGACGCCCTGCCGCTTGCTGGAGACGCGGCCTGCCTTCGGAAGGCGTCGCGGACGCCGCACCGGGGGGCGCGCTCGGCCATCAGGCCGGTTGCGGTCCATGTCCGGCTCCGGCGTTTCCTTGTCCGCCTCCTGATGCCCTCTATGTGCCGCCGGTCCCGTTTCAGTTTGTGACTGCCTCCTGGACCAGGATCTGATCGCCGCGCCGACGGATCTCGACGGTGAGCGGGGCGGCATCGTGGTCGCGGGGCGTGGAGAGCACGACGGTCTGGCCGGGGGCGAGCACAGCTTCGATGCGGACCGGCGTCCCGTTGTCCTGGGCCATGGTGGCGACCACCCGGAACCCCTCCTGTTCGACGGTGTAGTAGGCATCGCCGGCCACCTCGCCGAGCTCGATCGCCCGGGCAGATTGCGGCAGCAGGTCGCTGGCGTAAGCCGGGGCGGTGAAGGCACAGGCGGCCGCAGCCGCAAACACGCGTTTGCGCATGGTCATGATCATCTCCTGAAGGGTCAGCGCCGCGCGTTCCCGCTGCGGCCTTGCTTGCACAGGAAGATGGCTCGGCTATCATCATCAGTCCAACAGATAGGATCGATGATGCCCATTGATCATACTAATCTTGCCCGCCTGGACCTCAACCTGCTGGTGGCCCTGGATGCGCTCCTGACCGAGCGCAGCGTCACGCGGGCCGCGGCCCGTATCGGCATCGGCCAGTCGGCCATGAGCCACAATCTGGCCCGGCTGCGATCCCTCTTCGGGGATGAACTCTTGACGCGTGGAGCGGACGGCATGCATCCGACGCCACGCGCCCTGGCCCTGGCGGACCCGGTGCGCGTTGTCCTCTCGCGCATCGAATCCCTGGTCTCGCGTGCGGAGAGGTTCGATCCGGCAACGGCGGAGCGGCTGTTCCGGATCGGATTGCCGGACAGCATCGAGGTGCTGCTCGGCCCGGCGCTGCTTGCATATCTCTGCGCGGCCGCCCCCGCCATCCGGCTGCGCCTCTACTCCACCGACCGGCTGCGCCTGCTCGACGAGTTGGATGCCGACCGCCTGGATCTCGGCATCGGCATCGGCGCCTTCCCGGAGGGCAAGACACACCACAAGCAGCGCCAGATCGCCACGGACACCTATCTGTGCATGTTCAATGCCGACCGGGTCGGGCTGTCCCCGCCCATCTCGCTGGAAGACTATGTCCGGCTGCCGCATGTGCTGACGAGCCTGCGGGAGGGGGAGCGCGGGGTTGTGGACGAGGCGCTGGCGAAGCTCGGGCAGAAGCGCACGGTGGCGCTGACCACCCCGCGCTTCGTCGTGGTGCCGTTCCTGGTCTCCCGGGCCGCGGTGATCACCACCATGCATGCCAGATTGGCGCGGTTCTTCGCGGCAACCCTTGGGCTTGCATTGAGCCCGGCGCCGGTGGAGCTGCCGGAGGTTTCCGTCTCGCTGCTGTGGCACGCCTCTTATGACGAGGACCCGGCGCATATCTGGCTGCGCCGGACCGTGTCCCGCTTCATGGCGGAAGCCGCGCGGGACCATGGCGGCGGCTGACCGGAAAACCCTCACAGCTCCAGCACGCCCGTTCTCTTATGTCGAAGGCCGCTGGGAACCGCGGCGGGGCGCAGCCCCGGTATCCTTGTGCGCCGAAACCAGAGGCGAAGTCGGTCAGCAGCGGGACGGCGTCGGGATTGTCCGCCTCCTCCTGGACGAGATCCGCGGCCGGCCCCGGCGGCCGCCGCCGACCGGGCGGGCGCTGTCCTCCCGGCGCCGCAGCCCGGGCGGTTGGACTTTACTGGCCTGTTCGGAGGTGAATTGACACAGGGCAGTGGTCCGAGAGCCGCGCCTTATCCTGCTTCCCGGTCTCCCGAAAGACGATGCTGTCGAACGAGTTTTGCCGGATCGCATCCCGGGCCGCTCCGCCCAGGATGATGTGGTCGATGTACTCGGGGTACTGCCCGCCCCAGCACTTTGAGGTGCGGCCCGCCGTGACCCGTACCAGCGGTGCCGGCCCGTTGTCCAGAACTGCCCAGAGCGGGTCGCCCTCGGGGAAGCGCCGGTTGAAGTCGCCCATCACGGCAAAGGCAAGGCCCTCCTTCTGGCGCGCATCGATCCAGCGACCGACGATGGGGATCTGCTCGGCAATCTGGCTGCAGGCGTTGGCGCTGCTGGCCGGGCTGAAGCAGCCCGACTTCAGATGGACGGCGAGCAGCCGGAGATCGCCGGTGGACGGTGATGTCAGCGCCCCGGCGCAGACTCCGCTCCCGGTTCGGCAGGAGGTCCAGTTCTTCCAGGTCGGGATTGCGGGTGTAGCGCAGGCCCTTGCGGATGGCGAAGCCGGGCCGCGATAGTCCGGCTCGTCGGTCAGGATGATGCTGTACTCCTGCGGCGGGAACACTTTCTGGGCCGCCTCAATGCTGTCGATCTCCTGCAGGGCGATCACGTCGGCATCGAGCTCCTCCGCATAGGCGCGCAGCAGCGCGAAGTCGGCCTCCATGCGCTGGTAGATGCGCCGGTTCTCGTCCGCAATTCCTTTGTTGATCTCGGCCGCCGCCGATGTTCCAGGTGGCGAGCTCAAGGGCGGATGCAGGGCCTGACAGGGCTGCAAACAAGACGGCGACGGGAAGCACGTGGCGCATGCGCAGTGGCAATCCTGATCAGAAAGGCGTGGGCGAACATGCTGCTGCGGATCGGGAGGCAGAATGGTCGGCCTCCCGTCCGGCGGCCTCAGCCATTGACGGCGTCCTTCAGGCCCTTGCCGGCGGTGAACTTCGGTTGGCGGGAGGCGGCGATCTCATTGGCCTCGCCGGTGCGCGGATTCTTGCCCTGGCGCGCGGCGCGCGCGGCAATGGCAAAGGTCCCGAAGCCCAGCAGGCGCACATCGTCCCCTGTCTTCAGGGCGTCCGTGATGCCGTCGAACACGGCGTCAACGGCCTTGGCGGCATCGGATTTGGACAGGGCGGTGATGTCCGCGACGAGATCGTTCCTGTTCATGCTGGAGCTCTCCGATCCGAACGAGGCCCCACTATCGGGTAGGAGCGGCACGAATTGCCAGCGCAATCCTTAGATCCGCCGGCAGCGCCCCTCCCCTGCCCTCGCCGCGGAGATCACGAAGGGCCGTTCGGGCCTATGCCGACGCGGTCACGGGTGGGGCATCCTTGCTTAGTGCCGCCACTCCTTGCCTTCTCTTGAGATCCTGCAGAGGCAGCTTCGGTGTCTGGCATGATCACGATCGATAAGCAGGCCAGCTTTCATCGAAGAAGGGGTGTCTGGTCCGGCCGGGTGGACCGCTGGCGCAAGGGACGGCCGGTCCCGACAAGGAAGCGGCTCTCGCCCTGCAGCCGGCGCTCAGGAGAATCATCCGGCCGCAATGGTCCGATGCCCCAGGGCCGCAATGGTCCGAACGCCCCTCAGTTCGCCTGGCCGCAATGGTCCGACTCCCGGTGTTTCATCGCCTGGGCCGCAATGGTCCGAGACATCCAACCACAGAGCCGGGCCGCAATGGTCCGACATCTCACGAACGAGGACAGGTCCAGTACCGCACTTTTGCCGATTCGCGCGTTCACGCCGCCCAAACCATCGGACCTTTGCGGCCCCGCCTGAAGCTGCCTCTGTTTTCCACCGGACCATTGCGGCCACATGACCAGCCCTGCACGGGGTCCACGCTTTCCGACCGGACCAAAGCGGCTCAGGCTTAGGACCATTGCGGCGCGCATCGCTATCGAATCGGGCTTTCCACCGGACCAAAGCGGCACATCAAATAATAAGGATTTCAAATAACAACAAATAGGCCAGGCCGCAAAAGTCCGAACTGGATTTTGAGCTGACGACCTGGAATCCTCTGACCTGCGCCGAACAGGAGATCCCGGCATGGCCGACATCCGCCGCCTCATTACCGACCACGGCATTGACACGGCACGCCAGCTGGTCACGAGCAAGGCTGAGCGCTCAGCCCTGGAAGCAGCCTATGCCTACATGTCCGATGAAAGCCAGGAATTAGGCATTGCTCATGCGGGCTTTGCCCTGACCAGCCTTCCCCATACCAATCCGGACCGCGCCCAGGACCCTGAATACCATCGCAAATCCAACAACCGGTGTACGCTGATCATTCAGTCGGGCCGGCGCAGCGATGGGTCGTTGGTCGGGGTTCCCTATGGGGCCAAGGCCCGCATGATCCTGCTCTATCTGCAGACCCAGGCTGTGCGCACCAACTGCCGCCGCGTCGAGCTGGGCGACAATTGGCATGCCTGGATGAAGGCGATGGGAGAGCGCAGCGCCGGCGGGAAGACCTATCAGCTGGTGCGCGAGCAGGCACAACGGATCACCGCCTGCTCGCTTCAGTTCATCTGGGACACGCCCACGGCCGAGCTACGGACCAATGCGGCCTTCGTCCGCAACGCCATCAGCTTCAAGTCCACCCCTGCCGATACGCGGCAGGTCACCCTCTTCCAGGACGAAGTTGAACTGGATGAAACCTTCTTTGCCGATCTCAAGCGTCACCCCGTGCCTTTGAGCGAGGCCGCCCTGCGGCACATCTCCGGTCATTCGGCGGCAATCGACATCTATATCTGGCTGAGCTACCGGCTGCATGTGCTGGAAAAGCCGACTCCGGTGCGGTGGCATGCGGTGAAGGCGCAGTTCGGAGAGCATTATAAGAAGCTCTCGCACCTCAAGCCCAATTTCCTGGCTGCCTTGAGCATGGCGCTCGCCGTCTATCCCGACGCGCGGGTCGATGTGACCGACGAGGGCCTTGTTCTGCATCCAAGCCGACCGCCCATTGCGAAGATCGCCTGAGGGCGGAATCGGACCATTGCGGCCCTGCCGTCGGACCTTGAACACTCCCGAGATATCTACCCTGCTCCGGAGTCAGCACCAGACTGGCCCGTCCGGCGGACAGGCGCGGCCTGTTTCGCCCCGTCCCGTATCAGACAAGAACCTTTCCGGCCCGGTGATGGCGGCGCCGAAAAACCGGTGCGGCCAGGATCAAGGCCGTCGCTTGGCGAAGGCCAGTGGATTTTCTCTCCGTCTGCATGGCACAGGCTCCCCTCCTCCACCACGCCTTGATCATTCGAGACATGGATCGACGTCAGTGGCGCCTTGGGCATGGAGCGGCTGAAAGGGCTGTCGCACAGCGGGGCCATGCTGCGCTCCTCGTCGCCTTGAAAGCAGGCCATCCTCGGCGGCACGGCCTGCTCTCGCCCTTTGCCTGAGGTGCTGCCCATCCTGGCCGAGTCCCTGCCGGCCGACCTTCGGCGTACCGGCTGCGTAAGACCGGGCTACACGGCCCTTCCACGGATCCGGCGCGGCCACTCTGGCTTTCCGGAGTGGCCGCGCCGGATCCGTATAATGGGCGGCCCTGGTTTCACGATGATCTTGTCCGCGGCCGGCGGCGCGTCGCGCCGCGGAGGCGGCACCGCGGCAGTCATGGTGCTGAAAGGGCGGATCATCCGTCCGGTGTGGTCGCCGGGCGCGATCACCCCCGCCCCCTTTTGACAATGAACATGGCGAGGCGGCCGGCACGGCGGCGGTCGCCCTGTTTCCTTACCAACCGGAAACCTTCCACCTTCCTCTGCACCTCTTGGGAGCCGGTGCCCTGATCCAAACCCGCCGTGGCCGGGTCCAGCAAACCGGCCAGAGAACCGTACGGAAACGTGCTGGTTCTGCTGGCGACCCGGACCATGAAAAGGTCGACGGGCGCGCCCCGGCCGGCCTGCCGAAGAGCTGCGGCCCTCCTCATTCCTTTGGTCCCCTCCCCTGTCACGAGAACGCTCGGCAACGGCAGCTCCTGGATCGGACAGAATGGTGCGGCGGCGATGCGAGGCGCAGACCAACCTCCTTGCGGCTCGGCTTGTGCGGCAGTGCCATTCAGTTGCCATGACCAGGAGGGCGGGCCCAGTCCGGCCAGGAGCCCGCCGCATGATCGGCGCCGATCGCTGGAAATGCCCGCCGGCGGTGCGGGCAGGAGCATTGACGACTATGCGGCATCCCCTTTCACACTGGCTCTCGCGGACCTGTCATGCTCACCGCCACTCCGCGCGCCCGACCCGATATGGCATCACGTCGAAACGGTTGCTCAGATTGGGGCGTCCTCCTGTCTGCAAATGTATGCAAGTCCCGGCACCAGTGCGACCGTCGGCGTTGGCAAAAGGCATGGCGGGGTGCGGAGTATGACAGCGTGGCTGAAGTCGACCCGCATCGCACACGCAACCGGAATTCTTCAGTGGGAGAGTTCGGCGCTCTGAGGGACTCATGGCCTCGTTTCCCATGCCGTTGCAGGCGGCAGGACGCTTGATGCGGTGGCAGCGGTCCGGGCTCCAGCCACTTCGTCGCGGCGGCGGCTGGCCGCCCTCCGGTTCTGACGTCAGAACCTCGGAGCCGGCTGGTGCTGGACACTCGGACCATTGCGGCCCTGGCTTCGCCGAGCAGCGCTCGATGCTCGTGAAGCGAACATCGTCCTTACCTCTGCTATGTTTCACCGGACCGGGAGAAAGCCGGTCCCCGGCCAAGGATTGGATGAGTTGAGCGCGCAAGGGGGCGGTGCAACCAGCCTGTGCAGTCCAGCGTACGACCTCGGGGAAAGTTGCGATGGGACGCCGCGTCACGAGGCGGAGTGCAACTATCAACTATCAACGTTGATGTTGACTGGTTGATTTCGCCATGCGAGTCTGGTGTGCAGGCGAAAGATGTTGGAAGGGGGGCGCGATGAATGGTGAACGCATGCGGGAGGTACGGCAGCAGTTGGGCCTCAGCCAGGCGGAAATGAAGGATGCGCTGAACCGTCGCCTCCGCCGCAGCTATGACAAGCCGAAGATCAGTCGCTGGGAGAATGGACGGGAGAGCATCCCCGACGATGTTGCTGCGGAGCTTGCGGCGCTGCTGGAAGGGCGCCCACGCCAGGCCCGAGTCATTGTTCTGGCGAACCAGAAGGGCGGCGTCGGGAAGACCACCAGCGCTCTGAATCTTGCCTATGCGCTGCGGCGCGGCGGGCGGGAGGTGCTGCTGGTGGACATGGATCCACAGGCTACGGCAACGGCCGGTATCCTGGCCGGCGGCGCCGTGGAGGCTTACCGCCAGGGGCGTACCATGGCGCAGGTTATTCTGACCGGCAAGCCGATCGCCGACATCATTATCTCGGCCGGAGAGGAGATCATCGACGGCTGTGCGCCGCCATTCGATTTGGCGGGCAGCCACATTGACCTGGCCGAAACCGACGGGCGACGGGAGCCCGGCTTCGACGCCGCCCTGCGCGAAGCATTGGACGAAGTGCGCGGGCGCTATGACTTCATTGTCATCGATGCGCCACCGAACCTTGGCATGTTGACCTGGATGGCCCTCGCTGCAGCCCAGGATGTGCTGATCCCGGTTCGCACGGAACCCTACGACACGATGGGTGTGGGCCTGATCCTGGGCACCATCAACAAGGTCCAGCGGCGCCTCAACCCCGGCCTGCGGCTGGCCGGAATCCTGCCAACACAATATGGCAAGCGCAAGAGCGTGGACCGGGAGGTCTTGGCGCTTCTGGTGCAGGCCATGGGGGGCAAGGCCCCGGTTCTGACGCCTGTGCCGGACAGCGCGGTCTTTGGCCATGCCGCCCGCAATGGTCGCATCGCCCTCGAGGCGAGCCCCAGCAGTCCGGCGACGCAGGTTTATGCGAAGCTTGCCGACGGATTGGCCGCCGGGGCGGTGCTGCCGCGAGCTGTCGCGGACATGGTTTTGGATGAGCAGGAGGGCTAGAGCATGGCCGGCAAGGCGAAACGACCCTCACCCATTCTCGGCGCGGCCAGCGCAATGATTGGCGACGCGTCCGACACGCTGGTAACCAGGGACAGCCGGTTCCGACATACGTTTGAGGCGCCGTTGGAGCGGATCAGGGCGGATCCCGGCCAGCCGCGCAAGCGCTTCGATGCCGCCGAGATCCAGGCGCTGGCAGCGACCATGGCGGAACAGGGGCAGTTGCAGCCCATTCTGGTCCGGCGCGATCCCGACAGCCGTGCTGGATGGATCATCGTGGCCGGGGAACGCCGATGGAGGGCGGCGGCGCTGAACGGCTGGCCGGCCTTGCTGGCGATCGAACACAGCGAAGATCCGGAAGTGGCGGCCCTGATCGAGAACCTTCAGCGTGTTGACCTGACGCCTGTTGAGGAGGCGAGGGGGCTTCAGCGCCTTATCGAGGGGAAGGGTTGGAGCCAGAATCAAGCAGCGCAGGCGCTTGGCAAGAGCAAGGGGGAGGTGAGCGCAACCCTCCGCATTCTCTCGCTCCCAGAGGAGATCCTGGATGGGGTTCTGACGTCAGAACTGGACATTCCGCGGAATGCGCTGGTGGAACTGGCCAGAATTGAGAGCGGGACCGTGCGGGATCAGCTGGTCGAGTTGGCCAGGAAAGGCATGCTGACCGTCCGGAGTATTCGGGCGGCACGGGAGGCCGAGGAGCAGAAATCGACTGTTCAGTCCGGGGAGCCGGCGCCGACACGGACAGGATCAAAGGCCGGGATCCACTTTAGTGTTCGCGGCCTTGAGAAAATGACGACGGCTCTGCACGCTGCCCGCACTGCCGGCCACACGCTAGGGGCGGAAGAACGCCGGTGTCTTGAGCAGCTGAAGGCAGAAATCGACTCCATTCTCGCGGGCGGCACATAGGTCAGACGGCAAATTGTCGCCCCAACGCAGATCCGGGCCGCTTGCATCTTGCCAGTGCCCGCCCCCGGGCCTGCTCGCCGATCTCTCTTATCTCTTGGCCGGGTTGACGTGCGGCGCGGGGCATTTGTGGTCGGGGCCGTTGCCCTGCCGTTGTCGCGGGTGGAGGAAGGAAGGGTGAAGAGCTGTCCGTCCTGCGGTTCACGCGGGCTCCGGCCAGGGGACCACGGCAAAATAGGGATATATCCGACCGGGAACGGGCCGCGTTCGACTTGGCTTTCGATTGTTGTGCCAGGGATCAGTACCGGCTCTGGCCCTGTCTGGCATGGTCCTCAGTACCTCGATCCAGAGCCCTGAGGGGAGCCCGCCTCCTCGACGCGGCGAGAGGCGTAGCGCCTTTGGTGAGGATTTCCAGATAGGCCCTGGAAGCAAAGACGCGGCCACGACATCGGCCTGTCACCTCGTCCACGGCGCCAAGCTGCTCCAGTTCGGCAAGCACCGCATCCACCGTCGGCGCCGACAGGCGCGACCGCTGAACCAGCGTACCGGCCGTGGCATAGGGCGCCTCTTGCAGGGCCTCATATCGCCGCAAGGCTGATCCGGTGCGCTCGCTCGCCCTGGCAATCCGCTCCCGGTTCCACCTGAACAGCTCGACGATCCGGGAGGCTGCGAGGACGGCGCGGTCGGCTGTTTCGGCCACCCCCTCCAGGAAGAATTCGAGCCAAGCCTCCCAGGCTCCCTGTTCCCACACCTCCTGCAGCAAACGGTAATAATCGCGTCACCGGGTTTTCAAGAAGAGGCTCAAATGGAGCAGCGGCTTCTGCAGCACGCCTTCGGGGCACAGGAACAGGGTGGCCAGGAAACGATCGATCCTGCTATGTCCGTCCAGGAAGGGGTGGGTGGTTTCGAACGGAACGTGCAGGAGCCCGGCTTTGACACGGGCCGGCAGGCGAGCCGCCCGATCGTGCATGAGGCGCTCGAATGCATCAAGACAGTGGGCGAGATCTCCCGGTGGCGGCGGCACGAACAGGGCATAGCCTGGCCGCGTCCCGCCGATCCAGTTCTGCGACCTGCGGAATTCGCCCGGATCCTTGGTCCCGCTCCGGCTGCCCTGCAGCAGGCGCACATGCATTTCGTGGATGAGACAAAGGGAGAGCGGCAGGCTGTCCATCCGTTCAAAGCCATATATCAGGGCGTCCACGCAATTGGACGCCTCGCGGACATCGTCCACCGGCTGCCCGGCCACGGCCTCCTGTTCAAACCGCAGCAGATCCGTGAGCGTCGGCCGGGTGCCCGCGATCGTAAGTTGCTAGAATAGCTTCCTTGCGCACAGACATGTAGAGGAACAGCTCCTGGCGTGGGCGCATCCTGGTGATGCCGTCCAGGCGACAAAGCGCCCGCTCGGTGCGGGTCAAGCGATCCAGGAGAGACAGAAAATTGACGGGCGGAGCGGGCGGCAGGGGCCGCGGCACATAGGCCCGCACCATTTCTTCCGCAGCCGGCATTTCCACGATCCTTCCCATGCGGGAACTTCCAAACGCAGATTGGGCCGTGGCAGAATCTCTTATCTAAGCAATCGGCAAATCCTTGAACAAGCGGGACAGTTAAGTAAACCGCTTCAAGGAGCCGGAGTGCCGTTCAGAACATTGCTGACGGATGCTTGGATGCGCCGCGATCCAGACGATGAATCAGGCAGTCATCCTCGCCGAAGACCCGGCGCTCAACGGGGCGGAAGCCGAGGCGCTGATAAAAGCGGTGGGCCCGGTGGTTGCTGGCGAGCGGGTCGATCAAAAGCGCCTCGACCGACGGATCGGCGAAGCAGCGATCAATCGCTTGGCGCATCATCGCCGTGCCGTATCCCTGGCCCAGGGCCGCCTCGTCGCCGACCCAGATATCGATTGCACGCAGCCCGGCAGGCATCCCGCCCCAATAGTGGCTATCCTCCAGCGCGGGGTCGATGATCTGCATGAAGCCGATCGCATGGCCAGAGATTTCCGCGATCAGCAGTTCCCGCCACGGCGGATGGCGCGAAAGCTCCTCCTCCCAGTTCATGCCGCCGTCACTGCTGCGTGCGGCAATGACGTGCGGCTTGGCATCCCAGGCGCGCAGCAGTGCAAGGTCCGAAGGAAGCGCAGGGCGAAGCTGAAGGTCCATGGTCCAACTCATTATGTTACCGGCCAGTTGCTCCGGCCAGAACCCGGCCCTCTCACGAAGCGGCAACATCATATAGCATGACCGGCCGGGTGGCATTGCGGGCGTATGGCGGTCATGAGCCGCTCCGGCGTGCCGCAGTCAAAGTCCTGGCCCGTGCTCGTATCCGCTCTTCTCCAAGGGAGGGGCCGTGAGGAGCCAAGCCGGTGGGGTTATGGCGTCGGAGCGCAGCCGATCGAAACCCGGACCAGTGGCTGAGTTGAAGCGGCGAGCCCGGTAGCCCATGGCTTCGGTCGGCCAGGAGAGAGCGAGGGCAGTCTGGCCCGCAGCAACATCCATCCGGACTGTAGGGCCTTCATTTCGGGTGACCATGTCCGCCAAACCCTGGACTCCAAGCGCCATATCCTCGTGGACGTGAACGGCATCCCTCTCGCCCTGAGGCTCACTGCCGCCAACTGGCACGACAGCAAGGAGATCGTGGCCCTGGTCAACACCGTGCCGCCGGTCCGGCAGTGCGCGGGACGGCCCCGCCGCCCGGCCAAGCTCCACGCCGACAAGGGCTACGACGTTGCCCCTGTTCGCCGGGCTTTGCGCCGCCGCGGCATCACGCCCCGGATCGCCCGGCGCGGGATGGACACCGGCCAGCGCCTAGTTCGCCACAGGTGGGCGGTGGAACGGACGCTCGCATGGTTCAGCCGATACCGCCGCCTCGTCAACCGCTGCGGGCGCCGCGCCGACATCGTCTCAGGCTTCCGCCACCGCGCCGCCGGCCTTATCTGCTGGCGCGTCGTCCAAAGATGGCTTTATTAGGCGCGCTTGGATCCGCGCAAGGCCTGAGCTGCCATCAGCAGCACGCGCCGATCCGGCACATTGTACAGCGGCCGCGACCCTGATGGCGCTTGAACCCGATGGTGCAGGGCATTTGAATCTTTCCTGTACACCAGGTCCTTGCCGGAACGGCGGTGGCGGCAAGCATGGATCGTGAGATTGACTCCGCCCCACCCGTCACCAGGATGTGATCTCATCCACATCCTGTGAAGCGGGACCCCGGAAATTTGACCAGGGCTGTTCCGGCGCTGTCCAGGTGGAGGTTTCAACGTTGAAACCCGTCGGGGCGGATGCCGGCGCCCATCAAAGGGCGATGTGCAGGAGGAGAACCTTCCGGTTGCCAACCCGGAGAATGGCCAGGGCGGCGTGGCAGGGTCGCATCGAATCCGCTCTGGCTTGCGTTCGGACGGCCCCTCTCCTCCAGGATGGGCCTCCTCCCGATCGGGGCTGGACCGGCCCGCTGACCGGACCAGATCCCGGCGCAGGACCATGAGGCGTGGCTCTCACGAGGGCCGTTGCATCTCCGGCCACAACGGCCTGCAGCGCCTGCGCCACAGGAAAGGAGGGTTCAGCGCCGAACCGGCAGCGCGGGCTTGCCGACAGGCGGAGGGCATGTAGGATGGCGCATCTTGAAATCGGGGGAGCCAATGGCCGTAGCAGTCAAGGAACGCCGCACCGGCAAGGCCGCCAAGCCGGCAGGCAAGGGGCAGACCGGCGCCACGCCGGTGCAGGTGCCGAAGCTGGTCGTAATCTCGGCAAGCAAGGGCGGCGTCGGCAAGACCAGCGTGGCCCGCGCGCTGGCGGTCGCCGCGGCGCATGCGGGGCTTCAGGTCGCCATGGTCGATCTGGATCCGCAAAAGTCATTGCGGGACTGGTGGAGCGAACGCCCGGACGCGGCGCCGCAGATCGCTATGTTCGAGGATGTCGGGATGGGCAATGTGCAGGCGTTTCTGGATGTGGCGCGTGAGCAGCCGCTCGACATCATCATCGTCGACACGCCGCCCGGCGTGGAGGCGGCGCCGGAGCAGATGGAAGCCGTGCTGAAAGCAGCAGATCTGGTCCTGGTGCCCAGCCAGCATGGACCGCCGGACGTCATGGCGGCGACACGCTGGCTGGAGCACCTGAATGTGCTGGGCGTTAGCCGCTTTGCCGCGGTGCTGAACCGGATCCAGCACAATGTGAAGACCAACACGAATACGGCGCGGCTGAAGCTGAACGCGGCCGGGCCGCTGGTGCCGGTCGAAATCCCTCAGTATGAGGTGTTCAACGACAGCTTCGGACTGGGCGTCGGTCCACAGGAGATCGCGCGCTCGCCGGCGACGGACTATGTGGAGGGGCTTTGGGCCTTCGTGCGACGGGAGATTGGCCTTGACCGCTAAGCCAGCCTTTCAGCTCTCGACCAAGCAGGTCCGCGCCCATCGCAACGAGCAGACCGCTGTCTTCGTGCCAAAGACGCTGCAGGACTACGAGGTTCGGATCCAGGGCCTGTGGGACCGGGCCGAGGAGACCTTCCTGGAGATCGGGCGCCATCTCGACCAAGCGGCGGCCAAGTTCGGTGAGGAGGAGGTCGACCGGCTCAGCCTGCCCTTCAGCAAGGCAACGGCGTCGAAGCTGAGATCGGCGGCCCGGTTCATCGATTCCGGTCGCGTCGACGCCGCCCTTCTGCCGAAGAGCTATGCAACGGTGTATGAGATCTCGCTCATGCCGGAACCATTGCTGCAGCAGGCCGTGGCGGAGCGCGTCGTGGCGCCGGATGTCTCCTACCGCCGTGTCGTGTCGTTCCGCCGGAACGCGGCCGAACAGCCGCGGAGCCGCCAGGAGAGCCTTCTCGAACGCCGGGAGCGGTTGAAGGCGCAGATCAAGGTGCTGCAGAACGAGCTGCGCCGCGTCGAGGCCGCGTTGAAGGCAAGCGGGGACGTCACTGGGGAAAGTCCGGAACTGGGCCCCTCAGACTCCCGGCAGGTCCAAGCGGTCGAGGATCGCTGACGCGTGTTGGAAGATGGGGGCGTGGCCGGTCGGGCAGGAGGTTGCGATTCCGGCTGGCCTTCGGATCGTGGCGGTGAGAGCGCCGGCGGCCCATATCCAGGACCCAGGATCCCAGCCTGCCAGTTGGGCTGGCGCCAATCTGGCGGGCGGTGGCCGTGGTCCGCCGGAGCGGGGATGTGAGTAGGCTTTGCAGCTGAGGGCAATCCGCGCCGGCACGCGGCTGACCCCCAGCGGAAGCGGGGCCTGTTCCAGAGTCTCGACTTTGATGTGACCGGCCAGTTTGGGCGGTGCGATCTTGGAGCCTGCCAGATGGTCCAGGTACTGGTGCGCCGTCACTGGTGGCCGCCGCAATGACCGATGATGGCTACGGGGCGCCAGTACCTCAACCGGCTGGGTGAGGATCATATCTATACAGAATGCATCCGGAGGGATTGCGGCGCGCCCCCTGCTGTCGAGCAGCTTGCGAAGGAAATCCCTTTCACTGTCCGTGATGACAGGATTGGCCTTGGTAGTGATCGCCAACGCGATTACGTGGGCGTCCTTCCGCTGGCCCTCCGTGCGGCACCCAGCCAGGACCTCCGAAACCCATGACGACAGCGGCTGGTGGAGTGCCTCCGAAAACGCAAGATCCATTCGCTCTCGCCGATACGCCAGCGCTTTGAGCGGAATGCCTAGCTGCCGACGGACGTTGCGTATCCATTGTTCGTGGATGAGCAAAGACCAGGCCGGCGTGAACACACCCTTTTTCCACCAAGTTCAGCAGGAAGTGGGTACGTTGCCCACGAAAAGAACGCAGGCGTCCAGCACCGGGGTCGGCTTCGTTGCTTCTGCCACAGTTTGAAATCGTACTGCTGCGAAATAGAGGCGATGGTGTCCAGAGTGTTCCGGCGGAGCCCCATTTGCGGCTCGGCATAGCGCTCGACCTCACGCCGGCCAAGCCGATGATGCGCGCCGACCTTCCTGTAGGGGAGGGTGCCGCGCCCAATCAGGTTCACCACGGATTGCCGGGACATGCCAAGGAGCCGAGCAGCCTCGTTCGGGCTGATCTCATCCTTGGCCGTTTCAAGCAGCAGCTCCGCCGCAGCGATCAAGCATTCTATCGTCGCAGCATCGAAAGACATGCATTGCTGGCCAGCCGCCGACAGCATGTCCGGCAGGAACCGCCGGATGCGGTCAAGCCTTCATGCTGTTGGGCTATCCGTCTCGAAGCCCCGCGCTTACCCCGGTCGATGTCCCCGCCGCTTTCGGCTGACCGGAAAGCGGGCGGGATCGTCCGTCCATGGATCGAACACCGCCGCCCCGCTGTGCCGCACATCCTTGCCATTGCGGGTGACCAGATACAGCTCGGCCTCGAGCGCGGTGGCGGCCAACAGCGTGTCGATGACAGGTGGCGGGTGCCCCGTATCGCGCCGCACGGTGCCACTGATCACGCCCCAGCGGCGCACCACCCCATCACTGACCGGCAGCAGCCGTGGGCCGAAGCGGGCAATCAGCGCGTCGCGGCTGGCCATGTGCCGCCTCCGATCCGCACTGTCCGGCGGCAGGTTGGCAATGCCCTTTTCATACTCCCCGATGGTCAGGATGCTGAGATGGAACAGATGCTCGTCCTGCGATGCCGCCCACTGCTTGACACTGGGGGCTCCCGACGGATTGATCAGGGCCGACACGACATTGGTGTCCAGCAGCCATCCAATCACAGCTCCACGTCCCGCCCGGTATCGTGGTCGCGCGCGAAATCCAGCTCAGCGCCTGCAACATGCAGGCTTTCCATGAACTCCACAAATCCGCCCGGCGCGGCCTGCGTTGCCTGCAGCTGTTCCAGCTCCTCCGCCGCGATGACAACCACGGCATCCCTTCCCCGCCGGGTCACCAGCTGTGGTCCTTCCGTGCGGGCCCGGCGCACCAGTTCGCTGAACCGCGCCTTCGCATCTTCCAGCTTCCACCCGCCGCCAGTTCCCGGCCTGTTCACCCGTTCCATGCCTCCACCTCCTGACTAGCTGACCAGAATATAGGTCCAACCGGACCCGGACGCCAGCCCATCAGACCGCATTTCGAACACGCCAGCGCGTCCCTCTATCCACTGCCGCAGAATGAACCGGCGAGGGTCCATGCAGCCGCAAGTGGGACTGCCTCAGCAACGGGCTTCGCACGGTTATTGGAAATTGGATTTTCCGGGGCAAAACCCGAGGATCGCGGCGTTCGTGAGTCCGCGATCGTCAAGTGAAAGGTGACAATGGTAGCTGCACGTAAACATGTCGCGTCGGCTGCCTCGGTGCAGCCGTTCCATAGAAGGGCAGGATGCCGCTTGTGAACGCTCATACATGTTGTCAGTGAGTCAGACATGTTGTCAGCGGATCACTCTTGATGTCAGTAGAACGGTTCTAAAACCCAGGCCCTGCCTGGATTCTGGCCATTGGAATCTGCCGCTGACTGTCGCTGTGCAGCCATTCTGTAGAAAAGCTGGATGCCGCGGCTTTTCGGGGCGGAGCGCCCCCGTTTTGGTGCCTCATTCCGTAGAAGGGTCGTCGGGGCCGAACTGGGGCCGAGTGCTAGGTGAAACCGCCAAAGCGGCGTATTCCCTGGATTTCAGAAGGCTGCCTTTGTCCTGATCGACCGTGGGCGACGAGTAGGGTCGCAGCAGAGCCCATGAAATCGGAGCGCCCGTAAAGCCCGAGGGTGCGGCGCCATCGGCCTCCGGATCGTGCCCGGGAAAAGGGAGCGGTCAGGGGCTGTCCGGCAGGCCACAATCTTTTCCGCTGGCTTTCATCCGCCCGGTTATGCCCCGCCGCAAGGCTTGAAAATCGAGAGGGATGACGGTACGGCTTACGCGGTTGTCGCTCCGGCTTCAATACCGGAATCTGGCCCATTTGGCCGCTTTCCCGCCCATTCTCCGGCTTGAATCCTGATCCGATCTCCGGCTTCAGGACCGGTCTGCTGTCGTCTTTGCTGTCGCTTCTAGCCATGGCGGTATCCCCGGCCGTGACGTCCGACGAAAACTCCGGCGTGGCGGCTGAGCCCGCAACATCGTGGTGACGTTTTGTCCGCCGATGAAGCCGGAGATTCCGCCCTTGAAGCCGGAAGCGCCACCATTTAAGCCGGAACGCAACGGCGCAAATCCTCAAAAGCCAGTCCGCTCATGAAGCCGGAATGACAGGAAGCCACAGGATCGTCCATGGCCCTTATCGCCTACGCCCGCGTCTCGACCGAAGACCAGTCCACAGGTTTGCAGCTGCTCGCCCTCAAGCAGGCAGGGTGCTCCAGCATCTTCGAGGAGCATGCCTCGGGCGGCGACCGCGACCGGCCCGTGCTGGCCAAGGTCCTGGCCAGCCTAAAAAAGGGCGACACGCTGGTGGTGGCCCGCATCGACCGGCTGGCGCGCTCGCTGTTTCACCTGCTGGAGGTGATCGACGGGCTGGAGCAGCGCGGCATCGCCTTCAAGTCCCTGGGCGACCCGATCGACACCACCAGCCCGCAAGGGCGCTTCGCCCTGCAGGTTCTCGGTGCTGCCGCCGAACTGGAGCGGGCCCTGATCCGCGAGCGCTCCATCGCCGGGCTCAAAGCGGCCGTGGCCAGGGGAAAGGCGCCCGGCAATCCCGGGCTGCGCCGGCGCGACCCCGCGGCCCTGGAGAAGGTGCGGCAGGGGAGGGAGGTGGCCCGGGACGACCTCGTCATCGCCCACGCGCAGGAGTTCCTGCCAACCGTGGAGGCGCTTCGGCCGACCGCGGCCTGGGATCGGGTTGTGCGCGCCTTGAATGCTTCGGGCAGCATCCGGCCCTGGGATCGCAAGCCGTGGACGCCCAACAGCCTGATCCGGGCCGTGCGCCGGCTGGCTGCGGCGGGTCTGGTCCGCCAGGATGTGCTCGCTGCTGCGCCCAAGCGTGTTGACAGTGACGACCTGGTGCTCATGGTGGCTGGCCTGGCGCGCCTGGAACCCGGCCTCACGCTGGACGGCATCGCGCGCCGGCTCCAGAGCATGGGGCAGCGCACGCCGCGCGGCGGTCTGCGCTGGAGCCGCTCATCGGTCAAGAACCTGCTGGACCGCGCCAAGGAGCAGGGGCTGGTGCGGGAGGCGGAGCCTGCATGAGGGATGGTCAGCCGCCTCTGCTGTCTTTCATAGTCGGAGATTAGCCCCTGAGCTCTGCGTCGCATCAGGAGCTTAAGCGCGCCGATCGGCAGAAGACCCCGCGCCGATTTACAAGCTGGGCAGACAGCGGTGACCGGACCCTGCGACCTGGAACTTCTGATATGCTTCGCCTTGCAACCTACTGAGGGAGGCGACTATGGCCGTTACAGGCATCGGCGGGTTTTTCTTCCGAGCGCGGGATCCCCAAGCATTGGCGGAGTGGTACCTGACCCACCTTGGCGTGGGGGCACCAGAAGGCGCGTTTGTCTGGCCGCAACAGGCTGGCCCCACCGTATTTCAGCCCTTCTCCGAGGATAGCGCCTACTTTCCGGCCGACAGGGGCTGGATGCTGAACCTGCGGGTGGATGACCTGGACAGCATGCTGGCCGATCTCTCCGCTGCGGGGATAGCCATTACGCGCAACCCAGACTGGGACTCCCCTCAGGTCGGCCGTTTCGCCCGGCTCTATGATCCAGAGGGCAACCCTGTCGAGTTGTGGGAGCCGACAGCGGTGAGTGATCCTGCCCGAAGAACTGCCGCCGCCAGCGATTAGACCAAGTTCTGGTCCGCGCCGACCTGTCCTACAAACCGCGATCGTCGTTACGGCGGTCTCGGGCCTCCAATTTGGTGGGTTCTCCACGGCGCTGGCGGCCCTAGGCAACCGGTTGCCGAAGTTCTTTGCCCGCCTAGCCGAACGCAGCCGGGTCGCTGCAGGGACCAGCTCCTGCTGGCCTTGGCGCTGACCACAGATGATCTCGCAGCGGACCAAGGCGGCCCTGGCCGCCCTCGCGGAGGCGCTGACCGCCCACGCATTGCCATGCTCCCAGACAGGGTAGCTGGCACCTGGCAACGATCAGGCGAATGATCGAGGCGGCATAGCTGCTACGCCGGCGCCGCTGGTCAATTGCTTTCCATTTTTGGGCATAACGCCTTCAGGTGCATCAATGCCATCAGCGCTCATATCAGCTTCGCCCTTGGCTTTGGCGGATGCAGGGTTTTCGCCTAAGCCATGTTCTGCCCCGATTCCAGCGCCCTGGCCCTTCTCCGCAGCCTTGACCTACTCCTCCTTGGTCCACTGATCCTGCTTCTTGCTCACGGCGGCCTCCTGTCGAGGGTGGATAGGGTCAGCAGTGCCGGATAGACGGTATCACTGGCCGATTGGTGAACAGAAAAAGGAGAGCGGCACTTTCCTGCCGCTTCCTTCTTTCTGAAGCCGCATGAACCCCGGCTTGCGCCGCTGCATCCAGCGCTAGAACTCCAGTTCGGCAAGGCTGAAAGGTTTAACCAGCAGCTTCTGCACGCCGGCGTGCAGGGCAGCCGCCATGCCAGGGGCGACCTCCAGGGAGCGGCAGCCGGTCATGGCGAAGATCCGCACCGTGCGCGAGCACTGACGTATGCTCCGGATCACCTCCGCCCCGTCCAGATCAGGCAGCAACAGATCGCAAAGCACCACATCCGGCTGCATCTGGCCGTAAAGTGCCAGGCCTTCTTCTCCCGACCCAGCCAGACGGACCTCGTGCCCGCTATGGCGCACGGCATGGGCCAGGGTAGCCAACAAGGACGGATCATCGTCGATAATGAGGATGCGGGTCATGGTATGGCCTGTGCTCGCCGAAAGAAGCCTCCTCATATGAGCGAGTGCTAAACCAAACGTAAACGCGAAGGCTGTGGCCTTCGCTCGAGTTGCTCGCAGACGACTCAGTCGGCCAGTGCCGTGGCTGTGGAGTTCCGCGCCGACACGGCTGGAAAGGCCGAAAATGTTTCGGCAGCATTCTTTGCAACACGGCCATGATGCTGGCCAGCAGGGCCGAAGCTTCCCAGGGCTTGGCCAGATATCCCAGGACCGCATCGCGATTGGTTCGGGCTTCGTCGCTCTGGCCGGAGAGGAACAGGGAGCAGGCGCCGAACTGCTGGCGGATGCGGCGGGCCAGCTCGATGCCGACCCCGTGCCCGTCAGCCAGGTTGATGTCCATCAGCACCCGATCCGGACGGTCTTGCTCCGCCAAAGCCATTGCCTCTGCACGGCTCTGCGCCAGGCCAATGATCATGTGGCCAGCATCCTCCAGGATCGCCTGTGTCCACAGGGCAATCAGCGGCTCGTCCTCAACCACCAGGATCCGCATCGCGACACCTCTGTTCCGGGTGCCGCCTCAACCCGCCGTGCCAGCCCCAGTTCTGCCGCAGTGCGGATTTTTTGTGCGGAACCGTACGAAGGCGTAGGCCGGGTGACGCGGCGCATCGCCTTGTTCTCGGGCCGGGGTAGCCGGCATAGGCTGCGGGGCCACCCTCGCTGGATCCGCCAATGATGTGCGGGAGGCCGTGCGTGGATCTTGGTCCAGCTGGCGGTAGAGGGCCTGCAAGGCGTCCCGCTGCGCTTTCAGCCGCCCCCGCTCCGCTTCGAGATCGCCTGTCATGTTGAACCCCGTCGGGAAAGCGGGAACTTTAGATGAATTGAATGCACCGCAACAGCAGATTCCTGTACGATTGCGTACGCTTTAGGCTCTGCGTCAGGAGCCGGGACCAACTGGCGGAACGCCCTAGGCTATTCCCCGTCCGAACGCGCCAAACGCCAGTCTCGACGTGCGGACATGGCGCCGCCGCAAGTGGAGACGGGCGGTATACCCTGAAGAACCATCGCCATCCTGGCGGCATCGGCGGTACAAGGTCTCTTGTCGGCAGCCACATGCGCCCGTGGATGGCCGAAACCATATGTGTGCTCCCGCTATCAGCACCGGGCACTTTGTCATGGACAATCCCGACAAGCGCACTGCCACACGGAACCTGATTTTATGCGCCTTGCCGTCCGAGGTGCGCGACCGCCTGCTGGCCTAGGCGGCGCCGGTGGATCTGCCCTTTTACCAGGTGCTGCAGGAGGCCGGCGAGCCGATCCGCCATGTCTACTTCGTCGAGCAGGGCATGATCTCGCAACTGGTCCAGCTAGAGGGCGGCCAGGAGCAGGAGGTCGGGCTGTTGGGGCGCGAGGGGCTGGTGGGCTTGGTTGCCGGCATGGGAGCGGAGACCTCTTTCACTGCGAGTATGATGCAGGTGCCCGGATCCGCCCTGCGCCTGCCCGTCGTGGAACTCCGGCAGGAGATGGCCCAGGGTGGGGGCCTGCAGATTCTGCGGCAGCAACAACAGGCCAGCATCCAATAGCAATCCTGGCCAGGATGATACTGTTGACGTCGGAGATCCCGTGTGCAATTTCGTCAGGACCGAACCGTTTCATTCAGCAAAACAGCATGGAACGCAGCCTGCCAATAGTCGTTGGCGTGGTTACGGGGCAACGCTCCGCATAAAAGCAACTCCATAGAGTTGCTGTAGAGGAGGGGCTGGCACACGGGAGCCGTACCCTTGCCGGCTCCTTCCGTCTAGGGGCTGTCGCCAGTAGGTGTCCCCTGGGCATTAGGGCGAACGTGGCTAAATCGATGCCAGGACGCGTCGTCGGCATGCGGATGATGCCAACACATCGCTGATGGTCTGCTGGATTCGATCCAGTGAGAAGGGTTTCTGCAGGAAGACCTCTGCGCCCGCGTCCATTGCGGTGACCTCGTCGACGGTTGCAGACGCCAGGATCACCGGGACGCCGAGCTCGCGGATCTGAACCGCGGCAATCACACCGCTTGTTCCTTGGGCAAGCTGGCCGTCCGTAATCACCAGGTCCGGCTGATGCTGGAACGCGGCCTGCACGGCTGCGGGGCCGGTATCTACGGCGGCTACGACCTTGTGTCCCATCGCATCGAGGGCACATTGGAGCGCGAACGCGACCAGAGTGTCATCCTCGGCAATCACCACGCATGCCATATGAGCCGCTCCTGATGTTGACGCAGCCCCAACGAACCTGAACAAGGAATGTTGCATCGCCACAGACAAAAGGTTTCATAATTTTTTAAGATCGCGAAATATTGTTGGTCGCCTTTAAAGCATTTTGCCCCTTCCAATTGGAACGAGCCGGGCTGCTGCTGTTGCAAAATTGGCTGGCCTTCGTGGGAATGGCTCCAACGAGAGGGGGAGCCGGACCATGTCGGACTTCAAGGGTCGCCACTTGGAGGGCAAGATCGTGTTGTGGGCGGTCCGGCGGTACTGCCGGTATGGGATCATCTATCGCGATCTGGAGCAGATGATGGCCGAGCGCGGCGTCTAGGTCGACCACTCAACCATCTACCGCTGGGTCCAGAAGTATGCGCCGGAGATCGAGAGGCGTCTGCGCTGGCAATGGCGTTGCCCGCGATCGACCAGCTGGCGGGTGGACGAGACGTACGTGAAGGTCGGCGGCAAGTGGGCGTATCTGTACCGGGCGGTTGACAAGCACGGGAACACGATCGACTTTTACCTTTCTCCCACGCGGAACACCGCGGCGGCCAAGCGCTTCCTGGGCAAGGCGCTGAACGACCTGAAGGATCGGGAAAAGCCGACGGTCATCAACACCGACAAGGCACCGACCTATGGGGTCGCCCTGGCGGAGCTGAAAGCCGAGGGCAAATGTCCCGAGGACACCGAGCACCGACAGGTGAAGTACCTGAACAACGTCGTCGTGGCCGACCACGGAAAGCTCAAGCAGCTGATCCGGCCGGTGCGGGGCTTCAAAACGCTGAAGACAGCTTACGCCACCATCAAGGGCTTCGAGGTGATGCGGGCCCTCCGGAAAGGGCAGGCCGCTGCCTTCAACCTCACCCGCGACATGCGCGGCGAGGCCCGCCTCATCGAGCGCGCTTTCGGCATTGGACCCTGTGCACTGGCCGAAGCAATGACGATTCTCAGCGAGCAGATGGATCTCAAGGCGGCGTAGCGCCGTCCAAGGTGCTGACAACTACCTCGATGCGGCGGTCTTCAATATTTGCAACAGCGCCCGTCGTCGCCTGCTGCGCCTGCCAGAGGCGGCGGCACGCGAACAGGAGAAAGCCCACATGTGAAAGGCACTTGGGCCGGCCTTCGCCAATGCGATTGCCGACTTTGCTGCCTATCAGGAGGAAGGCCGTCAGGACCGGCAGGTCCTCACCCTGATTCATGGCCGTGCCGATGTGATCATCGGGGACTGCCGCATTCTGTTGCATCATCTCCGAATGGCGATGGCAGCAATGGGCGTTTGGAAGGAGTGGAAGCTCCACCCGCTCTTCACCCCAACTCCCCGGGCGGCGGGATTCCGTGAGGCCTCCGTAGCTGCCGATTTCAATGCAGGCCTTGCAGCCATTCGTGCAGATGGGACCTATCAGGCGATCATGGAGAAGTACTTTACGCCGGAGTAGCCCGTTACGCTCTGAAGCGGGCGGGTGCGGCCCAAGCCCAGGAACATCGCTACTCTCCGTCAAGGCGCTGTGACCGTAAGCATCGTGCCCTCCATGAGGAGCTTGCCCTCCAATCAGCCATTCGACAACCTCCAGCTATGACGGCACGAGTCAACTGCTCCAGATTGCGCCTTGAAGCAGCTGATACAGCGGGAAAGCCGTTCCCAATTGCACGTGGACTGGCTTTGGCGGACACCTTCAACGGTGTCCGGACCCCCTCCATTGCCAAGGCCACGACACCGTCCATCGCCTGTTTTAGTTCACGTTCCGAGGCCAATTTTATAGGACGGGGCAGCTGCCAGCCTGGCGCTGGAAGGACCCGTGCTGCGAGGGGGCATGTGGCCCGATCCCGGGAGACCAGATGGCCTGCACGCATGCAGCGTGCAGCCGCCCCTATAAAGGGAGGCACTCCGCGCAATCCGCCGTGCACCACCATGAAGAGCCGAGCTTGCCGCGTGGTGTCCGGCGAGGTCAGAAACCGTACCGCCGGACAGGCAGTTTCAGGATGTCGGAAGGGTTCCAGGCCTTCAGGAGCCGCCGCGGACGCGATGCACCTGACCAGACGCCCAATCCCCAGGGGTTGCCGAGGCTTCCTGCCAGGATGGCCATCAGCGGCCTGTCTATCCCCGCCGTGGGGCAGGAGGCAATCTGCCTCAGGACCTTCCGGTCGTCCTTGCTCATTGCCGGGACGGAGGTGCCTGGGTGCGTGTGCCAATCCCCGAGATAGGTCGTGGTGCCGTTTGTCTCTGCAAACCGCCGAGCAATCACTTCCTCCTGCCAGCCATAGTCCGGCTGGAAGAACATCCGGGCGTGCTGGGCGTCCGGGCCGGGGCCGAGTACGTCGGTGATCACGTAGTCCTCACCGCTGCGATACCCCAGCAATGCCCCGCCGGTCTCGTCGGGGCACTTGCGTTCCGCCTCCGAGCACATGCCTCTGAAAAGGTCGTTGCCAAGCCAGACTATCCCTGGCATTCGCAACCACCGAACCGCGGCACGCCGTGGGCACGCCAGGCGGGCAGGCCGAGTTCCTCCTTGAAATCGAGCACGGCGGCGAACGTCTCGGCTGTGCGTCTTGGGTCAAGGGCCTGGACTGCCATCCGGACGCCTTGGAGGCTCACCTCGAGCAGGTCGTAGCCGGCGCCGGCGAAGGTCGGGTGGTTGCAGCCCGCGGGCAGGACCTCGGCGGCATCGTCGTGGCCCGGCTCCTGGATGGCTCCATCCTGGTACATGGCGTGCTGAAGGCAGAACCAGCAGCCTTGTCCATCCCGCGGCATGAAACGGGCGACGATGCCGCCCTTTGCACCGGGAGTCGCCGACGCGTAGATGTAGGGAATGCCGACCTCACGGCAGCGGTCGGACATATAGTGCTGGACGCCCACTTCCGCCGTCGCGTCGATCACCAAGTGAACGCCCTCCATGACCTCGTCAAGCGTCACCCCCTCGACAGGCCCTTCCGGCACCGCCGCGCCGCCGACCACGCCGGTGTAGGCCGTGACCTTGGCTTGGGGCCAGTGCTGCTTGATGTGGGCGGCCAGCGCCGCCGACTTGGACTCGCCGAAGAAGGACTGCCCGAGCGGCCAGCGCACGGTCGGCCCGGGTTCGACATGGTCATAGTCGAACAGCGTGAGGCGGCCCAGGCCCGCCTTGCTCAGTTCGACCGCGATCTGTCCGCCGATAGCACCGCACCCGACAAGTAGCACGTGTCGGTCACGAAGGATCTGAGTGGCCGGAACCCGCGCCCCCATGTCCTGCCGGCCGGCCCGCAAGCCGCGGATCCTGGCAACGCGGAAATCCCGCGTTCCCTTGGGGCGGTGGATCAGGAACGTCACGAAGCTGAAACCCCTGATGCCCTTCTGGATCTCCTCGGCGGCGAGCAGCGCCGCGACAGCGAACTGCCATTTCTTCCCGCCGACAGTGGACTCCTTGAGCCTGCGGTCGAGGCCGGGGAACAGGTGCGCCACTTTCGCCCAGTGCGCGTCGGGTTTCTCCTCCATGTCGAGGCCGTCCACAACGGCGAAGGGAAACTCGATCGTGAAACTGCCAGGGGCGGATTGGAATGGAACGACTTCGACCGGGATCTCGCGCCCGCCTGTCTTGGCCTTGGTTATGGCCATCCGCAGGAGCAACCGCTCCCCGGATGCCAAGAGAGCGCCCTTCGCCACGAGGGAACCAGATCGCGCACCAGCCGGTGGCGCCCAGGCGCTGTCGAAGAGCACGTATGACGGGTCATCGTAGGGCAGGTAGCCGGCGCGAATCTCGGCCTGCTGCTCGACCAGCGGGCGGCCGCCGTCGATCGCATCGAGCAGGGCCGGGATGCGCTCCTCGAGGAAGCCCGCGACCGTCGTCTCCGGGTGCCACTCCTGCGTTCGGGGCCCGAGCAGGCACAGGACGCCGTCAATAGGGTTCTGATGCTCCGGGAAACGGCCCGGCGGGGCGTAGACCGCCGGGCGGAAGTAGGGGAACTGGGCTGGGTAGGCGACGCGCAGGGGCAGGGCTTCTCCGTCCAGCGGGAACTCCACGTGGACGACAAGAAAGCCCTGAGCCTCGGCGGCCGGATCAACACGTACGCGCCACCCTCGGGCCTCAAAGGCGTCCATCTCCGCCTGCCGGAGACCGGGCAGCGTCTCCCACCAGAGCCGCATCAGCCTACCTGGCGCGGCTTCGGCGGCACCGGGGGGTTCTTGGGGCCGTTCGGCCGCCCCTCGGGCGGGCCGGGCGGGAGCCCGTCCGGTGGGCCATGAGGGACGCCATCCGGGCGGCCGGGAGGATTGCCCTTCCCATTGTTGTCGTTCTGAGGCATCGGACTCTCCATGATCAGGGATGACGAATCATGGGGACATCAGAGCAAGTAGCTCGTTAAAATTCGGTAACGTGCATTTATTCGACCCGAACTCCTCGTATTCTTGAGCGAACCGAACGGTCGTGCGCAACATTCATGAAGGAACCAGGTCGACCTATGCGCTGGATTCCCGGCATGCGAAGCGTCGGCGGTAGGAAGCGCTGCGAGCCACCGACCATGCCCGTCCGGGCAGCGGTTGATGGTATGCCGCGAAGGGCTTTTCGGAAGAGTTCCTTGGCATCTTGCGCGGGCGTAGCAGGTTGTTGGTCGTATGCGCCGGTGCGCCGGGATGCGCTAGTCTGATCTGTGGGCCGCACTGTATGGTAAGTGGGGGCGATGGGACCTGGGTCGCCTTGGGCCACTAAAGATCGCGATAGCTCAGAGCGGGCGACTCCCGACTGGAGCGTTACGTGCTAGCGCTGAGGAGGAGGTGCCCAGGCCCACGGTTTCAAGTCGGCCAGCCGTTGCTGGACTGCGCCATGTGTGGCAGGTGTCGGTCCGGCTCCAACTTTTCCGGCTGACGCGGCCAACTGGACCGTGTTGGGTCGCGGCGCATGTCCTCGGGCCCTACAATCGATCGGGCCATCCAGGCCTTGACAATTGAATCGCGACACCCCGCTTGCGGACCTGCTTCAACGATCCTGGCCGCACCGCTCCGCATGCCTCCTTCGATATTTCCCGTGATGCCGAGAACCACCTCCGGCTTGGACCGACCGTCCGAGCCTCCGCCGGCCTATGGACACGGCCCACGATAACGTCGCCCCGAGGCCTGACTGCCGCTGCGATGGCAAGCCCTGATCCGCCCGCCATGTCGCATCGGAGATTCTCTGCCCCGAGCATCCCGTGGCGCCTTTGCATGGCATCATGGGCTTTGATCGATGCGACTTGATATCACCGGACGTCGCTCCGCACCGTGGATCCGCTTGAGGACCTCGTGGCTGAGAAGGCTCAGCGCTTGGCTGGGCCAAAGCAGGGCTGTCGGATCCCTGGGCTTCGGCGCGCGGGCGGTCTCGTGCTCGAAGGGAATGCACCATTCGGCCGATGACGTGGTCCCATTCGCCGGGATATGCTTTTCGAGTCCCTCCACCTCCTGCTGACCGGGGTGACGATGCGCTTGCTCCCGGCTGCAGCCTCCTCCACTTCGGTTTGGCGAAGCCGGCGCTGCACAGCCAGGACGGGGATGTTTGTCATGGCGCCCGGCAGGACAGCATCATCCCGGCGGAAATGCCGCAGCGCGCAGTTGCCGGCTTCCAGCGCCCCCAGGCTCCGCCGTCGACGGCTACGGCACAGCGGGCAACGAGACGGCGCCCCTCGAGCCGGGGCGCGGTAATCTTTGCGCCGCCAGTGTGCTGTTGCGCGAAGGTTGCCGCTAACGGACGTTTAACTCTTTCGAGGGGAGTATTCGGCTGTTTTTAATGTAAAGGCCCGCTGTCATGCTTCGCCTTCCCATCCGCATCGTCCTTCCGGCAGCCATTGGCGGCTTGGCGCTTCTTTCCGTGTCCATGTCCGGCCGCGATGCCTGGGAGGCGTACGGGCATTACGCGCACTCCAGAGCCTATTTGGATGTGAATCGAATTTCGGCGCTTCTGTTGAACGCTGCGGGTGATCTGGCCCAGGAGCGTGGGGTGACCAACGGGAGCTTGCATGCGGCTGCTCCCATTACCGTCCAGAAGCGCGACCAGATCGCGGCGCTCCGCCAGACCGCCACGCGGGCGTTGAGCGAAGCCATGGAGAAGCTCAAGGGCATTCCCGGGATGAGGGAGCGCGCGGACCTGCTGACCGCCTTGCAGAACTCCATGGCAGAATACGAGAACGTGCGCCGGAACGCCGATCTGGCGCTGTCCCAACCGGCGAACGGTCGAGACGCAGCTGTCAGGGACGCCTTCTTCCAGAATGTCACGACCTTCATTGCCGTCGTGCAGGACCTGCGTATGCTACTTGAGGCGCTGGTCCTGCCGGCCGCCCCGGAAACACTGCAACTGGTCCAGTTCCGCCACCAAGCCTTCGAGATCTCCGAGTTCGCTGGTCAGGAACGCGGACTCATGGGAGGCCTGATCGCCTCGGGAGCAGCACTGGACGCGGAGCGGGCGCGCTTCCTTGCGCACGGGCGCGGTCGGATTGAGGCAGCTTGGTCCGCCATGAAGGCCCTGCGGGCGCAACCGAACATGCCGCAGGAGGTTCTGCGCGCCATCGACCCCGTGGAAGCAGCCTATTTCCGCGACTTCGACGCCACCCGTCGAGCCGTACTCGAGGGGGCAGCCGAGGGAAGCTATCCGATTTCTGCGGATGAGTGGATCGGGCGGGCGACGGCAGGCATCAACACGATCCTGGCACTCTCTCGGGCGGTCAGCACAGAGGTGGAGGCTGCGGTCGCGGCCGCGGCCAGTTCCCGCCTCATCGCCCTTTCCACCAGCCTGGCGCTCCTCCTGGTCAGCACGGGCGTGGCCGCCGCCGCGGCTTGGCTTGTCCTCGTCCGGATCGTGGCGTCGCTCTCGGCCATGACCACCGCGATGGGGCGGCTCGCCGCCGGGGACAACACCGTCGATGTGCCCGGCACGGACCGCACGGACGAGGTCGGGGCCATGGCCGAGGCGGTGCTCGTCTTCAAACGCAATGCGATCGAGCGCTTGCGACTGGAGGCGGAGCAGGCGGAACAACGCGAGGCCCGTGAACGCCGCCTCCGCACGCAAGAGCAACTGATCGCCCGGTTCGAGGCCTCCGTTGCAACAACGCTGAAGACAGTGGCGTCGGCGGCGACCGAGTTGGACGGCACGGCGAAAAGCATGTCAAGCATCGCCGCGGAAGCAAGCCGGCAAGCCTCCGCGTCAGCGGCTGCGGCCGAGCAGACTTCCGCCAACGTCCAGACGGTTGCCTCCGCTGCGGAGGAGATGTCCGCGTCCATCCGCGAGATCGCCCAACAGGTTGCCCGGTCCAACAGCATCGCGGGCCAGGCGGTTCGCGAAACCGAGCGGACGGACGAAACCGTCCGCGGCCTCTCGGCGGCCGCCTCGCAGATCGGCGATGTCATCAAGCTGATCCAGGACATCGCGGCGAAAACCAACCTGCTGGCCTTGAACGCAACCATTGAGGCGGCCAGGGCCGGCGAGGCTGGCAAGGGCTTTGCCGTTGTCGCCAGCGAGGTGAAGGCGCTCGCGAACCAGACAGCCAGGGCCACCGAGGAAATCGGCCAGCAGATCGCGGCCATGCAGGAGGTCAGCAGCGAGGCGGTCACGGCGATCCAGGCGATCGGCCGTACCATCACCTCCATCAACGATGCGGCGTCCGCGATCGCGGCCGCGGTCGAGGAGCAGCACGCGACCACAGACGAAATCAGCCGGAATGTGCAGCAGGCGGCGGCTGGGACGCGGGAGGTTTCTACGAACATCGTCCAGGCCACGCAATCGGCTGCGGAAACCGGTGCTGCTGCACAGCAGGTCATGGGGGCGGCGGCCGAACTGTCCCGGCAGTCAGAGGGGTTACGCGCTGACGTCGAGCGGTTCCTGGACGGCATCCGGGCTGCATGAACCTGGCATTTGACGACCCTGCGGGCAAGCGTGGTCAGGATTGGGGCAAGTGCAGACCATCCAGCTTCATATCAGCCTTGCGGAAATGTAGCTAAATTTTAGCGAAATTACATGCGCATTTCTGCCTATCGGAGTATGTTTAGGCCTCAAGGATTAACCCATATGGGAGATCGCTATGAACTTGGGGCAGTTCCGGATTTCAGCGAAGATCTTTGCTCTCATCACCTTGCTCGCCGCAGTTGCTGCTATCATCACAGGTACCAGCATAGTTGGGCTGCGTGCGATGGAAGGCGCCGTCATAAAGGTGGAGGTCGCCGCGTCGGAGGCACTGCTGGGCGCGCGCATGAACACCGCTCTGGTCGCCCTCAGCAGAGCGGAATACGAACTGGCCGCGAATCCCACGCCCGACAGCCTGCGCGAAGCCGAGATCAGGATCGCCGAGGAAAGGCGGGGTCTGGAGGAGCGCTTGGCTACCATAAGGACCACAGCCGATAACGCGCAACGCGAGATGCTGCTTCGAGTGGAGGCCCTGTACGCTCGATACCTGCCGCGGCTGGAACAGACATTGGAGACGGCTAGGCGCAAGGTTGGTTCGGTCGAGCTCAGCGATGCACAGAGGGAATTGCTGGCGTCTGTGCAGGAAAGCCGCGAGGCGGCTTCTGCATTCCGGGCGGAAGTCGTGAAGTACCTTGAATATACTGACGAGCAGGCGGCGGCGACGGTCGAGTATTCCCGCAGGGCATACTTCCGCACGCTATGGACGATGTGCATCGTCGCAGGTGTCGGCATATTCATCGGCGTCGTTGCCGGGCGGCTTGTCTCGCAACGCGGCATCGTCAAGCCGATCGCCGCGGTTGCTGCCGGCCTCCGCCGCCTGGCCGAGGGGGACCTGAATGTCGAGGTGTTCGGGATCGGACGCCGGGACGAAATTGGCGACATCGCGGATGCCGCGCAGGTATTCAAGGAGAATGCCGTTACGCGGGTTCGGCTGGAGGCGGAGCAAAAGGCATCTACCGATCGCCAATTGCATCGGGCAAGGATGATCGAGGCGAACATTGAGCGGTTCGATGGCACGGTGCGATCTATGCTCGATGGCTTGGCCTCGGCTGCAACCGAGATGCGCGCCACCTCCGAAGGCATGTCGGCGACCGCTGAACAGACCAGCCGCCAAGCTCAGGCGGTAGCCGCCGGCGCCAACCAGGCGTCCAGCAACGTCCAGACCGTGGCAGCCGCCACGGAGGAACTGGCGGCCTCCATCCTTGAGGTAACCCGCCAGATGACGCAGTCCGCCAGCACCGCCGGGCGAGCGGTGGCTCAGGTGGAGCAGACGGACGGAGCCGTCCGGCACCTCTCCCAGGCGGTGGGGCGGATTGGAGAGGTGGCTGACCTGATCAAGTCGATTGCCGGTCAGACTAACCTGCTGGCCCTGAATGCTACCATCGAGGCGGCACGGGCTGGCGAGGCGGGAAAGGGCTTCGCCGTGGTCGCCAGCGAGGTCAAGAGCCTTGCAAATCAGACGGCCCAAGCCACGGAGGAGATCGCCTCCCAGATTGCCGCCGTGCAGGATGCGACACGCCAATCGGTCGAGGCAATTAGGATGATTGGCGGCACGGTCCGCGAAATGGACGGCATCTCCGCCCAGGTTGCCGCCGCGGCCGAGGAACAGTCTGCCGCGACATCGGAGATTACGCGGAACGTGACCGAAGCGGCCCGCGGCACGTCGGAGGTGTCGCAGAACATTGACGGGGTGAGCCAGGGTGCCGGTGAAACGGGCGCTGCAGCCAGCCAGGTGCTCGCCTCCGCCGGTGAGCTTGGGCGCCATGCTGGAGTATTGCGCAGCGAGGTCGACAGGTTTCTCGCGGCCATCCGCTCTGCCTGAGCAGCAGGGACCGGTCCAGCCGGGCGCATGGGAGCGTCCGGCTGGGGCGGGAAAGTTGCCCACAGCATCCGAGGAATTGAAGGAACCAAGCGATGTCATCCGCTTCTGCTGCGACCATCTCACTGCACCCGCGCGCACGGCTAGAAATGGCGCGTCGCTTAGGCATGCTGCAAGCCGAGCTCGGGAGCTACGTGCTTCAAATGTGCAAGCAGCGGGATTTTGTAGCTGCCGTTGCGCTGGACGGTGGACGGGCCGAAATCCTACAGGATTATGTGGGTGTTCTGGCAGACGCGACCGAACTGCTCTCTACGGTTCCCGACCTGATGCACGACTTGCAGCACGGGACGCCCAGTTCCGCGTCGGTACAACAAGTGCTGAGCAACTGCGCCAATGTCCTTGACCGGATCCAACTATACCGGCGACAGCTGACCACAGACGAAAATGCAGGACCGGCCGCTACGGTCAGGTTCGCAGGTGCAGCCTGCGAATAGCGGAATTCGCGTCCGCCCTGGAACGCTCCTGCTCATGCGATAAAGTGGGCTGGAGCGGCCGTGACCTACCGGGCTCAGTACGATTGCCGCAATCGGCAGGACGAGGTTTCCCTAAAGACGCTGCGGACCGACCTTGCAGGGCGCAGCAACACCCTTGTAACGACACGGCCGGCGCGCAGATTGCCGCAATTCATACTAAACCCGGCCCGATCGCAAGTGGCGGCTGCACGGATTTGCGATGAAACATATATCGGCCACACGGATGCTTTCCCCGCTTCAGGTGCTTGGCAGCTTATATATAGTTAACGTGCAAATAACCTTGAATCCATGCGCCATGTAATATGTATTAGCTACGGCTTGATCTGACAGGTGAAGGATTGTCCGGTTTTGGCGGACTGTCCGATTGCAGATTATGCGGCCATGAGCTTCTCCTTTGCCAGTGGAAGCGTGTCGAGGAAGGTCTGCATTGGGGTCTTGCCATAACACCAGCGCCCCTGGTGCGATCGCTCCTCATTGTACTGGCGCATCCAGGCGTCCAGATCCGCCTGCAGCTCCTCGATGCTGGCGTAGATGCGCTTGCGGAACGCGATCCGATAGAACTCGTCCAGGACGGTTTTGTGGAAGTGCTCGCAGATCCCATTGGTCTGCGGGCTCCTGGCCTTGGTGCGGCTGTGGTCGATGTTCTCCACCGCCAGATAGAGCTCATACTCATGGCTCTGGTGGCTGCCGCAGAACTCCGTGCCACGGTCGGTGAGGATGCGGCTGATGCGGATGGCGTGCTCGTCAAAGAAGGGCACCACCCGATCATTCAGGATCTCGGCCGCGGTGATCGGTGTCTTGCGGTCATAGAGCTTGGCGAAGGCCACCTTGCTGTAAGTGTCGATCACGGTCTGCTGGTACACCCGCCCTACACCCTTGAGCGTGCCCACATAGAAGGTGTCCTGGGCCACGCAATAGCCCGGGCATTCGCTCTCGAACTCGCCATGCGCCTCCTGGTCCTGGCGGGCCTTCTTCAGGGCCGCCAGCTGCGCCTCGGTGAGCACGCCGCCCTCCTGGGCCATCTTGGCTTCCAGCGCTTTCAGGCGCTTCTTCATGGTTTCCAGATCGTGGCGCTGCCAGACACAGCGCACACCGGCCGGGGATACGGACAGGCCTTGCTGCTTGAGCGCATTGGCGACCCGCAGCTGGCCCCAGGCCGGCTGTTCGACAGCCAGTTCGACAACAGCACGCTCGATCTCGGGGGCGACCCGGTTTTTCAGCACCGGCTTGCGCCGGGTCATCTCCCCTGCAGGGCCATCTCGCCCCCCTGCTCATAGAGCTCCTTGAAGCGGTAGAAGCTGTCGCGCGAGTAGCCCATGATCTGGCAGGCCTTGCTGACATTGCCGAGCTGCCGGGCCAATTCCAGCAGCCCGACCTTGGCACGAATGACTTTCTGCTCCTGGGTCATGTGACACCTCGTCCGATCCGCCGGGGCGTTGCGGAGCGCCGGCTCGGGTGAGCGCTCCGCAACGCCCTCGGCTCCTCCTCAAAACACAAGATGTCAGATTAAGTCTCAGCTAGTGCATGTAATACGAATGTATGCCGGATCTAGTTCCAACTCAGCTTGCCGCGGTGGAACCAGCACCGCAGAAGGGGAGAGCATGGTGCGGGCAACAATCCAAACTTTGATGTCTCGCGGGCGCACCCAGGACAGCCAGCGTGGCGCGGGCGCGGTTCTTGACAGGCTTCCCATTGCCGTCATGACCTGTGATATTCGAACTTTCCGGATCGACTATGCCAACGCGGAGTCTCGCAGGCTGCTGCAAAGCATCCGGCACGTGCTGCGGATCGACCCCGCCCAGATCGTAGGCACGAGTGTCGATATCTTCCACAAGCATCCTGAACATCAGCGCAGGCTGATGTCTGATCCGAAGAACCTGCCGCACAAGGCGCGCATCACGGTGGGGGAAGAAGTCCTAGACCTCCACATTGACGCCGTGCATGACATCAGGGGCACTTACACCCATGCGGCCCTGACCTGGTCGGTCGTAACTGAAAGGGTGCGGGTGGAAAAGGAAAGCCGCCGCCTGCTCCAGATGATCGACCGGATGCCGATCAATGTGATGACCTGCGATCCGGATGACGACTTCAGGATCAACTACCTGAACCAAACGAGCCGCGAAACGCTCAAGCGCATTGAAGCCCACCTTCCAACCCCGGCCGATAGGATGCTCGGCCAGACCATCGATGTTTTCCACAAGCAGCCAACGCACCAGCGCAAGCTGCTCGCGGATCCTAGGAATCTGCCGCATCAGGCCAACATCCGCGTCGGTCCCGAAGTATTGAACTTGCGCGTTTCCGCGATCACCGACGGAACCGGCGCCTATCTCGGGCCCATGCTCACCTGGGCCATCATCAGCGACCAAGTCAAAATGGAAGAAAGCGTGTCCGAGGTGGTGCGATCTGTGTCCGCCAGCGCCGCCCAGATGGACGGCTCCGCCCGGCACCTGCTCGAACTGGCTGGCAATGGCGTCGGTCTCGCCGGCTCGGTCGCCGAGGCGGCCGAGCAGATGTCGGCTGCGATCGGTGCGATCACCGACAGGATTGCCGAGGCCTCGCGCATCGCCGGAAGCGCGGCCGAGGAGGCGGAACGAACCGACGGCTTGGTGTCGGGGTTGGCCGAAGTGGCAGCGGAAGTGAGCAAGATCACCGACGTGATCGGAGCAATTGCCGCGCAGACGAACCTACTGGCCCTGAATGCTACAATCGAGGCGGCAAGGGCTGGCGAGGCCGGGAAGGGCTTCGCCGTGGTCGCCGGCGAGGTCAAGAGCCTGGCCAACCAAACCAGCCGGGCCACGGAGGACATCAAGCGTCAGATCGAGCGCATGCAGGAAGCCACCGGTGCCACTGTCGCGGCGATCGGCCGGATTGGCAGCACGATCCAAGCGCTAAACGCTATTGCGGCCCAGGTGGCCACGGCCGCGGAGGAACAGAGCGTCACCACGGCGGAGGTCTCCCGAAACATATCAGGCGTGTCCGCTGCGAGTCGTGAAACAGGGAACGCCGCCCAGACGGTGGGGAATGCGGCGACGCAACTGAATCAGGCGTCGGGCCGACTAAGTGCGGAGATCGACGAATTCTTGAAAGCGGCGCGTCGGTAGGAGCGGCAGCAAAGTGTCATTCAGCTAAAGGAAAAATATTCCCAAGAGTATGCAATGCAGGAAAGGCAAAGGCCAGAGCCACGGAGCATGTGCAACCGGAAACGACTGGCTGCTGTTCATGGCAGTTTCTGACCTCTTCCGCAACGGGGGGGAATGGGGCTGCCTTCGAATACGGCAATCCAAGGCGACCTTCGTGCGGAGCGACAAGCTCGAGAACCCGCGACAGGCCCGGTTTCTAGGCTGCTTGCTGGGCTTGGCAAGGCCCCTTGTCTCTGATGAGCTATGGGCGGTAGTGAAGCCGCTGTTGCCTCCAGAGCACCCGCGTCCGAAAGGTGGCCGCCCGCCGGTTGACAACCGGGCGGCGCTGACCGGGAGCCTGTTTGTGCCGAAGTCCGGCCTGCCCTGGGAGATGCTGCCCCAGGAGATGGGCTGCGGCTGCGGCATGAGTTGCTGGCGCCGGCTGCGGGACTGGCACCAGGCTGGTGTTTGGGACCGCCTGCATGGGGTGCTCCTTACCAAGCTGCACCAGACTGACCGCATCGATGGGACCCGTGCCTCGCTTGACAGCGCCGCGATCCGGGCAAAAAAAGGGGCGCTGGCACGGGCCCGAACCTGAACCTGAACCGCTCCGGATTTGTTGGTGTGGACGGCCCTACGGTATCGATTGTGCCAAAACGCCGCCTCGCAGATCGCCTCGGCATCATTGTGGTCGTTCTTGCTTTGCTTGACGAAGGGCTTCATGTACTGCGGCGGAATCAGCTTCACCCAGTTTTCCATGCCGGTGAGCAGACGCCCCCAGTGATGCGAACCAGCACAGGCTTCCAGGGCGACCTCCGTCGCCGAAAGCTTCTCAAAGAACCCTGCAATCTGCGACCGCCTCAATTCACGCCGAAGAACCGGACGCTCCTGGGCATCCACCCCGTGCAGCGTGAAGACATGTTTGGACGTGTCGATCGAAATGCGCTGGATCTCCATCTGCTGGCGCTCCCTCGGCGTTGGTCGATGACGCTACCTTGGCACAACGATGCCGTAGGGCCGTCCACACCAACAAACCCGGAGCGGTTCACTACTTTTATTCCTGCCGTTCGAGTTCCAGGAGGCGCTCGGCGAGGAGCAGCCGCGCCAAGCGGCCAGCCGGTCCCCGGAAGGGAAGCCGCACAATGTCGCCCATGCCCGCCTCCCACGATGTGGTATGCGTAACCCGGGTATTCCGTCAGGGCAGCGCGGGAGCTTGCGTTCCCGACGCCAGGAAAGCCTCCCGCAGTTCCAATGCTGCTGCCGCCACCCCCGCAAGCCGCGCCAGCACGATGCGCTGATCCGGCGCGAGCGATCGCGGGGCATGTGAAATGATGCAGAACGAGCCCAGGGCAAAGCCGTCGCGGGTCAGGATCGGGGCCCCGGCGTAGAAGCGGATATGCGGCTTGCCGGTAACCAAGGGGCTGTGAGCAAAACGGGCATCGAGCCGGGCATCCTCCACCACCAGCGGATCACGTTGTAGAATGGTTTTGCGACAGAAGGAGGTCGCGCGGGGCGTTTCCCTTGCGTCCAGCCCCCGGACCGACTTGAACTAGAGCCTGGACTCGTCCAGCAGGGAAATCAGTGCGATCGGCACGCCGAAATAGGCTTGCGCCCAGCGGGTCAGCCGGTCGAACGCCTCCTCGTCGGCAGTGTCCAGTATGCGGCGGGCATGCAGGGCCTCCAGCCGTTTTCGCTCCGCGTTAGTGCCATGGTCCATGATGTCCGAATGCATTGCGATCTCCTCTGCTCGACAATCCGGCACGGGCGGTCAGCGCGCCAGCACCTCGGCGGCCTGCTTGGTGCTGCCGACCGCGTGCGTGACCTGGTCCACGGCGGCCGCGATCTCGCCGATGCTTTTCGTGAGCGCTTCAACACCCGCCGCGGCGCTCTGCATGGTGCTCGACATGGCAAGGGTGACGGCGCTCTGCTCCTCGACGGCGCCGGCCGTGCCAGCCACATGCTCCCGCACCGTGCCGATGGCTCCGCGGATTTCCGTCAGCGCACCCACCACCTCGGATGAGACGTCTTGAACCTGCTGGATCTCCCGCGCGATCTGGCTGGTGGCATTGGCGGCCTGACCGGCCAGGTTCTTGACCTCGGTAGCCACCACGGCGAAGCCGCGCCCGGCTTCGCCGGCGCGGGCGGCCTCAATGGTGGCGTTGAGCGCCAGCAGGTTGATCTGGCCTGCGATCTGCCGGATCAGGTCGACGATGCCGGTCATCTGCTGCGCTGCGCCGACGAGTTGCTGGGTCGCACGGTCGGCAGCCTCGGCACGGCCGAAGGCGCCCTCGGCGGCCTCCCGCGACTTGACCATGCTTTCAGAGATTTCACGGATGGACGCGGACAGTTCCTCCACGCTGGAGGCGACCATCTGCACATCGCCGGAGGTGTGGGCCGCGGCTTGCGTGGCGCTGCGGGTCTGTTCCGTCGATGTGCGGATGGCGGTGTCGACCTCGGCGAAGTTCCCGTCGATCAGCGACTTGAGGCTGATCAGCAGGTCGACCTGCTTGGTGACGTCGGTGGCAAACTTCACCACCTTGCAGGGCCTTCCGTTCAGGTCGAGCACCGGATTGTAGGATGCCTCGATCCAGACCGAGGAGCCGCCCTTGCTGACTCTCTTGAACTGCCCGGCCTGGTATTCGCCACCCCGGAGGCGCTCCCAGAACTGTGTATACTCGGCTCTGCTTCGCGTCGCGGCATCCAGGAACATGGAATGGTGACGCCCCTGCACTTCGGAGAGCGTGTAGCCCAGGGCCTTCAGGAAGTTCGGGTTCGCCGTGCGGATAGTCCCGTCGAGCTCGAACTCGATGACGGCCTGCGACCGCTCAATCGCGTTCACTTTCCCGCGGAGGTCCGCATGCTCGGCTTTCTGCCGCGTCACATCGGTCGCGTACTTCACAACCTTGAACGTCCTGCCCTTGGCGTCGGCCACGGGATTGTAGGACGCCTCGATCCAGACCTCACGACCACCCTTGCCGATGCGCCTGTACTGGGCTGCGTGGAACTCGCCCCGACGGAGGCCGTCCCAGAACTGGCGGTAGTCCGCACTGTCCCGGCCACCGGGTTCCATGAACATGGAATGATGCCTACCCTGGATCTCCGCCAGGGAATAGCCCATCAGCTTGAGGAAATTCTCGTTGGCACCGAGGATTTGGCCTTCCGGCGTGAACTCGATGACAGCCAACGCCTTGTTCAGGGCGGCGAACTCCGCCTTGAGCGCCTGCAACTCGCGTGCTTGAGCTAGACCGAACATCCGCTATCTCCGAAGTTGGAACAGCCTGTGTACGGGAATGAACATAAAACAGATTATAAACCAGGATAAAATATAACGAAATTTTGGCTAGAATGCCCCATTCGGGTGAGGGGGTCGTCCGGACCTCATATTGAACCGCCATGGCAGGGCGGGTGCCCGCAGATGCACCAGGAAGGGAACCTGCCACTGGTCATTTTCATTGGTTCTGAAGTGATCGAGTGGGAGCGGCGACATGGAGAAATCCGTCCTTACGGATGTAGGAGTCCGCCTGCATTGCCTGAGCAACCTGGACATCTCGGGGCGCGGCTCGGTCGATCAGCTGGCACAAGCCGCCTGGGAGGCGCAGGGCGGACCGCCCTGCCTGCTTGCTGCACAAAGGCTGCTGGAGCAATGCCGGGCGGGTCGGGCCGTGTTCCTGGCCAGCGGTTGGCATGACCGCCAGGGCGTGAATTCCAGGATCGCCGAGACGGACGGCCCGCCGGGGGCTGCGGTGCTCGGACTTGCCCTGCACAAGGCAACCGGCGCAATTCCGGTGTTCCTCACCGAGGAGGACCTGATCGGGCCGATATCGCAGGTGGTGCGCGCGGCTGGGCTCAGCACCCTGCGCATCGAGGAGGCGGTCGCGGGCATGAAGAAGGCTCCGTCGCCCATCCATGGAGCCGCTGTCCTCCGGTTTCCGCGCAACCGCCAGGAGGCGGAGGCCCACGCCGATCACCTGTTGAACGCCTATGAACCCACTGCCCTCATTTCCGTGGAGGTTGGGGGGGAGGATAGCGAAGGGGAAATCCACACATTCCGCGGCACTCCGGCGACCGAGGCGACCCCGAAGTTCGATGCTCTGTTCAGGAAGGCGCGGGACCGGTGCCTTCTGACCGTCGGGATCGGGGACGGCGGCAATGAGCTCGGCTTCGGCAGCATCCGGGATCAGCTGGGCGGCGTGCTCAGCCGCGCTGCCGAAAAGGTCGGGCGGGATCCGGCGCCGGTCACCAAAGTCGAGGTGCTGGTGACGGCGGCCGTTTCGAATTGGGGGGCATATGCGGTCGCCGCCTGCCTCGCGGCGGCGAGTGGTAACCTGGACCTGCTCCACACGCCGGATGCGGAAAGCCGCCTGCTCACGGCCAGCGCGGACGCCGGGCTTATCGACGGAATGTCCGGGTATACAACACCCAGTGCTGATGGTATGCCGTTGGCCGTACACCGGGGGGTGCTGACCCTCATGGGGGAGATTGTCCGGCAGGCCACAGGTTAGGAGCAGCAGAGCGGCGGCACTGCCAAAGAAAAGACCGCCGATGAGCGGCGGTCTTCAGTTCTGGAGACGGCAACCATCCGTCAGCCGTTCACAACAGAGAACAGGAGCACTTGTCCCGCCTGGAGCATCTCATGCAGGCGCGGAAGCGCCGCCATGGGTACCGTTCCGTATAGGCAGGCGCCAAGGGTACCGACCCGGATGCAGGAACATGCCGGAAGCCCCTCTACCACTCATTGGCAAGCGTAGGCCTGTTGCGGAACATGATAGAAGCCGCCTTTTTGGCGGCAATCCGATAAGCATGGACTTCCCGACAATAAGCGCATGGGCCGCCGCAGACGGCATCGACCCCGACCTGAACGAGGGCGCCTTGCGCGCGATGCTCGCCAGTCTGTTGAGCACCGCCGACGCAGCGATCTTCGTCAAGGACAGGAGCGGCCGCTATCTGGCTATGAACGAGTACGGGGCCAGGCTCCACGGGTGCTCCGCAGAGTCGTTCATCGGCCGGCAGGACGCGGAGTTCCACAGCGGCGAGGATGTGGCCCGTTTCCGGGAGGGTGACCGCCACGTCCTGGAGGCCGGCACTGCGGTCACCTACGATGTGCCCGTCACCATCAATGGTGTCCGGTCCATCTTCTCCACGACGAAGTCGCCCGTGCGCGGCCCGGACGGGCAGGTGCTCGGGGTACTGGGAATTGCAAGGGACGTGACCGCGACGCGTCAGGTAGAGGAAGACGGTGAGCGCGTCCTTGAGCGGGAGGCATTCTTCCGGGGGGTTTTCGATGCGGAGGTAACCGGGGTCAGCATCTTCGACGCCGTGACCGGCGAGACCCTCGCGGCGAATGACCGGCTCCTGGACCTGCTGGGCTACACGCGGGAGGAATTCGACCGCGGCGAGATGGACTGGCGTGCCGTGACCCCGGCCGAGTACCTGCCCATGGACGAGCGTGCTGCCGCGCAGATCCGGGAAAGAGGCTGGGCAGACAGTTTCGAGAAGGAGTATGCGCGGCGGGACGGGACACGGATCTGGGTGCGGCTGCATTCCACGCCGGTTCCCGGGCGACACGGCCAGGTCGCCCTTTCCGTCGAGGACATCACCGCGTGGAGGGCGGCACAGGCGGAGCGGGAGGAACTGCTCGCGGACCTGAGGATGGAGCGTGCCCGCCTGGAGTTGGTGCTCGAGCAGATGCCCGTCGGGCTGATCGTCACCGAAGTTCCCTCCGGCCGCATCCTCTCCTACAACCGCGCGGCCGAGGAGATCCTTGGCCATCCCTTGCTTCCGGCCGACGATGTCGGGGGCTACGGCGCCTATGGCGGTTTGCATCCGGATGGTCGCCTGTACGCGCCGGAGGAGTATCCCACGGCCCGCGCTGTCCTCCTCGGCGAGCGGGTGGAGGACAGCAACCTGTTGTACCGGCGCCGGGATGGCACCACGCGTCGCCTGTCGGTCCGCGCGGCTCCCGTCGGCCCGCCCGGTGAGCCCCCCGAAGCGGTTGTGTGCGCCTTCCTGGACGTGGAGGATCAGCGCAGGGCGGAGGCTGCCCTCAAGGAAAGTGAGGCCCGGTTCCGCGGGGTGTTCGAGTCCCGGGTCATGGGCATGGCCATCTATGACGCGAACATTGATCAGGCGCTGGCGGTCAACGACCGCCTGCTGGAGATCACCGGGGGCAGCCGGGAGGAGTTCAATCGCGGCGAATGGCACTGGCGGAACACGACACCGCCCGAGTTCATCGAGGTGAGCCAGAGGGCCGTGGCGCAGATCCGCGAGCGCGGCTGGTGGGATCCGTACGAGAAGGATTTCCAGCACCGGGACGGACGGCGCGTCACCGCCCGCCTCACCTGCGCGCCTTTGCCCGGAGAGCCGGGCCGCATCGCTGTCACTGTCGAGGACATCACTAGCCGCAGGCGCGCGGAGGAGGCCCTTCGCCAGAGTGAGCAGCGATTCAGGGCATTGGCTGATTCCATGCCGCAGATCGTATGGTCTACCAGGCAGGACGGCTACCACGACTATTTCAACAGCCGCTGGTATGCGTACACGGGTGCTGGTGAGGGTGAGGCGGATGGCGATGCATGGCTCGCTCTTTTCCACCCCGACGACCGGGAATGCACCCGGCAGGTTTGGCACAATTCACTCGCGACTGGTGACCTATACGAAATGGAGTACCGGTTGCGGTCCAAAGATGGAGCATACCGTTGGTTCATCGGGCGGGCCCTGCCTGAGCGGGATGCGGATGGCCGGATCGTCCGGTGGTACGGGACATGCACCGACATTGAGGAGCAGAAGCGGTTCGAGGCGGAGCTCGCGGACAGCCGGACGCGTCTGGAACTGGCCCAGGAGGCTGCAGGTGTCGGCACCTTTGAATGGGATGTCAGGGCCAACGTGATGCGATGGTCGGCGTCCCTCTACAAACTCTACGGCCGGAACCCGGCGGAGGGACCCTACAGCCTGGAACGCTCGATCTCGCTTCTGCATCCCCATGACCAGTCCCGCGCCGTGGCAGCCGTCATGGACCTGGTGGAAAACCCGCGTCCGCTGGACGTGGAGTTCCGTGCGGTGCTGCCGGACGGCACGTTCCGCTGGCTGCTCACCCGGTACCGTCCTGAACCCGGTCTGGACGGACGTGCGGCAGTCGTCCGTGGCGTCGATATGGACATCACCGAGCGTAAGAGGGCGGAGGAGCGTGAGCAGCTGCTGATGCGGGAAGTGGATCATCGGGCCAAGAATGCTCTGGCCGTGGTCCTGTCCTTGGTGCGGCTCACCCGGGCCGACACGAAGGCCGAGTTCGCGGAGGCGATCGAAGGCCGGGTGGCGGCCATGGCGCGCGCGCATTCCCTGCTGGCCCGGGACAGGTGGACGGGCGGACGCCTCGCGGCCCTGCTCGCCGAGGAGCTCGATATGGTTTCGCCAGCGCAGGCCAACGTGTCCGGACCCGATATAACCTTTGTCGCCGACGCCGTCCTTCCTATCGGGCTCACCCTGCATGAGCTCGCGACCAATGCCGCCAAGTATGGCGCCCTCTCGACTGAGGCCGGGCGACTGGACGTAGGATGGCACATTGCGCCCGAGGGCGATCTGGTCCTGCTCTGGCGGGAGCGCGGCGGACCACCTGTGCAACCGCCGACGCGGAGTGGCTTCGGGTCGCTGCTGGTGCGCACCAGCATCGAGGAGCAACTGGGTGGCCGGTTGACCCTCGACTGGCGCCCGGCAGGGCTCTATCTGGAGATGCGGCTTCCGGCAGAGCACTGGACCTTTGCGGCTGCATCCGCCTCCAGCGAACCACAGGACGGTGCCGTTCCCCTTAGTCTCCCCCGGCGGGTCCTGGTAGTGGAGGACGGAGCCCTAATCGCCATGGAGCTCGAGGATGCCTTGCGCAAGTTGGGGTGTGACGTTGTAGGCCCGGCCCTGTCCCTTGCGCATGCCGAGCGCTTGGCGCGTGACGCCGAACTGGATGCGGCCGTGCTCGACGTGAACCTGCACGGGCAGTCATCGCTTGCCCTGGCGCGGAAACTACACGCGCGTGGCGTGCCGGTGTTGCTATGCACCGGCTATGAGGACGTCACGGACGCGGACGTGGAGAAATTGCCGCGGTTGGGCAAGCCGTTCTCAAGGTCGGCCTTGGAAGCGGCCTTGGCAAGGCTGGTCGCCAGGGAGCCGAAGCACCAAATCGGTTGAGGCGCCATTCACGACGACTGCGTCCAGTGTTGAGAGCGGCGAACCGCGCCGATGTGCGTGGCCAGCTGCGGGAGCAATGAACTTCTGCCGCGACGCCTTTCCATGCGTGTAGGCGACGCATACATGGGAATACCAGGCCGATGTATCAATGTGGTATGAAATGGTGGCCCAATTCAGTACCACCGAAGTCCGGAATAGACTCTTCCTCAAGGTCCCATGCCCCCCACCATGCTTTTGCCCAATAATGAACCGGGACCGGCCTATGGCGTCTGACCGAGATGCGGCCCGGAAGGTATGGCCGACGGGCGGCGGGACCATGGGAGCGCTGCTCCGGTCGCATGACTGGGCGCGTACGACCCTGGGGCCGGTGGAAGCCTGGCCACAAAGCTTGAAAACGGCGATCGGGATCATGCTCAGCACCCGGCATCCCGTTCACGTCTTCTGGGGTGCTGAGCACATCTGCTTCTACAACGACGGCTTCGCGGCTTCGCTTGGGCCGGAAAAGCATCCGGCCATCCTGGGGGCGCCTGGGCAGGATGCCTGGCCCGAGATCTGGCCCATCATCGGCCCCCAGATCGACCAGGTCATGGCTGGCGGAGAGCCGACCTGGCATGAGAACCAGCTGGTGTCCATCGTCCGGCATGGCAAGCAGGATGAAGTCTACTGGACCTACAGCTACGGCCCGATCGCCGACCCAGATGCCCCGGACGGCGTCGGCGGCGTGCTGGTGATCATCTCGGAAACCACCAAAGCGGTGCTCGCGCGCCATGAGCAGGATCTGCGTCTCCGGGCAACGCAGGCCAATGTCGGGGTCGGCATCCAGGAAGTGGATGCCGAAGGCCATTACCTTTTCATCAACGAGACGTTTACCCGGGTGACCGGCTACGTGCTCGCGGACTTCGACGGGCGGACTTTCTTTGATTCCATTGAGGGAGAGGACGACCGGGTCCAAGCGCACGACAACTTCGCCCGCCTGATCCGGGGCGAGGTGGACAGCTACGCCGAGGAGCGGCCCTATACCAGCAAGGGCGGCCGTCGCTGGTGGGCGGAGGTCCGGGTCACAGCCGTCCGGGACGGGCATGGACGCTTCCTGCACGCCATCCGTGCTGTCCAGGACGTCACCGCGAGGCGGGAGGCGGAGGAGGCGCTAAAGGCGGCACGCGACGAGGCAGAGCGGGCGCGCACCGTCGCCGAGGACGCCAACCGGGCCAAGTCGCGTTTCTTGGCCGCTGCGAGCCATGACCTGCGCCAACCCGCGATGGCGGCGGGCCTGTATCTGGGGCTGCTGGAGAGCCGCGTGCAGGATCCGGATCTCCGCGGCCTCGTGGAGATGGCCTCGTTGTCCCTGGAGGGCCTGCGCGGCATGTTGAACGGCCTTTTGGAAACGGCCCGCTTCGAGGCGGGCGTGGTCCAGCCAAAGCTGGAAGCCTTCGCGCTCCAGGGACTGCTGCACAGGTTGGGGGTAGAATTCGAGGGACCTGCGCGCGCGGCGCGGCTGTCGCTCAGGGTGCCGCCGACCACCGTTACCGTGCGGAGCGATCGCCTGCTGCTGGAGCTCATCCTGCGCAACCTGATTTCCAATGCCGTGAAGTACACCGAATCCGGCGAGGTGGCCGTAGCATGCGTGCGCGAGGAGGGGTGGGTGCGCATAGACGTCACCGATACCGGACCGGGCATACGGCCGGAGCACCTGGAGCGGATTTTCGACGATTTCGCGCAGCTGGGAGAGGAGAGCCGGTCAACGGGCTTTGGACTGGGCCTGTCCACGGCCCGGCGCGCGGCTGCTGTGCTGGAGCACAAACTGGAGGTGCGCTCAAGTCCCGGGTGCGGGTCGACGTTCAGCGTCTGGGTTCCGGAGGGAAGGGAGACCGCCCCGCCGCCGTTGCCGCGATGCCAGGAAAGAGCTCTGGCAGCACACAAGGTTCTGATCGTAGAAGACGACCGGATGGTGGCGGCGGCCCTGTCCATGACCTTGGAGGATTGGGGGCTGGAGGCCACCGTTGCGCACTCCGTTGCGGATGCGCGAAAGGAATTGGCACGGGAGCGGTTCGGTGTGGTCATCTCGGATTTCCAGCTGCCGGACGGCGACGGGTTTGATGCGATAGAGGCAGCACGGGCAGCGGGCTCCGCCTCCGTCCTGCTGACCGGGGATACCAGGCCGCGGACCCTCCGGAGAGCCCACGAGGCAGGTTTGCGGCTGCTGACCAAGCCAGTGGACGTATGGGCGCTAAGGGAAACGGTGCTGGCGCTTACGGATGAACGCGCAGCCACGAAGCCAGACCGGCGGTAGCAGGAGCGAGGTAGGGCCTTCTCCAGCTGCAAGTCGCCTGGCGAGCACGCGCAGGCATGTTCGCCCTGTGCTGATTCGCTATCCCGGCGGAAACCCTGGCCTCCGGCGCCAGCCGCAGCGGCGGACCCGATCGGGGGCGGGCAGGGCGGCGATGTCATGCGACGGCAGGGGGAGCGCTAGCATCCGTCCCGTTCGAGGCCGTCGGCGGGCAATCCCAACCCGCGCGGACAGGATCTCTCCCGTTACGGGTGGCTGCGGCATCTATGCCGGTGCGAGCTTTTTCTGCAGCCGTCTCGATAGGCCGCTATGATGCAGGTACATCTCGTCGAACTTGCCTGCGTCCGCGAGACTTGCGGCGTCGTTGACCATCAGTTTCTGCCCGTCAATGTCGATCAGCCCGGCTTCTCGGAGGCGGCGCAACGTCCGGTTCACGTGGACAAGGCTGAGCCCAAGCGCATCCGCCAGGGTTTCCTGAGTGACCGGCAGAATGAACTGCCCTTTGTATGCCAGCTGGACGACTTGCAAGCGACGCAGCAACTCGGCGAGGAGATGCGCCATGCGCTCGAAGGCGGTGCGCCGCCCCAAGCTGAGCAGCCGCTCGGCGATGATCGACTCCTCCCGGGCACTCGACCAGGCAAGCGCGGCGGCAAGCCGGGGGAAGCGCTTGAAGATCTCGACGATCCGGTCGATTTCCACTGCGGCCGTGGTCGCGCCTGTCAGCGTGGTCACAGTATGGTCGGCAATTTCGAAGAGGTGGGCATACAACCCGATAAAGTCGCCGGGAATAACGAAGTTGACCACCTGCCGGCGACCGTCCGGGAGCGCCTTGTGGCGGATCGCCCACCCGGAGAGCAAGACATGGGCGGAGGCAAACTGCTCCCCCTGATGGATGATGTCGATCCGCGGCCGCACCACTTCGGCCCGGTCCACAAGCTGGCTTATATATGCCCGCTCCGGTTCAGAGAGTGGAACATAGCTCTCTAGCTTGAGGTGCAGCGCCGTTTCTTTCCGATCGGAGCCCAGCAGAGAGCAAGATTTTGGGGCCATCAACCTGACCTTTGTATGCCAACTGTCATCCTGCTCATCGGTTATACCGTCCGATGGAGACCCACGGATCATGGGCTGAAGAGGATTCCGCTTTTGCCCCGGGAAGGGCTATGTCCTGGGTTAAACCAGATGAGATTTTATTGAGTACAGATTGCGACGCTTCGGCCGCGGAACTGTTAATGGACCCGCCGTCGGCGTGTCGGCGTGTAATCTCTAAAGGCGTGGTACGTGGGGGCGTTCTCATGGGTAATAATCAGGATGGGGTCATGGGGCGGGCTGCATTCTCGATTTGCGAGAGCCTGTTGCTGACGCTCCTTGATCGCGGGCTCCTGAAGACGGAGGACGTGGTCGACGCCCTCGAGGACGCGGCTGCCGCTCATCGCAATGCGAATGGCTCGGCCGAGCACAGGGAGCGCGAGGCTGCGGCGGCTCAAGTGATCGAAGCACTCATTGGAAACCTCCCTTCGATGCAGCAGGGCCAGGACACGGTGCCGAAAGACAATACCTGAGAGCGGGAAGGCGGGGCCGCGCCAAGCCGGAGCTTCCGGTCTCGTCACGGAATGTCAGCGAGGCGGGAGCACCTCACCGGCCGGTCGAAGGTCTTCCTCCCCTATGGGGAAGTTGATGACGCAAGCGACACCGGTCGGCGCATAGTCGAGGCGAACGTTTCCGTCCAATTCGTGCGCAAGCATCTGCTCGATCAGCTGCGATCCGAATCCTCTCCGGTGCGGGGACGTGACCGCGGGGCCGCCGGCCTCCTGCCATGTCAAGGTAAGCCGGCGCGGCGACGCTCCGTCGAGCGACCATTCTAACCGTACGCTGCCACCCTCCCGCGATAGGGCGCCATACTTTGCGGCGTTCGTGCAAAGCTCGTGGAGAGCCATGACGACTGATACCGCAGCACGCGCAGGCACGCGAACACGCGGGCCAGCTATGGCGAAGTTGCCGGCCCTTCCGCGGTATGGAGCGGTTACCGTGCCCACGACGTCGTGAAGTTCAGTGGCCCCCCAGTTTTCCTTGGTGAGCAGGGCGTACGCGTTGGCGAGAGCCAACATGCGGCTCTCGAAATCCAGGCTCGCCTCGTTCCGCTGCTGCCCGATGGTCATCCGGGCGATGCCCAGGACCAAGGATAGCGTGTTTTTCAGGCGGTGGTTCAACTCACCGATCAGGAGCCGCTGATGTTCCTCTAACCGGACGCGCTCCGTCACGTCGGAGCCCTGGACGAGAATGCCCGTGACCTGTCCCGCCCTGTCGGTGATCGGCTGGAAAGCCCAGTCCGTGAAGCGCTCCCCTGCCGGTGGTGTGGCTTCGCCCTCAAGAGAAACATTCAAGGCACGGCCCGTATGCGCCTCTCCGGTGGCGTGGACACGGTCCAGGATATCAAGGAATGCTTGGTGGTCAGGTCCGCAGAGCGCCTCGCGGGCGGTCTTCCCGACCAAGCGGTGGCGGCCCGGGAGCCGCAGGAAAGCATTGCTGGCGAAGCTCACCCTGTGGGCAGGGCCTTCGAAATAGGCAAGGTAGCCGGGCGCCTGCCCAATGAGCGTCCGCAGCCGCTCAGCTTCTTCGCAAGTGGATCTCGCACTGGACTCCCCCGCCATCTCCCAGCCTGTGCAGAACACGCCCGACACTCGCCCGTCCCGGTCGCGCACGGGCGTGGACGAGAAGCGGAAGCGGGCCGCGCCTGGATCGCCGTTCCGGCGAAGATCGAAAGGAATGCCAAGTGTATCGGCGACTTCGCCTGCGTAGACGCGGTCCAGGACCGGGCCAGCGCGCTCCGCCAGGCGGCCGAACACATCCGCGAAGGCTTGCCCCAGCGCCGACGGATGCTGCTGCCTGCACAACGGGATGAAGGCGTCATTGTACAGCAAGGTGCGCTCGGGTCCCCAGACAATGAACGTTGGCTGGTTTGAGCCGAGCATCACGGACACCAGGGCCTTCAGGGACTGCGGCCAGCCAGCGGCCTGGCCGAGCGGCGTTTCGGACCAATCGCGCGCGCGCATGAGCGTACCGGTGTGCCCCCCGCCGGCCAGGAATGCCAGGCGCGTGCCAGCCAATTCACTGATCATGATCCGCCGAACGCCTTTTCGAGGTGGTGGTTTGCCGATCCGAGAGGACAGCTTGGGCGAGGATGGGCCCGAAACGCGATCTCGACTCCGGAGAAGCGCCGCTACGATAGATGGGTGCTGACGCCAGGGCAGTTGCGCACCTGGGGTCGAGGGGAATGCCGTTTAGGACGCACGTGCGGACTCCATGCGGGAAATGCAGTGTTCCTTATGCTAATCATTCGCGTTGATGCTGGCGGGAATGTGCGTACCGATCCTAGCAGGTCGGTACGCGGTACGTCTTTAACCTATGACCAATTACGGGTGCTCCCCGGTGCCGCTTGTCCTTCTGGGGATGGCTGGCGCAGGCGTGGATTTCCGATGTTGAGCTTCCATGTGCCCGTCGAGTGCCAGCCCCTACGGTGTTGGCGTCCGGCAGAAACTTCACCAGCCGGATGTGCTGGCAAACTTGGACTGAGGCGCCGACCCAGTGGCCTTTGTCGACACGCGTTTGTCGATAGTCCTTCGCTTGACGGCCCCATGGGCCCGCTGAGTGCGGCCAGGCACGATTTGAGAGTTCCGGATGCCGATAGCGAAACGCTCGATATTCGTGCCTTGGGCATGCGATCGGCAGGTGACCTTTCCGGCCCGATGCCGCCGAATTCTGTGCCGCAGGGAAGGATGCCGTGCCGACTTCTCCTAGGCCTCTCGCCGTCCCGCTGCAAGCTCTATCCGCGGGCGCCCTGTCCGGGGGCGGTATGTCTGGTGCCTATGGAACCAAGCTGCCGGAGGCGGCATGTTTGCCGTAGCTGGCCCTTTCCCGATGATCTTGCCGTTGGCGGCCGTCAGCAGCGCCAGGGGCATTCGGATGGCATGCGCCGTCGGCGGGAAATTGAGGAAGCCGCCGGTATGCTTGCCAGGGGCATGAGGTGGGCTGCATCTTCGGTCCTCTCCAGCACGGGGCCGAACTGTGCCCGGCGACCCCGTGCTGGGGGCGCATGCGGGGCAAAGTCGCCACAAATAATGCCAGTGGCGGGCAGGCGGCGGTACGGGTGCGGGACGGAAGCCCATTGTGCGCTTGCCTCTGTGGCTCAGTTCGGAGCGGCGCCAGGCGGCTTCGCCACAACCCTCCGGGAGCCACCGCGGGAGACGCCGGAAGACGGCTCCAGCAACCCCGATCCGCGAGTCGAAGGAGGCCAGCCGCCGCGGAAGTCCGCTGCGCCCCTTGGAAAACATTGGGCCGCGCCGTTTGCGAAAGGCAATTCACGCTCGTGTCGTTTTGGGAGAGGAGCTTGCGCCAGTGGCATCTTCAATATCGAGGTGTCTCACCTCGGGAAGGCCAATGGCACCCTTGCCGTGCCCGCCTTGCGAGATATTGTCCCTTGCGCAGCCCGCCGATGGGCCACAGGCTGCAACGGATTTGAGACTGGCCGGACACGGTGGTCCCGGTGCTTATCAGGATCAAGGGCATAGATGACATCCACTCCGTCGACCAGCACGCTGCACCGAACTTCCTGCAGCGGAGCCATCGGGTGGGGCGAAGAGGAGCGGAAGGCACAGCTGGCTGTCGTCCTGGACCTGTCGTCTGACGCGATTATCGGCATTGCCGCGGCAGACAAGCGCATTGTAAGCTGGAATCCCGCGGCAACCCGCCTTTTCGGCCACTCGCAGGCCAGTGCCATCGGCGCAACCGCCAGCAAGCTGCTGCCCGACCTTTTCCCTGATGCGGCGGACGCTATACTGGCGCGCGCGCTTGCCGGTGAGAAGGTGGAGGCGGAGGCTGTCCACCGGCACGGCAACGGTACCGCGGTTGGCATCGCGGTCACGGCAGTTCCCATTGCGTCGGCGGATGGAATGGCATCCGGGATAACCGTACTCTGCCGCGTGGCCGGTCCCGACCAGCAGGCTTCCGCCACGTTGCTGGGTTCAGAGAGCAGATTTCAAGCCATTGCCGATTCTGTCGACCAGATGATCTGGTCGGCGCGGCCGGACGGCTACCACGAGTATTACAACCGCCGTTGGTACGAGTTCACCGGCGTGCCCGAGGGCTCTACGGATGGGAGAGGGTGGAGCCATATGTTCCATCCTGACGATCGGGAGCACGCCTGGGCACGGTGGCGTCATTCTCTCTCCACCGGCGAGCCTTATCATGTCGAGTACCGGCTGAGGCATCGCTCCGGCGAGTACCGCTGGGTGATTGGCCGCGCCCAACCTGAGCGGGACGAGGCAGGCCGGATTGTTCGCTGGCACGGGACATGTACCGATGTCCATGATTTGAAGCAGGCGGAAGCGGCCCTCCGGGACAGCGAGGAACGGTTCCGCTTCGCGCTCGAGGCCGCTGGCGGCGTCGGCACATGGAATTGGGATATCCAGGGTGACCGCCTCGTTGCCGATGCTGCTTTTGCGGCCCTTTACTGCGTCGACCCCGTGAAGGCGGCCAAGGGCCTGCCTATCGCCTCGTACGTAACTGGGATCCATCCGGAAGACCGTTACCGCGTCCGCGCTCAGATCCAGCGGGCTCTTGCCTGCGGCGGCGACTTCACCGCTGAGTACCGGGTCGTTGCGTTGAACGGGACAGAGCGCTGGGTGCTGGCCCGCGGGCAGTGCTTCATGGACGGGGAGGGCAGGCCTGTCCGCTTCCCCGGCGTCGCGATCGACATCACCGACCGCAAGCGGACGGAGGAGGCGCTGGCGGTTAGCCAGCGGCGGCTGCAGGCGATCCTGGATACGGTGCCGGTGGGCATAATCATCGCCGATGCCCCGTCAGGGCGCATCGTCGGAGGGAACAAGCAGGCCGAAAGCATTTTCGGGCGCCCGATTCTCCCGTCGTCTGGCATCAGCGACTATGGCAGTTGGGCATGCTACCACCCGGATGGGCGCGAGGTGGCTGCGGCGGAATATCCCCTGGCGCGCGTCATTGCGGGGGCGGAGAAGCAGTCCGAACTCGAAGTGCTCTATCAGCGAGACGCCGTCCGGAAAACCTGGGTGCGCCTGATCGCGGCCCCGATCCTGGACGAGGCGGGCCGGGTCGCAGGAGGCGTCGTGGCCTGCCTCGACATAGACAGAAATCGCCGGACCGAGGCGGCGTTGCGTGAGGCGCACGAGCGCATCGAACTGGCGCTCAACAGCGGCGCCATCGTCGGCACCTGGGTCTGGGATATCCAGGCCGACCGTCTCACGGCGGACGAGCGTTTCGCGCACGCCTTCGCCCTGGACCCGAAGCAATGCCAAAAGGGTTTGCCGCTCAATGCGGTGACGGATTCTATCCATCCCGGGGACAAGGCGCGTGTGGAAGCGTTGATCGCCGCCGCCCTGGAGCAGGGCGGGAGCTTCAGCGCCGAGTACAGGGTCCTCCAGCCCAACGGCTTGTGTCGCTGGATCGAGGCGAGCGGTCGCTGCGATCTCGACAGCAACGGTCGACCGCTCCGGTTCCCGGGCGTGCTCATCGACATCGAGCACCGCAAGCAGGCCGAGGATAGACTTTGGCGGAGCGAGGTCGAGGCCCGTGAGCGCATGCGCCTGTTCAAGGCCGTGATCGATGCCGTGCCGGCCCTCATCTACGTGAAGGACCGGGAGGGCCGCATGCAGATCGCCAACGGCCCGGTCCTGGACCTGATCGGCAAGCCCTGGGGCGAAGTCGAGGGCCGCTCGGATCTCGAGTTCCTCGACGACTCGGAACAGGCCGCCCGGGTCATGGCGACCGACCGCCGCATCATGGAGGCCGGGCTGACGGAGGAGCTTGAAGAGGTTGTCGGCCATGACGAACATGGCCCACGCATTTGGCTCTCCCACAAGGCTGCGTTCAGGAATGAACAGGGTATTGTTGTCGGCCTGGTCGGGACCTCCACGGACCTGACCGCGCGCAAGCGGGCCGAGAACGACCGGCAGCTTCTCGTCCGCGAGCTCAACCACCGCGTCAAGAACCTCTTCTCGATCACTACAGGCATGGTCAACATGACGGCGCGCTCGGCCAGCAGCGTCCGCGACATGGCTTCGGCGCTGACCGGCAGGCTGATGGCGCTGGCGCAGGCCCATGAGCTCATACGGCCCGCGGTGACCGGGATCAGCTTCGGAGACGAGACCACCTCGCTTGACGAGCTCGTGAAGGCCATTCTTGCCCCCCATCTTCCCCCGGACACGGGCCGGTTGTGCAGCGGGGGGCCGGATGTGCGCATTGGGCCGACGGCCGCAACCAGCCTCGCGCTGGTGCTCCATGAGCTTGCCACCAACGCAGCCAAGTACGGTGCGCTCTCCACGCCCGCAGGATGCCTGGATGTCGCTTGGGCCTCCGCCGAGGGCCAGTTGACTGTGACCTGGAAGGAGGTTGGCGGGCCGGCCGTGGACGCCCCGCCCGCCCGCGAAGGCTTCGGATCGCGGCTGGCCCGCATGGGGATGGGCAGTCAACTGAATGGTACTATATTGTATGCCTGGCGGACGATAGGTGCCGAGATCACATTGGTAGCCTCGCTCGAGCGGCTCGGAAAGTGAACTGGCGGGGGAAACGTTGGTTGTCATGCGGAAGCGCATTAACGTAAGTGTGCAATATGGCTCAACTTGAGTCCGACATCGTTCATCCAAGCCTTGGCAGGGCCGAAGTGCTCGTCGTCGAGGATGAGCCGTTTATCGCAATGGACCTTGTTTATGCCGTTGAGGACGCGAATGGCATGCCGGTTGGTCCCGCGGCAACGGTGCGGCAGGCGTTGGCAATGGTGAAGGCCCAGGACATCAAGGCCGCGATCCTGGACGTGAACCTTCCAGACGGGGATGTCGGGCCAGTTCTGGAAGCCTTGATCGAGAGGTCGGCGGCGGTGGTCGTCCATACCGGAACGGCCTTGCCCCCGGAGGTCAGGGTCCGGTTTCCGCAAGTGCCGATCTATGCGAAGCCAACGCCAGCCGTAGTGTTGACAAGCCGCCTCGCAAGCGAGCTAAAGCGGTGATTCACTTGTGTAGCGGAGGGGCCAGGCTCCTGTTGGGTGCTCCCGAAAGGACTCCGCTGTCCTGCGGCCTTATCGAAAAGGCTTCGGACGGCATCCATTGGTCCGATGGGATTCGGCATTCCGGCGCGACGTCTTGCCAGGGCGTCTCATACAAGCGCTCGTTGGTAGCCGGAGGAGCGGCGCCCGCGGTTATCCTATGTTAATGCGCGCCTAGGCTGGGGTGCGTAGGCAGGGATTTAGGGGCGGGCACTTCGAAGGAGGAGTCCGACCCCACATTGCTCCCGCTTTGGCTGGATGCTTCGCTGACTTCCGCCGCATCGGTAGCGTGAGGCGAATGAGGAATGGAAGTGCAATGCCGACGTGTCCGGATGGCGGTGCAGACCTCGACACCCTTGCCGACGCCGACTTGGATGCCCTCAGCTTTGGTGTGATCCAGCTGGACGGCCGTGGAATTGTAACCCGTTACAATGCCGCGGAGAGCCGCTTTTCGGGCCGGCGGCCGGAGGAGGTGCTGGGCCGTCACTTCTTCCGCGAGGTGGCGCCTTGCACCAACCTACCCGCCTTCCACGGCCGCTTCCTCCAAGGCGTGCGCAGCGGCGCCTTGGATGAGAGTTTCGTGTACACGTTCAGCTTTACGCCACGCCCGGTCCGGGTCGCTGTCACGATGTGGAAAGCCCGGTCGCCGGACCGCTTCTGGATCACCGTCAGGCCGCTCGAATACCTCGAGAAGCGCACAAGGGCGGCAGTTCCCGCCATTGAGCAGAACGCGTCGGCCGAACAGGAGACCCTGAGTGCTTGCGCCCGAGAGACGATCCATATGCCGGGAGCGATTCAGCCCCACATGGCGCTGCTCGTCGCCGACCCGGTGACTTGGTGCGTTCGGGCATGCAGCGCCAACGCCGGGGAGGCATTCGGCTGCGGAGCTGACGACCTCATCGGGCGCGTGCTGGGCGATCTGTTCCCGGCAACTTTCACCTCGGAAATCACCCAGGTCCGGGCTCGTGCTGATCTGGCGCCCGGTCCGGCCCGTCAGGTCCAGCTTCCAATCCAGCTTGGCGGGATCGACTACCTGGCAAGTGTTCACGAGCATGCAGGCAACATCCTGGTCGAGCTCGAACGTGTTCCGCAGGACCGTGACTTCGCCGTGCCCAGTCGGGCCGCTGTTCGCAACGCCGTGTCACGATTGCGGTCCGTGACCGATGCCAAGGAGCTTGCACAGGCGGTTGTCGAGGAGGGCAGGGCGCTGACGGGTTTCGAGCGGGTGCTCGTCTACCGCTTCGACCGGGACTGGAACGGCGATGCAATTGCCGAGAGCAAAGTTGAAGACTGGGAACAGTCGCTCCTCGGCTTGCGCTTTCCTGCTTCCGACATCCCGGCCCAGGCCAGGGCGTTGTATGTCATCGCCCCGCCACGCTTCGTGGTCGACCGCGACTACGCGCCGGTGCCCTTGCTCCCAGGGGATCGCCTCGAAGGCGTCCCCATCGACCTCAGTTTCGCTACGTCCCGGAGCCTGTCGCCAAGCCACCTGGAGTACCAGCGGAACCTGGGTGTGAACGGGTCAATGTCAGCCTCCATCATCGTCGACGGACGGCTCTGGGGCCTGGTGATTGGCCACCATAGGCAGCCCCACTATGTGGCCCCGGAAACTCGTGCCGCGGTGTCGACGTTGGTCGAGGCGTTCAGTTTGCGCCTTGAGGGCGTCCAGGCTGATGACCTCTCCCGCCGTTATCGACAGCATGTTGCTGCCCAGGCGGCTCTGCTGGACCGGATGGCCGGGGCGGAGGATCTGGCCGGAGCGCTCCTGCATGGTCCCGTCACCCTGCTGAACCTGTTCGACGCGACCGGCGCGGCGATCGTGGACGATCGCGAGGTCTGTTTGCTCGGTGCGGCACCGGACCAGGGCCAAGTGCTGGACCTGGTGGATTGGCTCCTCGGCCAAGAGCCAGCCCAGACAAGTTTCGCTACGGAGCACCTGTCCCACCTGTACCCGCAGGCTGCCGCCTACCGCAGTATGGCCAGCGGGCTCCTGGCCGCCTTCAGTCCGGACCGTCGGCGGGCGCTGCTCTGGTTCAGGCACGAGGTGGTGAGGACCGTCGCCTGGGGCGGCGATCCCCGCCGGCCGGTGGGGGAGGCGCCCGATGGCGGCACGGCGGTCCTGCCCCGCCGCAGCTTCGAGCGATGGTTGGAGGAAAAGGCAGGATCGAGCACCCCCTGGGAGACGTGGCACCTGGACATCGCCAAGGCTCTTGCTGATGCCCTCGATGGCGTGGTCTGGCGTCAGAACCGGCAGATCGCCACCCTGAACGCCAAGCAGGAGGAACTCATCGCCGTCCTTCTCGACAAGGAAAAGCTCCTTGCCCAGAAGGACGTCTTGGTGCGAGAGGTCGACCACCGGGTCAAGAACTCGCTCCAGATTGTGGCCTCGTTCCTCCAGATGCAGGCGCGGGCGGCTGGCGATCCGTCCAGCGCGGCGGCGCTGCAAGAGGCCTATGCCCGGGTGATGAGCGTCGCGCGGGTTCATGGCAGCCTTTATCAGGCTGAGAATGTGGAGGAGGTGGATATCGGGCAGACCATCAGGCGATTATGCGAGGACCTCGCCCCGATTGCCGGGGACGGGCGAGACTTGGTGGTCCGAGCCGGCGAGGGCCTGATGATGCCGTACCGCAAGGCCGTGGGGATATCGATCATCGCGGCCGAACTGATCACCAACGCTATCAAGTACGCTTACCCGCCGGGACAGACCGGGAGCGTGGAGGTCAGGATCAGCCCCGATGCGGACGGTTGCGTGTGCATGGTGATCTCCGACCAAGGACGCGGCTTCCCGGCCGATCTCGTTGCAGGCGTTGGCCCGGGCGGGCTCGGCATGCGGGTGGTGAAAGCCATGCTCGATCAGATCAACGGGCGCATGCGCATCGAGAACGTCAACGGCGCGCGCTTCACGATCTGCGCTTAGCATCGACGCAGCCCAGGTCGGATGGACGTGTGTCCCGGACGGGCAGAGGGTGAAATCATCCCATTGCGTCGGGCCGTCCACTGGCAATCTCCTTGGAGCCTCTGCTTCCGACCACGCCTTCGGCCACATCTCCACGCGACCTGTCTTGAGAACCCTCCGGTGCGGGGCCAGCAGCTGCTGAGAGGCACGCCGGTTCGGAGCAGCGATCGTACGCCATTCCAGCGGGTGATCCTCCACATGCGGGGGCGCCGGTCACTTCCGCGGAGCGGGCACCGGGGGCACGAGCTCAGCTTCCGCGGCTGGAATACCAGTCCACCACGGTCATAGCGGCCTTGGCAAGCTGGCGTCCGGACGCATCAGTTGCTCTGAGCGCGTCGAAGAGGGCGCGCGGCAGCGCCCCCATGTAGCGGTCGTAATCGTCCGCTATGCGATCAGCTATCTGCGCGGCAGCGCCGCCCGTGGCGCCCAACGGGACGACGTGGCGTCCCGAGGCCGCTGCCGCCTCGAATTCCGAAATGACCCCGTTCGCGGTGATCCTCCGCGAACCACCGCCCATGGCCTCGTCGTCCTTCTCTCCCCCGACGAACACAACGATGCCCGCCTGGGCGAGCATGTCCTCGCGGTAGCGGGCCTGAAGGTCGGCGAGGTTCGGCCCGCTCTGGGGAAAAGGCCGCAACAGCAACGACCGGTCCAGGTTGGGCGAACCCGCCGCGTAGAGTTCCTCAAGGGCGCCGGACAGGAGCGCGGCGCCGACGGTCAGGCCAAAGCCGCTCACGATCCGCTTGCCGCTGGAAGCGAGGAGGCGACCAAGCTCGGTGGATGTCTCTACCAGCAATTTGCGGCGTAGCGGATCGCCGGGCTCGGTGTCATGCAAGGGGAAGCTGCCGGAGACGAGGACGCTTTCGAGGAAGAGCCGCCGCTCGACCGCGGCAAGCACCTCCTCGATCTCGTCGAAACGGTCGATCTCGAGAACCTCGATGCTGTAGCGGGCTAGGTCCCTCACCAGGTGCTCGTGGCGCTTCGTGTCGTACTCATGCTTCTCCCGGTCTTTCCTGCCCCCGCCCTGCGGTTTGGGGGGCCTGCGGAGGATCGTGAAATGCGACTGATGGTTACGGTCCGGATTGGCTTCGCGGATGGCCGCGAACACGTGCGAGAGATTTGGATCCCGGAAGCCGACGCCCAGGAACAGCATGCTCGTCGTGGTGAGGCGGCTCGTGAGCAACGGGATGAAACCGGGTCTCCTGGCCCGGTAAAGCTCGTAATCCTCCTTCGCGAGCACGATGCCTTCCGGTTCCCGGACGGTGCCGTGCATCTTGTAAAAGACGGTATGCGCGCCAGCATGTGGCCGGGTCAGGGACGCTTGGTTGGGCCTCACCTCCATCTGCTTTTTCGCCTCGGCCCAGGCGCGCTCGGGCAGCGTGTCGTAGTTGGTCGACCAGAGCTCAGGGATCGGCAGGCGCGCAAGGATGCGGAACGACCGGGGAATCCCGCGGTTCTCCGGGAACTCCTTGACGATCAGTTCGGTAATGCGGGTGCGCGCGTTGCTCTTGTGGTTCAGGTAGAACTGCGCGAGGCCGGGAAGGTCGTCCTCGCGCGATGCATCCAGGCCGATCTCCTGCGCTATGTCCTTCAGCAGTCCGGCCCAGTCGGGATACATGGCCGGGCGTGACAGGCCTGCGCCGATGAAGACGCTGATCGTTCCGGCCCGGAACCTTTCCGCGAGCGCCTCGATGAATTTGTCTTTGTGCACCGCAAATCCCTTGGTTGCGGACCCGCCATGTTGCCCTTGGATCCCCAAGGCCAGTGGGCGCCCTGGCGGCTCGGACGCACAATGTTCGAGCGCCCGGGCCGGTGGGCCGGTCAGCGACCGGCGTGTCTTGCCGCCGCGTCAACCCATGTCGCGAAGTTGTTGTACCCGTCGTCCTGCACCCAGTCGTAAACAGGAAAAAGGTCCGATAGCGTGGGAGTCGTCCCTGCCGTCAGGTAAGTCGCCGAGGAGGCGGGAATAGGGTCGGCATCGTCGTAGACAGCCCACTTCCCGTTCTCCAGCACGTTGGGCACGAGTTTGGCGGAGCGCTCGCTCCAGCCGTAGCCAAGATAGTCAAAGATGTTCGGGCCTTCGGGGTCCGTGCTCCGGGTCCGGGGGTCCTTGAGGTCGTGGACCCGTACGCCGAAAATCCCGTTCCCCTTCTCGATGCTCTTGAAGACTTCGTACTGCACCCACCGGCGCTCGTAGGTCTCGGTGCCAATCAGGACGCATGTGACGGATGATCCGGCCAGACCCTTGTTGATGGCGCGCTTGACGGCCACGGAGCCTTCCTTTTTCGCCAATTCTTCGAGGGAGCCGTCGAAGTAACCCGCTTCCTTGCGGTTGGGCTTGGTCACCCAGTGGTTCTTGACTTGGTGCAGCCGCATCACGTCGCGATCAAAATGGAAGCTGAAATAGACCCACCGCATGGTGGTGGGCGCGTTGAAAAACATGGCGATGTCATCCTTGAAGACGTAGCCAAGCGCGGCGAGGATCCCCATCCCGAGCAGGCGCGACAATCCGAACTCCCGTATGCGTGCCGCCGGGGACTGGGCCCACGGACGGCCAACGTTCGTCCATTCTGATGCCCGGCACCAACGTTGTCATGCGCAATCTGGATGCAGGGGCATTAGCGGGGTATCCTCCGGCGGATGCCTGGAGGGCGCCCCGCCTGCCGTTGCCGCCGTTACGGCGGAGCGGGCAGTAAATTCTTAACCGTGGAGCGGAAAACTGCCGAGGCGACCGCCGTGGCGGATCAACCTGGCACGAGGGACATGATGGCGCTCCTTACAGAACAGCGGCTTAGGGCAAGGGCTCAACGCGAGTTCCAGCGTTCCTACAAACCGGCTCCCCAGCGCTTGAACGAGGCCGTAGCCGCGGCGTCCAGGACGGATCACTTCGACGTGTTCCTGAGCCACTCCATAAAGGACGCGGAGCTCGTGGACGGGGCCAGGCTGGAGCTAGAGGACAAGGGGCTGGTGGTCTACGTCGACTGGATCGTCGACGCGCAGCTGTCACGGGAGTCGGTCACGCCGGACACCGCCCGCGTGCTGCGAACCCGCATGCTGCAATCTGAATCGCTCCTCTACATGCATACCGAGAACTCGCCTTCGTCGAAGTGGATGCCGTGGGAGTTGGGGTTCTTTGACGGCCGCAAGGGGGCTGTCGCGATCCTGCCGGTGGTAAAGAGACCGGCCAGCACATTCGCCGGTCAGGAGTACCTGGGCATCTACCCATACGTCGACGCCGACATGGCCGTCGGCAGCGGGCGGGAGGAGCTCCGGGTCAACAAATCGATATACGAGTACTCCAGCTTCCAATCTTGGAAGAGCGACCCGGGAAAGCTCCGCAGATAGCTGCGGCCGGACGCCCCTTGCGCCGGAGGATACAAGAGGCCCTGCCATGCGCCTGGACTGTCCGGTGCACCGTGCCCGCTGCCCGGCCCGAAATGGCCCAGGTCGAGGTCGGGACGACGCTGTGCGCCACTCCCGGAAACATCGCGAGTTGCCGGACCCTATGTGGGTCCGGAGCGGTATGAATTTTCCCGCTCAGCAAGTTCTGGAAAGGAATCGGTCAGCAACTTGCCTCCAACAGCGATGTTGTCGTACGAGTGCTCCTCAAAGTGAATCGTTAGAAGCTCAGCAGAATGCCCTGTGGCGCTTTCAAAGGCGCGTGTCACTGCTTCTGCGCAGGCAATCTTCACTTCACGAGTAAGTCGTGGGGAGTAGATGACGATGTGCGGCATGCCATGCCTCTCCGATTGCTGCCGCAGGCCTTGGATGCAGTGCCATCGGCCAGCCAGCATGATGGGTCTTCCGCCATCATATCACCCGTCATCGCCCACGCGCCCGCACGACAGCCGCCGCACCGCATGCGATGAGCGCACGTGCCGCAGGCGCCACTCACCTCGCGGGACTTCAAGGTTCTGACGGTGGGTGAGGTCGACCAGATCTCTGCGAGCGGCCGCTCTTTGAGATTCCCGAGGGACAGGGGGAACATCACGCACGGCGTAACATCCCCGGTGGGGGCGATGCAACCGATGCTGATCCCGGCTTGGCAACCGCCACGGCAATTCCCCGCGTCGGGCGAAAGCGCTGCGAGGCCTGAAGAATGCGCTGTCAGGTGTAGCTCCGGATGGCGAATCTTGGCGTCGAGCCAGATCTCGAGCAGGCGTTTCGCTGTCGAAGGCGCTAGCGCCTCGATGGCCGCGCCCCGCCCCGTCGGTACGAACTGCGACAAGTTGAAGCCATGGACCCCGAGTTCCAGGGCGATGCCTATTATTTCAGGCAGAAGATGCGCGTTGCTGCGCATCGCGGTGAAACAGATGTGGGTGCGCAGCCCTGCATCTAGGCTCCGCCGGATTGCACCGACCGCGTGGTCGAACGCGCCGCTCCCGCGCACGCGCTCATGCGCTTCGCGCGTGCCGTCAAGGCTGACCTGCAGCCGGTCCAAACCCGCAACCTTCAGCGAGCGGGCCCGCCGGCCCGTCATGGGATAGCCATTGGTACTCGTGCCGGTCGACATCCCCTCGTCGCGGGCAAACCGGATCAGTTCCTCGAGGTCCCGCCGAAGCAGCGGCTCGCCGCCGGAAAAGGCGACATCGACAACACCGACCGCCGACATCTGGCGCAGTATGGCCTGCGCCTCTGCTGTCGAATACCCCAGCGACCCATGGCTGTCGGCGTTCGACGAGCAATGCGTGCAGGCGAGGTTGCACTTGTAGCCCAGGATGAACACGAAGTGCAGCGGGAAGGACGGCCGGAACATCTTCACCCTCGCATCACATGAATGACTGCCGGATCCGCGCCTCTACACCGGCGAGATCAGGTGGCCTCGCGGCACCCTCATAGGCGCGATGGAGGCGGTGCAGATTGGAGACGATGAAGCGGCGCAACCGGAGCGCAGCGGCCGTGATCTCGTCCCGTGTCGCTTCCGCGGTCTCATGCGCAACGGCCTCCGAAAACATCACGGCCTCGGCGAGACTGATTTCCGAAAAGATCGCGTAGTCCGCGAAGCCCTCAAACCGACGCCGCACGCCGTAGCGCTCTGGGTTGAGGTGAATGTCCGTTTGCGGAAACAGGATGAGTGGGCTCACCCAACGCGGGATGCCGCCGGCGTCCATCGTCCGCCCGATCAGTTCCTCCGTTTCAGAGAGCGCTGCTTCGTCCTCGCCGGGCAGTCCGGCCATCCACCAGCTATAAGGCTCAAGGCCAAGCGAGGCAGCGCTGGCGACGCGCTCCACGACCTCGTCGGGATTAAGCCGTCGGTTGTTGATGGCAGCAACCCGCGCCGAGCCGGTCTCGATGCCGTAATCGATGCTGCCTAGCTCGCAGCAGGCGGCTAGCGCGCTCATGCCATGGGCCGTGAAGCTGTCGGGATGAGCGAAGATATTGAGGTGCCCTGGCCGGATAGCTCGCCGTATCAAAGCGTCAGCGAGTGCCACGAGCTTGCGGTCGCCGCCGACGAAGAAATTATCCTGGATCGTGAAGCGGGTGATGCCTTCCGCCGTCAACGCCTCGATTTGGTCCACGATCCGGTCAGGCGAGTGGAACCGAAGTTTGGGACGGCCCTGCATCCGCCCAACAACGGGTTCGATGCACCAGGCGCAACGGAACGGGCACGCGCCACGCGCCGTCGAGATTGCCGCAACGTCGGGCCGGAGGGGCCGGGGTTTGAGGCTCCGGTAGCTGTAGACGGGCAGGCTGTCAAGCTCATCGACAACCTTTGGCGGCGGGGCCGGTGCACGGCCGGTGTGAAGTCCCGGTACGTCCGTCGGAAAGCCTCCTCCCGTTGATATGGCCTCAGCCAAGCGGAGAAGCGGCACCTCGGCCTCGCCGCGGATGACGCCGTTGACCCAGTCGGCGGCCAATGCGGCTATCTCGTCAGCGAACAGCCCGGCATGCTGGCCGCCGATGACGATCGGCAGGTCCTGGCTCCGTTCTCGCAGGCGCCTTGCCGTCTCAAGGGCGCCGTGGCTGAAATGGACCCAGTTCAGCCCAATGGCGACCAGGATCGGCTCCTTGGCGAGAATGAGCGAGATAGCGTCCTCCGCCGAGAAGCCCTGGTGGAGCATCAGCGGGATGTGGATGCCATCAACCGCAAAGCCGTGACCTTGCAGCCAAGCTGCGTTCGCCAGAATGCCGAGCCCGAACTGCTTATCGTCCAGGCAGGGGGACGGATTGCTGAACGACGCCGGCGGCTGGACGAAGAGGATCTGTCCTTTCGTCATGTCAGCGCATCACGACAAGGTCGCGCCTCTTCAGCGCGCAAAGGAAATCTAGAACCTGCTGGGCCGCCACCGTCGAAGCAGTTCCCTCGAACAGGGCGCAGCCCTCGCGCACGACGTCGTCGATCGCGCGTCCGTCGCACAGGTCGAATATCTGCTTGCCGCGTAAGTCCACGATGTGGAGCAGGTCGGTCCGCGGGTTGTAGAGCAAATGGTTACCTGCTTCCTCGGGGCGACAGCGAATCTTCTCCGCCTTCGAAACGAACGAGAAGAACTCAGTCATGACGGCACCATCCTATTCGGGACGAAACGGTTGCCGACCTCAGTACCGTCGGGCCTAATCCAGCAAGTAGGGTCTCCGAGATAGGCGTCACCATATCGGGCGAAGCTAGCAGCCCGGCAGCCGCCACAACGCTCGAGATGCTCGCACCCTGCACAGTTGCCGGCGCGGATATTGCCTCTGTCCCGGATTTTCCGCAGTTCGGGCGCTGTTCTCCATATCTCGGCAAAGCTCATCTCGCGGAGATTGCCGACTGGGAGGGGAAGGACGACACAAGGCGTCACATCGTGGTCGACGGTGATCCGGCAGTGTGTGTACCCGGCGCCGCATCCCTTGTAGGGATCCGCCTCGGCGCCGGGCAGGATGAGTGCTACCCGGCAGTCGTGCCAGTCGACCTCGATCCGCCCTTTCCATTCTGCGGCGGCCTTCGTCCAGCGTGCCATGAGCGCGCCGAGTTCCGAGGGCAGCGGCATCAGGTTGATCCCCCCCCGGGTGGTGTAAACATATTCGGTGAGGTTGATTTTCTTTGCGCCGAGCCCATGGGCGAGCGCGATCAAGTCTTCCGCCTGCGCAAGGTTGGTGCGCATTGGCGTGTAGTTGACTGTCACGCGCACTCCAGCCTCAGCGAGGCTGCGCACAGCCTCGCAAGCCTTGTTGAATATGCCGGGAACCTGTCGGATGGCCTCGTGCACCTCCGCGGTCGCACCGTCGAGGCTGACGCTTACATTCGCGACGCCGAGTTCCTTGATCCGACGGCTGACGGATTGGCACACCCGTAGGCCATTCGTGGCAAAGGTAACCTGCATGCCACGGCTTTCGGCTCGCTCGACCAAAATCTCCCAGTCGTCGCGGAGTAGGAATTCTCCGCCGGAGAACGCAATGATGATGACACCCGCCGCCGCAAGTTGATCAATCAGATCCAGGCTTTCCTCGAGAGGCCAGAAAAGTGGCCCATGCCCGAAGACGGCGTCCGAGTAGCAATGAACGCAGCGGGCGTTGCAGTCTAGCGTGGTCTCCCACACGACGTAGAGTGGCGTGCCGAGCTTCATGACGTCCTCTCTTCGGCTGAGCGAGAAACGGGCTTTACCCTACGCCCGCTTCTACGCGACCATCCATGCCATCGCGGAAAGATGGCCAAGATCTTCGATCTGTAGCGCGCCTAGCGGTGCAATCTTGGATTCGGCCGGAGTGCCGACGTGGATCCGCAATTCGGCGATGCGGCCGTCGCGCAGCGTGAAATTGTGCGTGAAGGGCACCTGCAGGCCTTCTTCCTTGTGCGTTACGACATAGCGCAACCCGCTCGCCACGACATGGTCGGCACTCTTCGCGTTCGCGACCTCAATGGAGGAGACATTCACGGCGATTTCGCCGTCGACGCCTTTGGCTCGGCGCTCGTAGAAGCCCGAGATCTCATCCGCGCCGGAGTACGAGTGATCGCCGCCGAGCGGCTTTCCTCCAATTGTGAGCTTCCCGTCCTCATGCCATAGAGCCATGATACGGCCCGTATCGAACTTCTTGTTTGCGACGGCCGCCCGGTCCATTGTCTTTACGGCAGAGAAATACTTCCTTATGGTCTCGATATTGTTGAACGGCTGGAGGCTTTTACGCACTATTTCTTTTCGGTCCATGATGTTCACTCCCATACAGCTGCCTGTATTGAAAAAGACCTCAGCCAAGCGAGCATTGATGCAGGTCAAAAGCGCGGACGTTACTTGCCTGCTCGGCTACATGCGAAGTATTAATACGAGCGTATATTGGACAGTGACCGCAATACTTATTCGCGAGCTTGGTCAGGCTCCTTGATTACGGGCGCGGCCAGCCATGACTCCTTAAAGCGCACGAAGTTCGCCGAACAGGAGATGCTCTCTTCAGCGAAGGTGCACGAACACCTCTTCGCCTGGCTCGCAATCGTTGGCGGGAAAGGCGCGGTCGATTGCGCAGTCCTCGAGCGGGAAATCGCACCCGTCGGGATGCGTGTGGTGGATGATGTCGTGCAGGGGCCGGTCCAGCGCCAGCACCTCGTCCAGCGTGAACCCGGTAAGCTCCTCGGCCGCCCATCAGGAAGATCGCCACGGTGGCGTTGTTCAGCACCGCCTTCAGCTGGCGCTCCGTATCGCTCAACGGCCCAGCAGCACCAGCGGCGGTCCGCAGGGCGGAACGGACGGACTCGAGGTGAGCCTCGTCCGCTGAGTTGAGAACCGTATCCACCATTCCGCCGGAATCCCCCGCCGGTGACCCTAATGTCTCCACGCCAACATGCGCGTGCTATGTCGGACAGAATAACGCGTTGCGTGAAGAGGATGTGGGTATTGGATCTGGGTGTTGACCTGCTCCCTCGAGTGGGCCGCATAGGTCCGATTGCGTCAAGACGCCGACCGCACTGGAAAAATGAACCCCGCCCATTCCCTTAGGAAAGACGCTGAGCGTCAGCCGAGGCAAATCACCGTACCGGTCAATCGAAAATGTGCGTCTGGCGTGCCTCGTCGCTGTGAAGAAGCTTAGGCTGACCGGAGGGCGGCGGTTCCCGCAAACCGCCATCACTGTTCTCCGGAACTCCTTCCGCCGCCCTGCGCACCTGGTTGCGTCCTGCCGCTTTGGCGGCGTAAAGGGCCCCGTCGGCATCCGAGACCAAGGTGTGGATGCTGATCTCCATGTCCGGGTTCAACGCGGGGTGCATTGTCGCCACGCCGAAGCTCGCGGTGACCATACCCCCGCCATTTCCCTCGTGCAGCATGGAGGCATGGGCCAGCGCCGCCCGCACACCCTCGGCCACGTCGGCCGCACCGGCCAGGTCCGTGCCGGGCAGGAGCAGGGCGAGTTCCTCTCCGCCGTAGCGGGCGGCCAGATCGCCCGGACGCCGGGCCGCCTTGGCGACGATGGCGCCGATCCTGGCGAGGCAGTGATCGCCGCTCACATGCCCGTAGCGGTCGTTGTAGGCTTTGAAGTGATCCACGTCGATCAGGATGAACGACAAGGGTTCGGCCTTGCGGGCCATTCGCCGCCACTCGAGCCGGAGTGCTTCGTCCAGCCGTCGTCGGTTGGCCAAGCCGGTCAGCTTGTCAGCATTGGCCAGCACGCGCAGTTCGCTGTTGGCCGCCTCGAGGCGCTCCTCCAAAGCCTTGCGCCTGGAGATGTCGCGTATGTTCGCCACCAGCAGCGGGGTTCCGACCTTGGTGTCTGGCATCAGCCGCAACTTGGCCTCAACCCACAGGTAGCTGCCGTCATGGCGGCGGATCTGGAATGTGGCCGTGGTCTCCGCTCCCGACCATGTTCGCTGGATCGCCGCCTCGACATGGCCGCGCTGGTCCGGATGGACGCCCTCCTGCCACTGCTTCCCAACCGCCATGGCCGCGGGCAGGCCGGTGAGCACTGCATAGGCGGGCGAGGCGTAACGGCGGATGCCATCCGCGCCGAGGCTGGTGATGGCGTCACCCGAATGCTCGGCAAGGAGGCGGTACTGCTCCTCGGCCTCACTCAGGCGCCGGGCCTGGCTGACAAGGCGGAACCCGAGAACAGCGATCAGGCCCGCGATGACCAGCATCGCGGCCAGGCGAAAAAGCGCGTCCCGCTCCCAATCGGCCAGCATCTCGGATACGGAGCGGGATACGATCACGACCAGCGGGTAGTCTTCAACGCGCCGGTAGCTGCCGATCCGCCCGACGCCGTCAACGGGGGAGATGGACTCGTAAGTGCCGACCGGCGCATTCGGCAGGTAGACGCTGAAGACCGGTCCCTTTGAAAGGTCCATCCCGATCGCAGCCTCGCTGAATGGCTTGCGAGCGAGGATGGTGCCATCGGCGTGGCCGAGGACGATCAAGCCCTGCCGGCCCACGTCGAAGCTGTCGAAGGCATTCTGGAAGAAGGCGATCGAGACGGTCGCCAGGAGGACGCCAGCGAATCCGCCGTCTGCCGTATCGACCCGCCTCGACACCGTCAAGATCCACTCGCCGGTGGTTTTGCTGCGGACGGCCGGCCCGATGTATGCACGCCGGTCTCTGTTCAGACGGTGGTACTGGAAGTAAGTCCGATCCGCGTTGTTCCGGCTGGCGAGCGGCGCCGCCGGAAATGAGGTCGCAAGCCAGCGGCCTTCGGCATCATACAGGAACAGCCCGTGCAGGCTGGGCAGCTGGCCGACACGGGCCAGCATCCGCTCGCGCATGTTTTCGATCGCCACCTCGGACAGCCCGTCCCGTTCGATCTCGTCCAAGAGGCCCAGCAGCAACGTGTCGGCGCTCTGGACGACGCCGTGAACGTGCTGTGCGAGGGAACGTCCGAGGTTGGTGGTTTCCACTTCGGTGCTGCGGATCACCGCGGTCCGGGCGTTCCATGTCCGCTGGCTGTCCAACCCGACCAGGAGTACGCAGACGAGGAGGATGAGGGCAACACCCCTGGCATGAAGAGAGAGCCGGGAGAACTGCACTGGCCGCGTTAGGAGTCTCGTGGCTTGCTGAATACCCAAGCTGCCAAGAAGGTCTGCAAACGTCCTCATGGCGGCTACTCCCCAGCCAGCGAAGCTGCCAGTGGCCGATGGGGCATATCTTGGCCGCTCCGGCCATTCCACGCGGTCCGGTCCCCGCACTGGCATGCGTGTACGGACTATACGATCTTTAACGTTAGAACATCGCCAATGTCTACGAAAGTGGGTTTATAGGGAGGTGTGAAATCCTGTCATAGCTGCTGCATGACGGGCGTCCTCAGACATGCCGCTCCAGTCGGCAGGGACCTGAGCACATCCTCAAACCGGAATTTGGATGCGGGCGCCGGCGACTATGAGCTCCTCAAGGCGACCGGACATCCTGTCCCGCTGCCTGGCTTTCTACATGAGCAGGATGGACATTATCGTCCGAATATCACTCCTGTTCCCGGTGAACCAACTCGCGCGCTGATATGCTTGGGCGCTTGAGTTGGCAGCGCGGCAGTCGCTTCCACCACATTTGCCTAGAGCAGCCGCTCCAAAATCCAGAGCAACCTGAACCCGGATGCATGATCAGGATGCCTTGGCTCACGGGCTGATGGGTGTTGCCCATCATTTTCGGGACCACCGCCGTGGTTTAGATGCGGACGACCCCGTGGTCGTCCGTAGCGCTGCCCCCCACAGTCGCCGACATCCAATGGCAATGGCAGCGGGTTACCGGCCCTTCCACTCTCCATCTTGTCTACCGCCCGGTTTCTGCAGGCCATCTCTGCCCTGAGTCCCCCGAACCGGTCGACGGCGCCGCAGGTTCCGGGGCGGCGGTGGCGCGCCTACTCCAGCCAGGCTCCTGTTTCCTTGGCAGCAATCCTTGCCGAGCCGATCGGCGTCCGATGCCGGGCAAGCAGGTCATATGCACCGGTGCACCAGGAACTTTGGCGGGGGTTGTAGTCCGGCAGCCTTGGATCATCGATGCCGGCCAAGTGCCAAGGAATCCACAGCCACCTGCCGACAGGGGCCGCTAAGGATTTCGGGACGTCCGCCGGGGCTGTGACATTGGCGCGACATGTGGTGAACTTCGGCGCGATTTGTAGTGAACTAAACCTGCAAGCCATTGATCCAAAACGCCGAAATGCCCCCGAATCTATTGAATGAATCAGGGGGCCGGAATCACCGCCGGCGCGGGTGCCTGGCGTCGGCCCCGAAAGCCTCCCTGCACCGCGCGAACCCGGCCTCGTCGACGCAGACGCTGCTGGGCCGGGCCATACCCAGCCGGGCATTGGCCGACCGCATCCAGAATTCGGCGTAGCCCCTGTCGGTGTGGGCTGCGACGTGCTCCCGCATGCGCTCTCGCCATTCCTCGGCCCTGGCCGCCGCGGCCTCCTGGCGGCCCAGCCGCCGGCTCTCCTCGTCGAGCGCCTGATCCAGCCAGATGAAATGGTGGTCCGCAAGGCCGGTGGCATTCGCGGGGGCTTGCCCGTCCAGCAGCCGGGTCGGCGTCGCCAGCCACGCGGCGGCCCCTTCCTCGCCGAGTTGCGTGATCGCCCGCTGGACCAGCCGGCGCCGGCGGATTTCCTCCTCCTGCCGTTCGCGGGCGGCCTCAGCGCGCTGGTGCTCCTCGCGCTCCAGCCGCGTCCGCTCCTCTGCGGCCGCCCGTTCCAGCCGGCGGGCCTCGAGTTCGGACTCCAGGGGCAGCCCAAGAAGGTCCTCCTCGATGGCCGTGCCGGGCCGGAGGAGAAGCTTCAGACGATCCAGCTTGGCCATCAGCGAGGAATGGGGAAGGCCCCCGCCGGCGGCGAGCCCCGCGGGGGTTTCGGGACGTCCAGGCAGGGAGGTCCGGAGCCAGAGAGCGGTATCCACGCGGGACTGCCGGCCCGGCGGCAGCATGCCGATCAGTTCCTCCACCCTGACCTTCAGGTCGGCGACGCGGGCGCGTGACTCCTCCGCGTCCCGAATACGGGCGCGGGCTTGCGACGCGCGCGTCTCGTTGGTGGCGAAGTCCCCATGCGGCAGCGGGATGAGCAGGCCCCGTGTGACGAGGTGGGCCAGATACGCCTCGACCACCTCTCCCGATGTCCTGTAGTCCGGGTCGAGGCTGCGCGCCGCTGCGGTGACCTGGTCGTCCTTCCACGCGGGCGGCGCCCCCGGCTTCAGGAACCCGCTGTCGCGCAATGTGCGGAGCGCCTGGGACGGGTAGAAGCTGCTCTGGCGGATGCCGCTTTTCCGGAGCAGGAAGATGTCCAGGATGGCGGCCTGCCAGACCCTGTCCTGCACGGCCATGTGGGCCTGCGCACCAAGAACCGGAATGCCCTCGTGCTCTCCCCACCCGGCATCGGCGCAGCGCGCGAGGTGCATCCGCTGCTCCCGGGTTCCGCCCGAGCGCCGGATCGCCGTCCTGGTCCTGAAATCCGCCACGACCCGCTGCGCGGCCGCTCTGGTCCGGCGCGCGGCCTCCGCCTCCTCGCGCTCGGCCCGCCGCTCGGCCTCCTGCCGCAGCCGCTCGTTTTCGCGCGCCGCCACCTCGTTGTAGATCCAGTGCCGCGGGGCCGTCGTCAGGATGGCGGCCTCCATCTCCTCCCGGGGCGCGTTCCGCGGCAGCTTGCTGAGGTCGATCTCGATGCAGGCCAGCTTGCGGTCCTGGATCAGCGCAACCTTCTCGGGCCCGCAGAAATGCGTGACGGCGACCTCGACGAGGAGCCTCTTGGTCCCACTTGGCGCCTGGACGCTGGCGACGATGTCCGGCCGGATGCCGTCCATTCCTTGCTCCAGCACAACCTCGTCCGGCCGGAACTCCCTGGCCCTGGCCTTCAGCACCTTGACACCGCCGTGCCCTGCCTGGACGGGCGGCAGCATCACCAGTCGGCGTTCTGCGATCACCTGCTTGGCCAGCAGGTGGAGCATGGTCTCGTAGGCGCCCGTGCAGGAGGTCGGCGCGTGATGGGCGAAGTGGGCGGCCCGCTGCCGCCCCATCCGGGCGACCAGCGGCGTTCCGCAGCCTGGGCAGACGCACCGGCACGCCAGGCCCGAACTAACCTCGGAGACATGCAGTAGACGGTTCCTGTCGGGCGACCAGCCGTAAGGCAGGCGCACCTTGGATTTCCGCTCCTGCTCGGGCAGGGGCACATCCCGAATGATTCCGCCTTCAGCGCACGACGTGTCCATCCACTCGCCTCCCCGGACGGAGATCACCCTGGCAAGCTGTCGACGTCAAGCCCGCGGCTGTTCCGCTATCCTGACGGCGCGCCATCGCAGGCGCGGCGTTCCATGCTTCGGCTATTTCCTTCCGAGGCCCGCGGTCCATATTGCCCCAGAATAGCGCTTGAGCAGGAGGCTGAGGGGAACCCATGCCGCTCATGTGCCGTATCAGATTGGCGGCACCTGCTCTGGAGCACGGAGCCTGAGAACATTACGGCCACGAGACGAGCATTGCCGATTGACCGATCCTGAAGTCCCCAACCGCACATGGACGGAAGCCGACCGCCTCGCGGCGCTTGCCCGCTACGACATCCTCGACACGCCAGCCGAGGCGGCGTTCGATGACATCACGCGTTTGGCCGCCCAGATCTGCGACGTCCCTATCGCGGTGGTGAACCTGATCGCCAAGGAGCGCCAATGGTTCAAGTCGGAACGGGGTCTGGGTGTACGGGAGACGCCGCTGGACGTCTCGATCTGCGCGCACGCCATCCTCCAGCCCGGCCTTTTCGTGATCCCGGACACCACCAAGGACGCGCGCTTCGCCTGCAATCCTCTGGTCACCGGAGAGCCGGGGCTTCGTTTCTATGCCGGCGCATTGCTCGAGACACCCGAGGGATTGCCGCTCGGCACCCTCTGTGTCCTGGACTACAAGCCTCGGGAGATCACAGAGGACCAGGGCTTCGCGCTCAAGGTGCTGGCGCGGCATGTCATGGGATTGCTGGAAGCACGCCTACGCGTGGCAGAGGCGGAACGCCTGGCAGAGGATCTGCGCCGCAGTACGGCACAGTTCAGGGTGCTCGCGGACTCCATGCCGCAGATCGTATGGTCCACCCGGCAGGACGGCTACCACGACTACTTCAACAGGCGCTGGTACGCGTACACCGGCACCCGACCCGGCGACACCGATGGCGATGGCTGGCTTGGCCTGTTCCACCCCGAGGACCTGGACCGCATCCAGCGGACTTGGCGGCATGCCTACACAACGGGTGAGCCGTATGAGATCGAGTACCGCCTGCGTGCCGCCGACGGGAGCTACCGCTGGTTCATTGGCCGCGCCCTGCCTGAGCGTAATGCCGATGGACAGATCGTCCGCTGGTACGGCACCTGCACCGACGTCGAGGACCAGAAGCGAACGGAGGCCGCGCTCGCCGAGAGCCGGGCGCGCCTGGAACTTGCCCAGGAAGCGACGGGAGTCGGAACCTGGGAATGGGACGTGAAGGCCGACGCCATCCGCTGGTCTGCATCCCTCTGCCAACTCTATGGCCAGGACCTGGCCTCCGGGACTTTCGATCTTATGCATTGGGTATCGCGCCTGCACCCCGATGATCAGTCCAGGGCGCTTGCAGCCGTGACGGACTTGATCGAGCATCCACGGCCACTCGATCTGGAGTTCCGGGCTGTGCTGCCGGACGGCAGGGTGCGGTGGCTTCTGTCACGCTACCGCCCGGAACCCGGCCCGGACGAACGGGCGATGGTCGTGCGCGGCGTCGACGTGGACATCTCCGAGCGCAAGCTGGCGGAGGAACGTGAGCGGCTGCTGATGCGGGAGGTGGACCACCGGGCCAAGAACACGCTTGCGGTGGTTCTGTCCCTGGTGCGGCTGACGCGTGCCGAAACCAAAGAGGAGTTCGCCGATGCCGTCGAGGGGCGGGTGGCTGCCATGGCGCGTGCGCATTCCGTGCTCGCCCGTGACAAATGGACCGGTGCCGACCTAGCCACCCTGGTCCGGGACGAACTCGATCTCTTTCCGCCGGTCCAAGTCCAGGCTTCTGGCCCTGAGGTCACCTTCGTCGCCGATGCCGTCATGCCGGTTGGGCTCGCCCTCCACGAGCTTGCGACCAATGCCGCCAAATACGGCGCGCTCTCGACGGAGGCCGGGCAGCTCGATCTCGCTTGGCGGATTGACGGACAGGGCAGCCTGGTCCTGGATTGGCGAGAGAGCGGCGGTCCGCCAACGGCTCCGCCGACGCACCGCGGTTTCGGCTCCACCTTGCTCCGCACCACAATTGAGGAGCAGCTGGGCGGGCGGCTGCTGTTCGACTGGCGTCCGGAGGGGCTGATGCTGGAAATCCGGCTTCCGTCTACGCATCTGTGCCTCCGGTCCGGGCTAGGCATTGCACCGGAGGCGGGCGCACAAGGCGGGCCGTTGCCGCGGCGGGTCCTGGTGGTGGAGGATGGCGCGCTGATCGCGATGGAGCTTGAGAATGCCCTGCGTGGTATGGGCTGCGATGTGGTCGGCCCGGCCCTGACGCTGGCCGATGCCGAAAGGCTCGCCGGGAACCCGATGCTGGATGCCGCCGTGCTGGACGTGGATATGCACGGGTGCTCGTCATTGCCCCTGGCCCGGCGGCTGCGCAGCCGTGGCATTCGGGTCCTGCTGTGCACAGGCTATGAGGACGTGCTGGATGCGGATTGGGGAGACGCGCCCCGCCTGGCCAAGCCGTTCTCCCGGCAGTCCCTCACGGCGGCCATGGCTGCACTGATAAGCCCGCCGCCGAGTTCGTGAAGCTGGTGGCCCGACCCCGGAGATGGCCCAAGCCTGCTCTGCCTTCCGCGCTGATTGCTGCCTCCGCCCGGAGAATACATCAAACCCTGTTCGCTGCCCGGCACCTTTCCAACCTGGTCCCGGACGCAATATGCGTTACGGTACCTACAATGCGTAGCGGAACTCCCTTGGCAGGCGCACGTTGGCGCTCCGTTCATTAGAAGTTTGTGAGGTACCCAAATGGCACCGAACATCTTCAAGGTCCTTGTGGCGGAGGATGAGGCGCTGATCGCCATGGCGCTGGAAGACACGCTCGCCGAGTTGGGCCATGAAGTCTGCTGGATGGCCCGCACTGGGCCTGAGGCGCTGGAGCTTGCGCGACAGCATCGCCCGGATCTGGTCACCATGGACGGGGTGCTGGCGGAAGGGACCTCAGGCCTGGTCGCCGCGGCTGCCATTTCCAGCACGCTCGGCATTCCGGTCATCATGGTGTCAGGAACGGTCGGCAGGCGCGAGGCCACTCTGGTCGGCGCCTCGGCAGCAGTGCCCAAGCCCTTCACCCCGGAGCAGATCGAGGCGGCCGTCTGGAAGGCGACGAACCTCGGGCCAATGGATGGCCGAGCCTTGGCACATTAGCGGCCTGTTCAGATCGCGGCACCCATGAATGCCAACCTGACCGCCACCAGTTCTGATCCCGCTTCCATCCTGTTGGTCGAGGATGATCCCATGGATCTCGACCTGATGCTTTGCGCCTTGGAGGAGGCTGGGTTCAGCGGCAAGGTGTCCGTCGCCCGCTCCGGTCGCGAAGCCTTGGAGGCGCTGCTGGAGAACCCTGGAACAGCGGCCGCACGGCTTCGGCCATCCGTCATGTTCATGGACATCCACATGCCTGGTGCGAGCGGTCTCGACGTCCTCGAGCGCCTCCGGGGCAATCAGCGGACACGGAGGCTGCCCGTTGTCATGCTCACCGGCGTGTCCGACGCTGGGGCAATCGCGGCCTGCTACAGCCTGGGCGCCAATGCCTGCCTGGTGAAGCCGAACGAGTACCGGGGGCTGGTGCGGATGATGCAGACCAGCGCCCGGTTCTGGACCGGATGCAACCGGTCACCGCCCCCGTAAGCCGCGCATGTTCTGGATCTGCGAGAAGCGAACCGGAACGACGGACTGGTTGCGCACAGTTGGTCGGGAGCGGTGTTTCCGATCGGCTCGGGAAGATACGACGCGCCCTGGCGGGGAAGGTCTTAGGCACATCGGTTTGCGAACCGCCGGTCCGGTCACCCTGGCCAATGGCGTGAGCAACCGTATCTAGGTGGGGCTGGACCATCACCCGAAACATGCGCCTAGATTGGCTTCCTTGCTTCACCATGAGGTCAGGATCATGGCCGTAGATACGTGCAAGGAGGAACTGAGACGGCTGCTTGAACACGAGGAGGCGCTCCAATCGCTATGCCGTTCCGTTGGTCTCGACCCTTGCACCGCCACCGTGTTCCAGCTGGCAGGTGATCCCGTTGCGCAGCTGAGATAGCTGACCGCGGAGTGAGCATGGATGTCAGCGGTGTCCGCCATCCTGATCCGGCGGCAACGCCGAGCTTTCTGAGGTGGCGGGCTTGCCTTTCCGTCCATTCGCGATTGCATGCCTCCTGCCGGTACGCGATGTAACAATGCTCGCGCCGGACGCGGGCTCGTTTGGGAGGACCTGCGCGCGGGCGTGAACGAAATGCCGTGGTTCCGGCGCAGCGACATTGCAGATACCGACCTGTTGGGCTGGGTACGCTTGCGTACGCAGGCGTGCGATGGAACAGGAGACGGGCAATGGACAAGGACCGGAGCGAAGGCTCAACGAAGAAGATGAAGGGCGACGTCAAGGAAGCCGCCGGGAAGGTGACCGGTGATTCCAAGCTCCAGAGCGAAGGCAAGACGGACCGGGCCGAAGGCAAGGTCCAGAACGCCGTGGGCGGGATCAAGGACGCCCTCAAGGGCAAGTCGCGCTGAACCCGGTGGGGTCACCGCCGGCCGGCGGTGACCCCAACCAACCGCTCCGCCTCAGTCCACCTGACCTGGCAGGATGCTCAGGTTGGTAGCCAGGGTGGCGCGGGCACGCGCAATCCGTCTGGTCAGAGCGGCGATGGTGATGTTCAGCCGATCAGCTGCCTCGCGGTAGCGGAGACCTTCCACAGTCACCAGGACCAGTGCCTCCCTGAGGTCCGGCGGCAGCGCGGCTAGGGCATTCTGAACCGCCCGGATCTGGGCATAGCCGATATCAGTCATGCTGCCAGTCCTGCCATTGAGAACGCGGACGCTGACCGGCGACTGGCATTCGGCAACTCCGGCTCCACTGCGAAAAGAAGGGACAAGGTACGGTTCGGAACCGGAGCACATGCCTGCGCTACCGCTGTTCAATGCCCTTGGAATGTGCAGCCCATCCGCCCATACTCCCCCGCATCGCTCCCAGGGACGACCGACGGGGGCGGCTGAGAGAGGCTAGTGCTCCCGCTACACCGTTCAAGGGAGCGGCAGCGCCGCATTTCCAGACGATCCAGAACCGCGTCCTGCTCGCCCTGCCTGCGGTGGAGGAGCCAGTGGAGCTTTCGCACGGGCAGATCCTGCACGAAGCAGGGGAACCCATCAGACATATCCATTTCGCCGGGGAAGGCGTCATCTCCCAGTTGGCCCTCATGGAAGGCGGCCAGGAGATCGAGGTCGGGCTGATCGACCGCGAGGGGCTGGTCGGCTTCTCCGTCGCAATGGTGGCCGAGATTACTAATATCGAGAGCATGGTCCAGGTGCCCGGGTGGGCCCTTCGCATGAGCGCCGACGCCTTGCGGGCCAAGATGGAGCGTGGCGGCCTTTTGCCTGCCCTTTCCTGCGCCTCATGCAGTCCATGCTCGTCCAGACCACCCAGGTGGCGGCCTGGAACGTCCGGCACACGTTGGATGAGCGGCTGGCACGCTGGCTCTTGATGATGCACGACCGAGTGCATGCCGACCGGATCCCGGTCACCCACGAGTTCATGGCCATGATGCTGGGTGTCCGCCTGGCCAGCGTCACGGGCGCGGTCAACATCATGGACAAGGCGGGAGCGATCGCGTCCGAGCGCGGCATCATCACCGCGCTCGACCGCTCCCGCCTGGAGGCTGCGTCCTGCGAGTGCTACGCCGCTTATTAAGCAGGAAACCGACCGGCTGCTGGGGTGAAGAACCTTGCTGCGATGCTGCCGTCAGTCGCATCGGCTGGCCAGCGAAGGGCGGTCCCGTAAGAGCGGCTTGCGCGCGGAGGCGCTTCGCCCAGGGCATGGCGGCGTTGTTCCCCCTTCCAAATCGGCTTTCCTCGTCCGCCGTCCGGGCTTGGAACGGCCTTGAATGAGATGGCGCGATGGCTGGCGGCCAGCCTGCCACCTATGGGCTTTTCCATTCAGTACCGCAATAGCGGCTGGCCCTGGGTTCCGCTCCCGCTCCTTGTCCAGGACCCAATCGACAGAGACGGTGAAGCCGCGATCTTGCAACTCAAGCTGTGCGCCTTCCACTACCTCGGCGTCCGCAGTCGAATGGCTGACAAAGATGCCGAAGCGGTCTTCCGAGCCCGCGCCCGCAACTGCTGTTCTGTGACGAGCGGCATGGCGTGCTCCGGAAGCCGTTGCTGGTGCCGGTCGCCCGGCACCTAGTCTAGGGGCATCACGCTGATCGTGGCTAATTGGTGGTTAGCAAAGTCCCTGTTACCGCTTCTAGGTTGGCGTTTGCGCGCCTATCCGCCACAGATTGGTACCGTTAGCGCCCCTCGGGGGTGACGATGCGCGCGGGCAGGGAGACTGGCTGTTCCTCGGGCCGTTTGTACCTTCGTTCCCTGGCAGGTATTTCCAAGTGCCGGTGGAAAAGCGCGATATAGTCCATGTCCGTGGCCAGATCCTCGCTCGCTGACGGGAGCCTGTCCTTGAGCCTCAAGGCCGCGCCGCCCGTCGACAGAACTGGCACCACGGCGGCATCCGGGTGCATGGCGCGGAACAGGTCGAACTCATCGACGACCCCGCCCATCCCACCTATGAATACGGCTGCCGCGAACTGGTGGGAGTTGAACATCCGCTCACGCATGACTTGGAGGCTTCGCCCCAAGTCTTGCCCCACGGCGTCCGTGTAGACCACGTTCTGGAAGCGCTCGTTGTCCTCCGGGTACTCGTCCTTGAAGAAGCTGCTTTGGTAAAGGCGGACCCAGCGACCGTAGTCTACGTTGATCGCCTCCGCGACCATAGCCACCATCGGCGTGATGGCCGGGTGGCCGCCCCAGACTAGCAGTCGGCGCCCCAACACGACGTGCACCAGCGCCGAGACTGCGGCCGTGATGGCGACCGCGTCAGCCGTCGCCGCGTACTCGGGCCCGCGCCTGGGGTCGGGGACCCCGGCCGAGAGGAAAACGGCCTCCGGCATTCTATTCCTCCCACCCGCCGAGCGTCCAAGCGGCTTCCAAGACCTTCAGCGTGCGCACCGAAGCGATGTTGGCGTCAAGCCACTTGAGGTGAGAAACCCATTGCTCGCTGATGCCCACATGGTTGTAGGCAAGCACCGGCATTCCATGCTGCTCCGCGCGGGCAGCCTTCTCGTGAACGTCGTTCAGGAGCTCAGCTGTGGGGATTCCGACGACCGGGTATACCCAGTAATGCTTGCCCCCCATTGAACGCAGCGAGATTGCCCGGTGTGCGCCGACGCCCTCGATGGTCGCCCCAGCCCTCTCAGCCTCCATACGAAGGTGTCCTACCAACGACATGTGCCTGGAAGCGATGCTCCGGCTACGCAGCCCCTCCGCTGCGAGCACGATGGCATCGACCTTGTCGGTGGAGATGGGTCCCTGTTCGCCTTCGAGGTCGCCCGCCTCAAGATAGACGGTCTCGGCCATCTCCGTCAGTCTGCTCGGGCTGTGCCCCGGCCACACCACGCGTAGGACGTGGATCTCCTTTGCGCGCGCGCGGCAGATCTCCTGACGTGTCCACTTGCTCTCGAAATAGGTGGGCGTATCCAACATTACCATGACGTCGGAGTCGCACAGACGGTGCCAAAGCACGTCCTGGAAGGGCTCACCCGGTCGGATGTCGTGGGTGTCCAGGAAGACGTCGAAGCCCCGGGCAGTGAAGAGGTCGTGCAACTGGACCGCCGCCGCGCGTGACTCAATTCGCCGGTAACTGACGAAGACACGACGCTGCCTGCGCAGAAGGCCCAAGCACTCGAGCATGGCTGAGGCGAGCAACACCAGCCCCTGGTCGTCGGCCCGACGCCGCAGCCCATTGGACGCATGCAGGAAAGTCGGGATATCGCGAATGAAGTCGCCGCCCGGTCCCACGGTGGGGATCACGGGCACACTCGACCGCACGACCCGTTCGGTCAACTCTTCGTCCGCGTGCGGATCGCCGCCGAAGTAGGCTGCTGCAAATGCCGCCTTCGGGTTCCGGCTGGCCACGGCTTGGCCCTCGAGGACCAGCAGTTCACTCCCTACCCGCAACCCGAAAGGTGCCACAAGGGCCCCCACCGTCTCCAAGAGGGACTTTCGTTCTTGGGACGTGGCGCCGCCGAGGACGCCGAGTTCGTACAAGGCCAACACAGCCCCCATAACTGAGATCAAAAGCCCCACTTATTCGGCGTTTGGGCTCTGCACGCCTGGACTTGGGGGCATTGGTGCCGATCGGGATGGGTGACACAACCATCAGCGGTTCTGGTATGCCTTCTCAATCCAGTCGCCCAAGGACGCAACGTCCCTGTACCGGTAAATCGGTGCCTTATGCTTCGTGAGCAGGCCGGGCACCGTCCCGTCAGGGTCGCTCTTCCGGTCAGGACCCAACAGCCCGTTGACCATGAGGCCGATGATGCCGTTGCCGCGGGCGAGGGAACGCTCAATCTCATAGTTGATGTAGGTACGCCCAGCTGTCTTGTAGCCGATGCAGACCACGGTGACGGTAGTATATTCCAGAGCGTCGTCGATCATCCTCTTGATGACTCTGTCGCCCTTCTTTTTGGCCTCCTCCCAAAGCGACGCGTCTTGGAAGCCGGCGGCGGCGGTCCCAATGAACTGGTGTCCGTTACGGATCTGGTTCACGCGCCAGACGTCGCGCTGGTAATGGAACGAGAAGAAGGTGCGACGGGCCATGTGGGATCTCCTTGGCTACGTATGCCAGGGTCACTGTTCCAGGTTAAGGGACCATTGATCGCGAAATGGGATTTGTCCGCGAAGAGGTATTAACCTACCCCCCTGAGTTTGCGGGCGACATCGTGCGCTGGATGTCTATGCTTGGCTGAGTAAGCATGGTGGGCGCGGCTACGTCTTGATTTTGGAGGCGTAATGCATAGAAGCGACGAGGTTTCATCGCTTCGCGTGAGCCTTCGCGCTATCCACTTGGCAGCCATCCCAGTCGCCTAACCTGTATTTCAGGCGCGTTGGTTTCGGCGGTGGTCCCGGCTGGGATCAAGGGAAGCCACTACTAGGACACCGCCATTCCCGCCACCCGAAGAACACAGAGCACCGGACTGCCGGGGATGCCGTCCTCTGCCGACGCAGCCGCCGACAGGCTGCTCGCTGTACCCATGGAGTTGCAATCGGCCGCAAACGATGTCGACGCCGGCAGCAGCGCAACCTACGCTGCGTCTGTTCTGGACGCGCTGCGCAGGACGGTCCCCAAGGCCAGCCATGCCTTGTCCTCATATGCCACGGCTCTCCTGGACGACGATGATCATGGCCTGGCGGAGTTCCTCGGCTACGGCGAGGACATGGCCAACGATGCGCGCTATGGAGCCAGGGGCAGTGCGGGAGCTTGAAGGCTCGGTCGGCCATGGCGAACGTGGCCCGCGGACTTGGCTGCTGCGGAAGGCTGCATTCCGGACCGACGAGGGTGTTATCATCCGCTCGACATGCTTGGGGCCTGAGACATCACGGCAACCCTGGTCGGAGGGGGAACCCTCGTGGGCTTTAGGAGGCTAGCTGCTGGGGCGTGCCGTCGGCCCGGTGCTTGGCTGCCTTGCCGAGCTCGCCGGTGGACTTGGCTTTGTGCCCGTCTATGTCAAAATCCTTGGACCATAGGGACGTATCACCGCGTTGCACGGAGGAAATCATGTGCTGCCAAGCCGCCGTCGAACGCGCCTTTGCCGAGATGAAGGCGTCCGGCGCACCCGAGAAGCACGCCGTCGAGGCGGCGCTGTTCATCTTCCGCCTTCACCATCCCGACGTTCCCGCCGATCGGGCCGAGGCAGAGGTCTTCCGGTGGACCGTCGGACGCAGCGTCCACTGACCGGCCGGCTCACGGCCGCATGCATGTCAATGAGGACAATGGCGGGCGTTTCGCGGTCTGCGCGTGAGGGGGGCCAGCTGATTGGCGGGAGATATTTGGCTGACCCGGTTCAAGGGAGCGGAGCATGCCGCTCCCTTACGCCTGCATCAGCCGTTGACGGCGTCCTTCAGCCCTTTGCCAGCCGTGAACTTGGGCTGCTTGGAGGCAGCAATCTCTATGCTCTCGCCGGTGCGCGGATTCTTGCCCTGGCGGGCTGCGCGCTGGGCAACCGCGAAGTTGCCGAAGCCCAGCAGGCGCACGTCGTCCCCCTTCTTCAAGGCATCTGCAATGCCGTCGAACACGGCGTCGACGGCCTTCGTGGCGTCGGATTTGGACAGGCCGGTGGTCTGGGCGACGGCGGCAATCATTTCGATCTTGTTCATGTGGGGCTCGTTGGTGCGAATGGGGAGACAATATCGGACACGCCGTCGAGGAAACGCCAGCGAGAAGTATGTGACCGGCGTCAGGGCAGGCGGCACGCGTTCCATGCAGGCGGCGGCCTCATACTCGGGGCATGCGGACAGGCGGCCCTCGAGTGAGCATAGCGCGCCCCGCCTGGATGTGAATCGGCGTGAGGTCTTGTGCCGATCGGCGCGCCTAAGTTTCTGATTTGGCGGGGAGCTAAGGGGTCAAACTTCGGTTCGGAAATACACCGCATACTGCGCCATGGTGCTCTCCCATGCTGGTGATAGTGGTCCTGCCACTCCGGCGGAAACAGTGCCGGAGAAAAGAACCGCCTCATAGATCGCGATCACCGCATGTCGAGACCGCATTTACTCGAATGGGACGCATCGATATGGCCGTAAGCAATGCCGGCTACGGCCTGTTCGGCGCGGCCGAGGAATTGGATGATGCGCAGATCGAGCACCAGATCGCGACCAATCTGACCGGCTCCATCCAACTCATCAGGGTGGTGCTGCCGCATCTCCCCCGCCAGGCCGGCGGACGGATCGTGCAGGTCTCCCCCGAAGGTGGCCAGATCGCTTATCCGAGTTTCAGCCTCTATGACGCGACCAAGTGGGGTATCGAAGGCTTTGTCGAATCCGTCGCGCAGGAGGTAGCGAGTTACGGAGTCGACTTCATCATCATCAAACCCGGTCCGACCGGCACGAACTTCGGCGCCGGGCTTGTCTATGGCGCACCGCTAACGGCATATGACGACACGCCCGCCGGGCAGATGCGGAGAGCGCTGATAAGGGGCGAGTTCGAGGTGAAAGGCGATGCCGAGCGCACTGTGGGTGCCATGATTGTGGCGGCTGATGCATCGAACCCGCCATTCCGTCTTGCGCTCGGAAGCACAGCCTACGAATCCATATCCCTCGCCCTGGAAAAGAGGCTTGCCGCACTCCGGACGCAGCGCATACTCGGCAAACCGGACCGGTTGAGGTCGGCGGTGGAGCACTCCCAGGATGGCGCGTGAATTCGTATTGAAGGCTGCCGATCATGTGGCGTTCAAGCAGGTCAGATCAGGACACCTCCACTCGTCGCTGGTCGACTTCGCCGCCGAAATCGATGCGGCCGAGCCAATCGAGGAAGACGCGAACGCGCGGTGAGAGCTGTCTATCACGCGGGTAGAGTGTACACACGGGGGATGGGTTAGGCCGCAGGTCCGGCAAGATCTCGACCAACTGACCCGATGCAAGATCGTCGCTCAGGTGATAGCGCGGAACCTGGACGATGCCGAGCCCTAGCCGCGCCGCGCTGACCAGGGATTCCGCCGATGTCATCAGGATCGATGGCTGGATCGCGCGCTCGACTGTCCTGTCCCCGACGGTGAACTCGAAGGCCAGCGCTGCCCCCGTCCTGGAGGACAGAAAGCCGACGGCGCGATGGCGGTGCAGGTCGTCCAGGTTCGTGGGCGTGCCGTAACGTTCGAGATAATCCGGCGATGCCGCCGTAATCTCGGGCAAGGATCCAAGGCGTCTTGCGATGAGATCGCTGTCGGCAGGCTCGCCGACTCGGACGACGCAATCAACGCCCTCGCGCACGAGATCGACGAGCCGATCTCCTTCAGAGAGCGTGAGCCGGATCCCGGGATGGTGATCGAGGAAATCCGGCAATCCGGGCAGAATAAAGTGACGGGCCAGGGTGCCGTGCGCGTTCACATGCAGCTCGCCTTCCGGATTTTCGCCCCTGAACGCGGCCTCGGCCTCTTCGACATCGGCTACGATCCGGACGCATTGCCGGTACCAGGCCTCGCCGTCGAGCGTCGGCGCCACCACGCGCGTGCTGCGGTCGAGCAGGCGCACGCCGAGCTGCGCTTCCAATCGCTTGACCACGTCGGTCACCGTCGAGCGCGGTAGCTCCAGATCGGCCGCGGCCTTGGTGAAGCTGCGCGTCTCCGCCACCCGGCAGAAGACCCGCATGGCGTCAATTCTGTCCATTGTTCGAGTATCTCGGATACTGATGCCGAATGGAAAGGTATTATCCGTGAACCGTCGGTACCCAAATGTGGGATACCCCGGCAAGAACCGCCGGGTGCGAATCGGAAAGGACAAATCATGACGATCAACGATTGGAAAGTCGCTCTCGTAACCGGCGCCTCCCGCGGCATCGGGGCGGCCATTGCCAAGCGCCTCGCCGCCGACGGCTTCGCTGTCGTGGTGAACTATTCAGGCAGCGCTTCTGCCGCGGCGGAGGTCGTGTCGGAGATTGAGGCGGCTGGCGGCCGCGCCGTCGCCGCGCAGGCCGACATCTCCGACCCGAAGCAGGTGTCAAGCCTCTTCGATCGCGCCGAGAACGCCTTCGGCGTGCCGCAGGTGCTGGTCAACTCGGCCGGGATCATGCCACTTGCCCCGCTGGCGCAAAGCGACGATGAGCTCTTCGACAAGACGATTACGGTGAACCTCAAGGGCACCTTCAACACGCTGCGCGAGGCGGCGCGACGGATGCAGGATGGTGGCCGCATCATCAATCTCTCGACCTCGGTCGTGGGCGCGAAGCTGCCGACCTATGGCGTCTACACCGCGACCAAGGCGGGCGTCGAAGCCATGAGCGCCATTCTCTCGAAGGAGCTGCGCGGCCGGAACATCACCGTCAATGCCGTGGCGCCCGGGCCGACCGCGACGGCCCTGTTCCTGGACGGCAAGACCGAGGAACAAATCGAGGGCTTGAGCCACGCCAACCCGCTGGAGCGGCTCGGCCAGCCTGAGGACATCGCCGCCACCGTATCGTTCCTCGCCGGCCCGGACGGCGGCTGGATCAACGGCCAGACGCTGCGCGCCAATGGCGGCATGGTGTGAGGGAGGCGGACATGACCAAAACCATCCTCATCACCGGCGCATCGAGCGGGTTCGGCGCCATGACGGCGCGCGCACTCGCCGACGCGGGCCATACCGTCTACGGCACCATGCGCAAGACAAAGGGGCGCAACGCGCCTCGCGTCGAGGAGGCTGCGGCCTATGCCAGAGACCACCACGTAGACCTGCGCACCGCGGAGATGGACGTGGCCGACGACAACTCCGTTACTACCTGCGTTGCGGCGATCGAGACGGAGACGGGTGGCATCGACGTGCTGATCCACAATGCCGGGCACATGGGCTTCGGTCCGGCAGAGGCGTTCTCGCCCGAGGACCTGGCTCGCTATTACGACACCAACGTGCTCTCGACGCAGCGGGTCAACCGCGCCGCGCTTCCCGCCATGCGGGCGCGGGGTCACGGGCTCGTCGTCTGGGTCTCCTCCTCGTCGACGCGGGGCGGCACGCCGCCCTTCCTCGCACCTTACTTCGCGGCCAAGGCGGGCATGGACTCCCTTGCCGTCTCCTATGCCGCGGAGCTTGCGCCCTGGGGCATCGAGACTTCGATCATCGTGCCCGGCGCGTTCACTTCCGGCACGAACCACTTCGCCCACGCCGGCAAGCCGGCGAGCCCGGAGGTGGCCGCCGCGTATATGGATGGTCCACTCGCAGGGGTGGACCAGCAGGCGCTCCAGGGCCTCGCCTCGCTCGAACCCGGGGATGCGGACCCTGCGGAGGTCGCCCGAGCCATCGTGCGCGTCGTGGACACGCCGTTCGGCAAGCGGCCGTTCCGTGTGCACGTGGATCCCTCTCGTGACGGAGCGGAAGAGGTCAACGGCGTCGCCGACCGGGTTCGCGCCGAGATGCTGCGGCGCATCGGCCTGGAAAGGCTGCTCGGACCAAATCTCCCGGCCAGCTGAGTTGGAACGGGCCAGCGCGCGTCGCGCGCTGCGCCCAGCCCACCGCATCGCTTTTCAGAACGCGATGCGAGCCGACCGCTCATCACTCAAAAGGAGTCTCACAATGTCGCAAACACCAACAATTCCGGAGACAAAAACCGAGGAACAGATCCGGGGAATGATCAAGAAGCTGGCGCACGGGTTCGGATATCCCATTCGCTCCCCGCTTCTCCATAGGCCGAGCGATCATGGCCTCAGCTTCGAGAATGTGACCTTCCCTTCTGAGGACGGAGTGCCGCTCGAAGCCTGGTTTATTCCATGCGAGGGATCACGCAAACTCATCATTGCAAACCATCCGCTCTCCTTCAGCCGGACCGGACTTCCGGCGCATATGGAGCCCTGGAAGTCGACTTTCGGAGATTTCGCCGGCAACGATTTCGAGGTGAACTTTATCCCGGACTACAAGATCCTGCACGACAACGGCTACAATGTCCTGACCTACGATTTCCGAAACTTCGGGCACAGCGGCGCCGCGAACGGCGGCATGCAGAGCAATGGGCAGTATGAATGTCGCGACGTCATCGGTTCGCTGAACTATGCGAGGTCGCAATCGGACCTGAGCGACATGACGATCGGCCTGTTCAGTCGCTGCCTCGGTGCCGGCTCCAGCATGTTTGCCATGGCATGCAGCCTGAGCTACTTCGAGGACGTGCGCTGCATGGTGGGGGGGCAGCCCATATCGGTTCGGTCCATCATGGAAAGGACGCTGGAGCATTTCGGCCTGCAAGATCGAATCGATGAGTTCGAGCAGGAACAGAAACTCATCACCAGCTTCGATCTTGACGAGATGTCACCGGTGGAACCGGCCAAGAGCGTGAGCGTGCCTACCTTCCTGTTTCAGGTCCGTGATGACGTGTTGACCCGACCGAGTGACGTGCAAGCGATGTTCGACAACATTCCCGTCGCGGATAAGAAACTGCACTGGATCGAAGGCGCCACCCGCCGGTGGGGTGTGTACTGCTGGTTTCAACGCGAGCCGAAACAGAGCCTGGAGTGGTTCGAATGCCATATGAACTGACGCGGCGTATGCCGCCGCAATGGAGACGCGGGGACTGCTAGATGCCGTAATGGGCTGGGGCCAAAGGATGGCGTGCTGGGTGGCTGTCCCCCAGAGTAATGGTGTGAGGAACGGGGCCCGAGCGGGTCGGCCCCGAGCATCATCGGAGAGCAGCCATGGAGCAGTATGCCGGGATCGACGTGTCGTTGGAACTGAGCAGCGTGTGCGTGGTGGAGGCCAAGGGCCGGGTGGTCCGCGAGACCAAGGTGGCCGCCCTATGGGTCAGGTTCACCATGGAAGCGCCACAACAGCAGTGGCAGTCCGTCCAGCGATACAGCATAGTTAAGAGAGCCTGAGGGGGTTTGCGAAGCGGTACAAGATCAATCTGAAGACGGTCGCCAAGTTGCATGAGAAAGCCACTCGCCGTGTCGCCGGCGATTTCCTTCGGGCTCTTGCAGCGGCCGTTCCCTACAAGATCCACACCGTCCTCACGGACAATGGCACGCATTTCACCGAACCGTCAGGCACTGCCTGGACGCCCGAAGACATCAAGGCAATGCGTGCCGAGAAGGTGCCTTTTCGCTGCCACGCTTTCGAAGCGGCCTGTGCCGACCTCGACATTGAGCACCGCCTGACAAAACCCCACCATCCATGGACAAACGGCCAAGTCGAGCGGATGAACCGGACGATCAAGGATGCCACCGTCAAGCGCTTCCATCACGAGAGCCATGACCATCTCCGGCGGCATATGGCCGATTTCGGCACCGCCTACAACTTCGCCCGCCAAACGAAGACTTTAAGCGGTTTCACCCCCTATGAAGCCATCTGCAAAGCCTGGAATTGAACATCTAATGGTGGAACGAGTGGCGCCGAGGGCGCCACTCGTCAGGTATACGGGTCGGCCGCTACCGGTCGGTGCGGCGGCCGGCGGTGCCGCGATTGTCGTCGACCTCGACCTCGGTGTGGCGAACACTGTCGGAAATGGTCTGGGCCCGTTCCTCGACATCCTTGCGGATGACAAGCTCCTCCTTCACGCGGGCCTGCTTAGCAACTACCGCCTCCTCATCCGTCTCCGTCACCTCCACGGTGCGCTCGCGGAAGGCGTCGGCCGGAATGTCGCCGGAGGCGCCGGTGACCGCGCGACGTTCCACCGTGATGGTTTCGTCGCGCAGTCGCACCTGCTCCTCGATCGGCGTCTCGACAATATAGCTGCGCACGCGAACGCTGCCCTGTTCGACGGCGCGCTTGCCGACCGAGACATTCTCTTCGACGATGGGGATATGCTCCTCATTGCCCGTGGCGGTGCCGGCCGAGGTGCGGTCCGTATCGCGCAGGGACGCCGCCGCCCTGCTCAGGCCGGAGCCGTAACGGCTGCGCTCTTCCGTGGCGCGGGTGGCGTCATACTCTTCCGAGCTGGCGTCATAGCCGGACCAGCCGCTCTCCCGATAGGACCGCAGCCGGTCGTCGATATCCACCGGACCATGGCGCTGAACGATCTCGATCGCCGTGTCGCAATGGTTGCTGCTGACGTGGCCGACCAGCAGCACCCCGCCGCGGCGCAGTCCCTCGGCATAGGCTTCCGCATCGGCCTGGGGAACGCCCAGGCGGGTCAGCGTGCCGACGCGCTTGCCCGGGCTGTCATAGTCGTGCCCGAAGCTGCTGAACACGCCGCGGTCATTGCCGAAGTCGGCGGCGGATTGGGCATGCGCCCCGCCCATCACCTGGAAGGACCGCCGGAGCCCTGCGGAATCGAGTTCGCTCAGGACCTGGTTCGCCGTGGTCACGTCGTCGTAAAGCGCAACAATGGTCTTGTCGCTCATGGGGTCACTCCTCGCTTGGTTGGTCGCTGCGCTCCAGCATCCCGTCGCGGGTCACGCTGGCCTCTTCGGTGCGCAGAGTTGCCGAAATCTGTTCGGTGCGGCGGCTGACCCGCCGCGTGATGTGGACTTCTTCTTTGAGGATCAGCCGCTTGGTGACGACCAGCTCCTCCTCGAGCACAGGCACGATCAGGACATCGCCGTCCTGGCGGACCTCGGGGGCGGTTTCGACCACCCGGCCCACGGGAACCCGGACGATGTCGACCGTCGTGCTGTCCAGCTCCTGCTCGACGGTCTGCTCCCGGGCATGCACATGGGTCTCGACGCGGACGGTCGAGGTTTCCACAGCCTTCTTCCCGACGGAGAGTACTTCCTCGTGCAGGGGAATAGTCCGACGGGAGTCCATGCGTTTGCTCCCGTCAGAATACGAGCAGGGCGACGATGACGGCCAGGATGATGAGACCGATGACCCACCACAGGGTCTTGCTGCCGCCCGTCTCCGTCCGCTCGACCTTCACATCCGTTTTCGGGGCCGTACTGGTGCCGTCGGTGTCATAGACACCCACCTTCCTCGGCTGATCCGCCATCGGCTTTGCTCCACGTCCTGAGAAATGATGGCGGCCAACAGAATTCTAGGCGGCAAGTTCCAAGCCGCCTAATTACCGGTGAGCCAGTTACATACCCCTAGGTTGCTAAGAAGTGCCGGCAGCTATAGCTGCTTTACATGCGTCTTCATTCCGCTGCTCTGCTTTTATAAGCATCGCTGAATAAAAGGAACCTGCTCTGACAGAAAAGGTTTGTGCAGCACCGTGCAACCGGCGCGGCAACCGCCATCCAGGAGTTATTACGATGGATCGCGTGCAGACATACGATACGGGCAGCGGGCCCACCGGCGTGGCCCCGGCTACGGACGCCCGTGTCGACATTGTACCGACCGCGCGTCGCGTTTCATGGGGGGCCGTGTTTGGCGGTGTCGTCCTGGCGCTTGCGGTCAATATCCTGCTCAGCCTATTAGGCATCGGGATCGGCCTCACCACTGTTGACCCGGTACAGCCAGGTGGCTCGCCGGCGGCCAGTTCGCTCGGCATCGGCGCTGCGATCTGGTGGGTGGTGAGCATGCTCGTTGCCATGTTCGTGGGCGGATACACCGCGGCCCGGCTGGCCGGCGTGGTCCAGAGCGGCGACGGACTGCTCCACGGTCTGATCACCTGGGCGTTCGTGCTTCTGCTGACCTTTTATCTGCTGACCAGCGCTATCGGCGGCATGGTGGGAGGTGCTTTCAACACTCTGACCAGCGGATTGCAGAGCGCGGCAGGGGCCGTACCAGAGGCAACCCAGGCGGCGCAGAACAGCGGCATTACAGGCGGCCAGATCGGCCGTCAGGTGGATCAGCTGATCAGCCAAGTGGCCCCGGACGCCACGCCGGAGCAGGTGCAGCAGGCTCGCCAGCAACTGACGGACCTCGCCCCGCAACTGCTCCAGGGCGGTGAGCAGGCGCAGCAGGCGCGGCAGCAGGCAAGCCAGATCCTGGCCCAGCTCGCCGGACAGACGCCCGAGCAGATCCAGGCGCAGGTCGATCAGGCCCTGCAGCAAGCCGAAACCCAGGCCCGGCAGACGGCCGAAACCGCCGCCAATGCGGCCAGCCACGCTGCGATCTGGGGCTTTGTCGCACTGGCCTTAGGCGCTGCCGCAGCCGCCTTCGGCGGCAAGACCGGTACCCGCCAAGTACACGCCGCGCGCAGCACAACAGCAGGCGTCGGCCGCTGAGAAGGCGTTCTCCGGGAACTTCCACACCAGCGAAGCATTGGCACTGATGTGCACACCAGCCGTGCCCACGAGAGCAGCTCGTGGCCACGGCGGCAGATGGGCCAGCCTGCAACCATGTAGGCTGGCCCTTCTTCTCTTCTGCCTATCGCAGAAGACCGGCTGCCGTTTGCGCACCGCCATCATGCGAGGGAATGCCGTCCGGCACCTGTTTCTGGTGGTCTCTCAAAGCTTCGGCCGCGGCGCGCTCCGCATCAGCCTGTTCGGCCAGGCGAGGTGGCATCATAACTGCAACCTCCTGCCAGCAGAACCGCTCCAAGTACGAGAAAATGTGGTTTCATGGCTCTCGCTCCGGCTTCCTTGCCGGTCTGCTGTCGTCCTGGTAGCGGGCCGGGGAGAGAATAATGCTGATCAGATGGACTGTACAGGCGGCCAAACGATGTTTTGAAAGCTCCTGGGGAACCAGCCCCCATCGATCTGGTTGACCGCCCAGCCAGCAATCGGGAGGAGAGAGGATAGGATGAAGGAACTCAGCCCGCAGACAATTGCTGTGGTGAAGGCGACCGTGCCCGCCCTAGAGATGCACGGCCTGACCATCACCCGGCGCATGTACGAGCGCCTGTTTCGGATTGCGGACATCCGCGACCTGTTCAACCAGTCCCACCACGGCGAGACCGGTTCCCAGCCCAAGGCGCTTGCCGGGGCCGTGCTGGCCTACGCACGCAACATCGACAATCTGGGCGCCCTGGCACCTGCCGTGGAGCGCATTGCCCAGAAGCATGTTGGACTGAACATTCTGCCCGAGCACTATCCCTACGTGGCCGAGGCGCTGCTAGGGGCCATCAAAGACGTGCTCGGCGATGCTGCTAACGACGAAATATTAGCTGCCTGGGGCGAGGCCTACTGGTTCTTGGCTAACGTGCTGATCGCACGCGAAACCCGGATTTATGGCGAGCTTTCCGCGGCCCCCGGCGGCTGGTCGGGCTGGCGCGATTTTACTGTGGCCGGCAAGCAGCCAGAGAGCGATATCATTACCTCATTCACCCTGCTTCCTGCCGATGACGGACCCGTCCTGCGGCACCGGCCCGGGCAGTACCTGACCTTTTGGCTCGATGTTCCAGGACACCATCCGCTCAAGCGGAACTACTCGATCTCCTCGGGCCCAAATGGGATCAGCTATCGCATTTCGGTGAAGCGGGAGCCCAACGGCATCGCGTCCAACTGGCTGCACGACCGCATTCAGCCAGGAGACAAATTGCGTGTCGCTCCGCCTGCGGGCGAGTTCTTCCTGGACTATCCGATCGCGCGGCCCGTGGTGCTGCTGAGCGGCGGTGTGGGGCTGACGCCGATGGTCAGTATGCTGGAGGCCCTCGTCGAGCGGCGACTGGAAGTGCCGGTCTACTACATCCATGGCACCCAGGACGGCTCTACGCACGCTATGGGCCCTCTTGTACGCAGCCTAACCGCGCAAGCCCCTGGCGTAACCACCGCTGTCACCTTCTATGCGGAGCCGCGGCCAGAGGACCGCCTCTGGCAGGATTATGATCGTGCCGGGTTGATCACGGTGGAATGGTTGGCCGCCAACACGCCGGTCGGCGAGGCAGATTTCTTCCTCTGCGGCCCACGTCCGTTCCTGCGAACGTTTGTTGGAGGCCTGTCACAGGTCGGCGTGCCGTCCCACCGCATTCACTATGAGTATTTCGGTCCAGCCGATGAACTTATGGCTGCCTAATCAAGTGTAACTGGTCGGCGCTGAGGGCCAGCATGACTTGCTACGCAGGGCGATGGCATAGAGCCAGCTTGCTAATGACCTAGTTTGCGGTGTCTTGTCCAGATGCTGCCCAACTCCCATCCTACCAGTCCTGAACAATCCGGGAGGGCGCGGTGGCAGGCAAGGTGGTTGGGTGACTTTCTGATCTCCTCCATCTGCCGGTCGGAAACCCCAAGGGCGGCCAGCTTGCGCCGGGCTCCTCGCCTTCGTAGACCGGCACCATGTCCATGCCCATGGGCGACTTGCCGAGATTATCGCTCTTGTAGTCGGGGATCATGGGCTCCCACCAGTACAGGATTTTCCTGTCCTGAGAGGTGGCGGGAGAAGCAGCATCTGCCGATAGAAGTTGGCGTTCCAGAAGCACGCCTCCGCCAACACCAGCGGCGGCAATGGCCAGAATAGCCACGATGGCCTGGGGCCTCATATGCATTGTCCTCCGAACGAACAGGTCGAACGGACCCCGCCCGGTGCGCAATGCAACCCGGAACATCGGTGGTCGAGTCAGCTGGTCGTCAGATGGTCTGCGGAGGGTGCTGCGGTGGGGCCACCATATGCGGCGGCAGATGGTCTTGGACGTGCCATTCCGCATGCGCGGGCCGCATTGCCGCAAGCGTGGCAGCCTGGGGCGGCGTGATCGCACACATGGCAAAGCAGGACATGCCGTCCATCACTTGGCAAGGTGCGTAACCGTCCGCGTTGGTGTCCAATCATGGAGGCTGAGCAGCCATTTCAGGTCCGCCCAGATCGGACAAGGCGGTCATTTCACCCATGGCATCGGGCGTCGTCATGGTGGGAGAAGCCATCGCCGGGGCTGCAGCCCCAATCGCCCCTACAAGGTAGGTCAAAGATGTTCCGGGTGCCGCCGGCTCCGGCGCCGCACTTGTGCAGCGATTCGATCATCGAGCCGATGACGACCGGATTCTGGCCCATACCTAGATAGTCGTTGGAGCACCACACCGTCACGTCCCGGGCCGGCGAATCCGGTTCCGGGAAGAAGGAAGCCGTCGGAAACTCGCCAACCCGGCGCTCAAGATCGGCGAACACCCGATAGCGGCCTTCGCGGCGGAGGCCATCGATCTGGCTCTTGAAGAAGCTCTCGTAGTCCATCGGGCGTGCCCTCCCCTCGCTTGCTGCCGGCCCCGGGCTAGTTCGACGAGGATGTGGCGTTGACGCGCCCACCGGTACCATCCCCGGGTATCTCGCCCGAGGTTTCGGCCGGTTGGGATGCGTTGGGAACAGCACCTACTGGCCCATCCTCAATGGGCGCCACGGCAACACGCAATTCAAGCGCCCGCTGACGAATCTCATCCATCCTCGGCGCTTGGTTCTCGGCCAACGCCCTCACAGCAGGATCGCTGCCCTGCGCCGCCAGCTTATACAGGATGTTCGTCTGGCGCATGAGGCCTTGGACACGGTCGCGCAGGAAGCTGCTGTCGAGAGCCTGCCCGTGCAACGTTCGCAGACGCTCAAGCACCTGCCGATCCTCGTCCAAGGGAGCGGCGGGCAAGGCAATCCGCTGGCGGTCCGCCAGCTCCTTCAAGGCGCGATTGAGATTGCGCTGCTGGACAAGAACCAATTGGGCAAGCTCGCGCACCTGGGGATGTTCGGAACGCTGCGCCGCAATTTCAGCCTGCGCAATCTCACCAAGGCCGCGTTGGTAAACCTGCTGAAGAAGAATGCCATCATAGTCCGCAGATGCTTCTGCGGCCGAACTATTCATCTCGGCGAATGAAACTGGCGCGGAAATAACTAAAATTGCCAGCACACTTCCGGCCACCGCCGCGGGTGACCTCATTCTATTGCCCATCCAGAGTTCCTCACTTTTGTTCGTGCGACCCCAGGAGACTTTATGCTAGGCATAGCTTGCACAGGGCTGGCAATAGTCTTTAATAAAAATTTACATCAGGGGAACCGCATGTACCTTGGCCGGTTTCACCCTGATAACTGTCCCTCCGGTATGGCGCTGTATCCTGCAGCGCCCCTGAAGCGAGCGCGGTCATGCCAATGAACAGGCAAGCTCTAGCGGAGCCCAACGCTGCCATGGACCCGTCCTTGAACCCGCGCATGCAAAGGCGGCGCGAGTTGATGATGTTTTTCTTTCTTGCCTTTGTCATCTGGCCGTTCGTCGCCGTCGCGGTGGTTGGCGGGTACGGGTTCATGGTCTGGATGTATCAGTTGATCGCCGGTCCGCCGGGCCCGCCCCATGTTTGATGGAGGCGCAATGCAGGATGTAGATCTGTCGCGGCGCTGGTTTCTGCGGCGGGGTAAGCCGGCGGGGCCGCAGCCCGTGCGCCCCCCCTGGGCGGAGACTGAGCATTTTACCGACCTTTGCACGCGGTGCGGCGCCTGCATCGCGGCCTGTGTTGACGGCGTGCTTGTCGCTGGGGACGGCGGCTTTCCGGAAGCCGTATTCGAGACTGGCGAATGCAGCTTCTGCGGGGATTGCGCCAACGCCTGCCCCGAACCGATCTTCGTCAGCCGTGCTCTCGACCCGTGGCAGATCGTGGCCAGTATCGGCGAGGCTTGTCTTGCTGCCGGCGGCACCTACTGCCGCAGTTGCGGCGATGCGTGCCCGGAGACGGCCATTGGATTCGAGGTCACTCTTGGCGGGCGGGCCAAGGCGCAGGTCGATGGAGAGGCATGCAGCGGGTGTGGCGCCTGTGTATCGGTCTGTCCCGTCGGCGCCGTGCGTGTCGCGCCGGCAGAAGAGGGGGCTGGTCATGGCCGATGAATTTCATATCGCCAGCCTGCTGGTGCAGCGCGAACCCGCAGTGGCGGAGCAGGTGCGCTCCAATATTGCAACAATTCCTGGAGCAGAGGTGCAGATCGAGGAAGGAGCCAAGGTCATCGTTACTGTTGAAGGCAACAGTGCCGGCGCCATCGCCGAGGCCCTGACCCAGATCCAGCTTCTGTCCGGCGTGATGTCAGCTGTCATGGTCTTTCACCACGAGGAGCGCGTGAAGGACGAAGGGGGAGATACGAACCATGCAGATCAACCACCCCGGCCTATCCCGGCGTGACTTTATCAAGAGCCAGGCCGTGGCTACGGCTGCTGTGGCCGCCGGCATCAGCCTTCCGGCGTCGGCGCAGGCGCCGCTCGCGGTTGGTGAGGCTGCACAACTGAAATGGTCCAAGGCGCCATGCCGGTTCTGTGGCACCGGCTGCGGCGTCATGGTGGGGGTGCGGGACAATCAGGTCGTAGCCACCCACGGCGATATGCAGGCCGAGGTGAACCGCGGCCTGAACTGCGTGAAGGGCTATTTCCTCTCCAAAATCATGTACGGGGCCGACCGTCTGACCACCCCGTTGATGCGGATGCGGGACGGCGCCTATAGCAAGGATGGTGAGTTCCAGCCTGTTAGCTGGGAGCAGGCCTTCGACGAGATGGCGCGCCAGTGGAAGCGGGTCCTGAAGGAAAAGGGCCCCAAGGCCGTCGGCATGTTCGGCAGCGGTCAGGCCACGATCTGGGAAGGCTATGCGCAATCCAAGCTGATGCGGGCGGGGTTCCGCAGCAACAATCTCGACCCGAACGCCCGCCACTGCATGGCCTCGGCCGCCGTCGGCTTCATCCGCACCTTCGGGATGGACGAACCGATGGGCTGCTACGACGATATCGAGACCACGGATGCCTTTGTGCTCTGGGGTTCGAACATGGCGGAGATGCACCCGATCCTCTGGACCCGCGTGACGGATCGGCGGCTGTCCACGCCCCATGTCAAGGTGGCCGTGCTCTCCACCTTCGAGCACCGCACCTTTGACCTGGCCGATATCCCCATGGTGTTCCATCCGGGAACCGACCTGGCGATCCTGAACTTCGTGGCCAACCACATCATCCAGACCGGCCGGGTCAACACGGAGTTCGTGAACAGCCACACCACCTTCCATGAGGGTGTCACCGACATCGGCTATGGGCTGCGGCCGGAGCACGAACTCGAAATGAAGGCCACGCATGCCCGTGACGCCGCGGACAGCAAGCCTTGCGATTTCAATCGTTTCGCCGAGCTGGTGAAGCCCTACACGTTGGAGTATACGGCCGAACTCACCGGTGTTCCGAAGGAGCGGCTGCTGGCCCTTGCCGAGCTCTATGCCGACCCGAAGACCAAGGTGGTCTCCTTCTGGACCATGGGCTTCAACCAGCATGTCCGCGGGGTCTGGTGCAACCACCTGGTTACCAACATCCACCTCTTGACCGGCAAGATCAGCCTGCCCGGCAACGGGCCCTTCTCCTTGACGGGGCAGCCATCCGCCTGCGGCACCGCGCGCGAGGTCGGCGTTTTCGCGCACCGGCTCCCGGCCGACATGGTGGTCACCAATCCCGAGCACCGGGGCACGGCGGAAAAGATCTGGAAGCTCCCGGCGGGGCTGCTCAACGGGGAGCCCGGCTATCATGCGGTCATGCAGGACCGTATGCTGAAGGACGGCAAGCTCAACGCCTATTGGGTGATGTGCAACAACAACCTGCAGGCAGCCCCCAATACGGAGCAGGAAACCTATCCCGGTTACCGGAACCCGGCGAACTTCATCGTGGTGACCGACGCCTATCCCACGGTGACGGCCATGGCGGCGGACCTCGTGCTGCCGGCCGCGATGTGGGTGGAGAAAGAAGGCGCTTACGGCAATGCCGAGCGGCGCACCCATTTCTGGCACCAGCTCGTGCGGGCTCCCGGGGAGGCGCGCTCGGACCTCTGGCAGCTGATGGAGTTTTCCAAGCGCTTCACCACGGACGAGGTCTGGCCGGCCGAGATTCTCGACGCAAATCCGGAGTACCGGGGCAAAACCCTTTATGAGGTCGTGTTCGCCAATGGCGAAACCAACAAGTACCCTGTCTCCGACATGGAGGCGGGCTACGAGAACCATGAAGCCCAGCATTTTGGTTTCTACGTGCAGAAGGGCTTGTTCGAGGAATATGCCGAGTTCGGCCGTCACCATGGCCATGATCTGGCGCCCTTCGACACCTACCACCAGGTTCGGGGTCTCCGCTGGCCCGTCGTGGACGGAAAGGAAACGCTTTGGCGCTACCGGGAGGGCTACGACCCCTATGTGCCCAAGGGCGAGGGGGTGCGGTTCTACGGCATGTCCGACGGCAAGGCGAAGATCATCAGCTATCCCTACGAGCCGCCCGCGGAGGCACCTGATCCGGAGTTCGACCTCTGGCTTGTGACGGGCCGGGTGCTTGAGCACTGGCATTCCGGGTCGATGACCATGCGGGTGCCCGAGCTCTACAAGGCGTTTCCCATGGCAGTGATCTTCATGCATCCCGACGATGCCAAGGCACGCGGGCTGCGCCGCGGGTCCGAGGTTGAGGTGGCGTCCCGGCGTGGCTTCATCCGCACCCGTGTGGAGACACGGGGCCGGAACCGCCCGCCCAGGGGCGTGGTCTTCGTGCCCTGGTTCGATAGCGCCAGACTGATCAACAAGGTCACGCTGGATGCCACTGACCCGATCAGCAAGCAGACCGACTTCAAGAAGTGTGCCGTCAAGGTCACTCCTGTGGCGGCTTAGGGGGGACCGGCCATGCGTGTTCACACCATTCTCGCCCTGCTGACAAGCGGGGCGGTCATGACGGCCGCTGCGCTGGCGACGGCTCAGGACAGCGAGGAGATACAATCGCCGTTCCGGCCGCCGGTGAACTTCACCGATGAACCAAAGGCGCCGCCGCTGCCCAAGGAGGTCACGGACGACCGGCGCCGTACCCGGAACTATCCGGAGCAGCCACCGGTCATCCCGCACAACATTGTTGGCTATCAGGTTACCCGGAACAACAACCAGTGTCTGACCTGCCATAGTCGGCAGTTCACGGAGCAGACGCAGGCGCCGATGATCAGCATCAGCCACTACCAGACCCGGGAGGGGCAGACCCTGGGCGCCGTGGCTCCGCGGCGGTACTTCTGCACCCAATGCCATGTGCCGCAGACGGATGCCAAGCCGATCGTGGAGAACCGCTTCAAGCCGTTCGATGCTCTGATCGAACCCTCGCCGGGTGGTGGTGGAGGTCATCCATGAAAATACCGGGTTTCCTGCTCCGCCCCTGGCAAATCATCTCGAAACCGGCAACCCAGCTGAGCCTTGGCTTTCTCACCCTGGGCGGCTTCGTTGCCGGCGTTATCTTCTGGGGCGGCTTCAACACGGCGCTCGAGGTGACCAACACGGAGCAGTTCTGCACCGGTTGCCACGAGATGCGGGACAATGTGTTTGAGGAGCTGAAGACCACCATCCACTTCAGCAACCGGTCAGGGGTGCGCGCAAGCTGCCCGGATTGCCATGTCCCGCACGAGTGGACGGACAAGATCGCCCGCAAGATGCAGGCCTCCAAGGAGGTCTGGGGCAAGATCTTCGGCACGATCAACACGCGCGACAAGTTCGAAGCCAAGCGGCGCGAGTTGGCCGAGCACGAATGGGCCCGTCTCAAGGCGAACGACAGCCTGGAATGCCGGAACTGCCACAGCGCCGAGTCCATGGACATCACCAGGCAAGGTGCGCGGGCCGCGCAGGTCCATGAAGCCTTCCTGTTTACGGGCGAGCGCACCTGCATCGACTGCCATAAGGGCATTGCGCACCGCCTTCCGGACATGCAGGGGGTGCCGCCGGGGTGGAGCGAGGCCGGAACCAGCGGCGGGATGAGTGCAGCCGGCTATTTCCCCACATCCAGCCCGTCCCCGGCCTTGGCAGACTGATGTCGGGCGGGAGCATGGAAGCGCTGGATCACGGCGACGGTGCCGCACGCTCCTGCTTGGCTCTGCCAGAGGACCTGCTCGGACGGCTTGTGCCCAGCCTTGTCCCCGTTTCCGAGGTGGAACTCGCGGATCTCCGCGCCGCCCGGGGGCGGGTCCTGGCCACGGATTTGGTTGCCGCCCGGCCCGTCCCGGACTTCGCCCGATCCGCTGTTGACGGCTATGCCCTGCGGGCAGAGGATTTGGCGGGGAAGGATGCGCCGGTCCTTGTCTTGCGCGGGCGGGTTGCCGCCGGGGACAGCGGGCTAGAAGCGGCGCCCGGACCGGGCGCCGTGCGGATTTTCACCGGTGCGCCGCTGCCGCCCGGTTGCGACCGGGTGGCAATGCAGGAGGATTGCCTGGAGAGCGCCGGGCATATCGTCGTCCGGCACCTGCCGGCACCAGGCGCCAATGTCCGCCTCCCGGGCGACGACCTGGCAGCGGGGACGATGGCAGTCAGGGCTGGAACGCAGCTGGATCCGCGGCATCTCGCGGCGGCGGCAACACTGGGCCTGGCGCGGGTACCGGTCCGGCGGCGGCTGCGTGTCGCGGTGCTCTCCACCGGCTCAGAGCTGGTCGAGCCTGGCCTGCCGCTCACTCCAGGCACCATCCATAATTCCAACCGCTTTCTGATCACCGGTATATTGGAAGCGGCCGGTTTCGAGGTTCTGATCCTGCCGACGGCGGCGGACGATCCTGCCACTGTTCGTGCCGCGCTGCTCCAGGCGACGGATTGCGACGCCCTGGTGAGTTCCGGCGGCATGTCAGTTGGAGAAGAGGATCACCTGCGCCCGGCGCTAACCGATATCGGCGGACGCATCGACCAGTGGCGGCTTGCCATTAAGCCAGGAAAGCCGGTCGCAGTGGGGCGGCTACCAGGTCAAGCGCGGAACGGCGCACTGTTCTTGGGCCTGCCGGGAAACCCGAATGCGGTGCTGGTGACATTGATGATTTTGGCCCTGCCGCTGTTGCGTGTCCTCTCCGGCCAACCTTACCGGCCGCTCGGCACACGGCCCGTACGTGCGGCACACAGCTTTGTCCACAAGAAGGGACGTCGTGAGTATGTACCGGTCATGCTGAACCCTGGCCCGGACGGCATCGCCGTGGCGCGGCGGCTTGGACATGGTGGCTCGGGCCAGCAATCCGCGATGGTCGGCGCTGATGCATTGATGATCATACCAGACAAGTGCGCCGACACCGCCGCGGGGGACCTGTTCGACGCTATCACGCTCAACCTATCATGAAGGTCCAACTCCGTGGCTGGCGATCGACAGCCAAGACTGCAGGCGCGTCCCGACGATCATCAGCTATCTCTCTGAGCGTCCTTATTGAAAGCAGCTTCAAGGGCGTGAGGTGACTCACAGTCTCGGCTGCCCGCCAAGGCGGAACGTCATGGCTTCGAGCTGGCCAGGCATGTACGCGGCGGGCAGAAGCCGGCTTCCTGACCATTGCCCCAGCAGTTTCGCAGTGTGTCGTGCTGGCAGGCGGCGAGAGGACGACCAGGCACGTCGGTCCGCGCCCCGCGCCGGGGCAGGTCCCGCTCCGGCAGGGCCATGCTCACCGATGGTGGGTGCGCGAGCCCAAAGATATATGGCTGCCTTTGACCTGGATCAGCGTCCGCCTGGCACGCAGGGCCGATAATCAGCCCCGCAAGCCAGGAGGGTATCATGTCGGCACGTGCTCAGATCGGGATTGAGAACGAGGACGGAAGCGTCACCTACGTTTACTGCAACCTTGAAGGCAACCCGGCGCGCCTCGGCAAGGTGCTCGAAGAGGCCTGGAGCAATCGTACAGCCCTTGGCAAACTGCTGGCCATGGGATGCCTTGCCCGGATCGGTCCGGATCTGGGGGTGGCGCACCCGCCACTCCACCATGCCTATCCCGGTATCAGGGAATGGATGGGCCGTTATGGCGACATGTGCGAGTTCTATCATCGCGATTGGTACGATGGATGGAGCCGCCAGGATGGCCCCTGGACGGCTGACAGCATCGAGGCTTTCGCCAGCGGCATGTCCAACAAGGCTGAGATCGGGGCAAGCTATGTGCTGCGCAGGACGGGTCAATGGCACTTCATCCGCAAGGCGGCCGCTGGCGCCAGGGAATCAGTACCCGTCGACATGCTGAAACCGCTCGCACCGGCCGCCCTCAATGTGAACACCGGGCCAGCCGTGTCGGCGGGCACCTGACGGGCTTGCGGGTTTCTCATTGTTCCATTTCAGCAAATGTTCCAGGACATGCGCACTCCTATCAAGCTCATCATCAGAGACGGCGACTATGCAGCGGCGCTCCTCCTTTATGGGTTTCTGGATGTGAAAGGCGTCCTTCTCGAGTTGAGACGCCTCGCGACCAGGGGCTCCGGGTCGCTTGTCCTGGAAAGCCTTGCCGCCCGATGCCTCCAGAGCGGTCGCCGCTTCCAGCCAGCGGCGCCCTTGCTGGACGGGCAGCCACCATCCATAACGACAGTGGATGCTGAGGTGGATCCGGCATTGCCGGGCGTCATATTCGCACAGGTCTTCAGGCGGGATGAAGACGGACGCTTGATCCCAGCCTGTACGGGCACAGTTGAGGGCATATTGGAGCAGTCTGGCTTCAAGACCGTGAACCGTCAAGCTGGCCGAACTTCAGGCCCTATTGCCGTACCGTCTCGTGGCTGACATGAATGCCACGGACCGCCAGCATCTCCTCCACCATGCGTAGGCTCAGGGGAAAGCGGAAATACAGCCAGACAGCATGGTGGATGATCGCGGGCGGGAACCGATGGCCAGTATAGCTGGGCAAGGTCGATCTCATCATGGCCCGTCTAAACAGCTGCCTCAGCGCGCCGGTCACCGCCAACTTGACAATCCCATTCCGCGCTCGGAGAGCTACAGTCAGTCAGTCAGGTCTACAGTGAAAGACCAAACAGCAGAAGTACAATGGGGATCGTTACGAAGCAGAGAACAGTTTGGAAAGCCACAATACCGGCCATCAATTCTGCGTCGCCACCTAAGCGGCGCGCCAGAACATAGGAAGAGGAGGCCGTCGGCACGGCCTGAAACAGCACCGCCACAGCCGCTGTAGACGTATCGAGACCCAGCCAAAAGCAAGCCAATGCGGTTGCAAAAGGCATGATGACAAACTTAAAAAATGACGCACTGAGCGTGGACCGAAGACCGGTGCCCAGGATCTCCCAGTTCAGCGCAGCCCCGACACAGAGCAGGCCCAAAGGCAGGGAGGCATGACCCAGTGCCTTGAAGGTGCTTTCAAGACCGGGCGGTAATCCAGCAACACTGACCTGAAGAAGGATACCGGTAGTGCAGGCCACGATCAATGGGTTGGAGGCGATATCCCGCAACACTCTAAGCGTGATCGAGATGAACCCTTGTTCGGCCGTTTGCGAACGGGCCGAGCCGTAACGGGACAAAACAAGAACTGATAACACATTCACGGTTGGTACGATTGCGGCCGTGGCAACGGCAGCAAGGGCAATGGCGGGCTGGCCGTAGAGACCAACTGCAGCGGAGATCGCGACGAAGTTATTGAATCGAATGGCACCTTGAAAGACAGAGGTGAAGGCTGGACCATTCGCGGCCAAAAAGCGGTTCAGAAGAATTAAAAGAAGTGAAACAAGGATAATAGGGATCAGCAAGGCACTGACGAGACCAGAGACGGATATGCCGGTGAGATCAGCGGTAGCCAGGCCATGCAGAAACAGGGCTGGCATTAGCACAGTATAGCAGAGACGCTCGGCTTGGGGCCAGAAGGCATCGGGCAGGAAGCTGCGTCTGCGCATGGCATGGCCGAGTGCGATCAGCAGAAAGATTGGGAAGAGCGCGAAGAAGATGGGGCCGATCACGAGCGCGGCACTCCTTGTGTCCAGACGCAAAAAGGGCCGGTGCGCCGCTCAGCATACCGGCCCTCTGCTTTATCAGCCGGTTACCGGCATCTCAATGTGCCGGTTTACCATTCCGGAGCGGGACGGGTCGTGTTCGGCCTTGTTCATACCGGCGGTCTCGACACGTCGCTTCTTCATCTGGCCATACATCAGCAGGCCGAACGCCGCGAGGCCCAGCGCCAGGACTGGATATTCCCACATATGGGACTGATCCTGCCGAAGCACGACAAAGCCAAGCACGCACAGGGTGGAGGCGATGCTGAGCAGCCGCTCGCGGAGCGAGAACATGGTGAGGGCGCAGTTGAAGATCGACATGGTCAAGGTGGTGATGCCGATCGGCACGGCGATCAAGGCGAAGATGCCGTAGGTCCAGTCGGTGGGCGCTAGCACCAGAACCGGGTTGTAAACCACGAGGAAGGGAATGATGAAGCCGGCAATGGCGATGATAAAGGCCCAGATCGAGGTCTTCATATAGCTGGCGCCGGCAATACTGGCACCTGCCAAGGACGCGAGCGCCACAGGTGGTGTCACGGCGGAGACCACCGCGAAGTAGAAGGCGAAGAAATGCGCGCTGAGCGGTGTCACGCCCATCTGGATCAGAACCGGAACCACGACAATGGCCACCAGCGCATAAGCGGCACTGGTCGGGATGCCGAGACCGAGGACGAGCGACACGCACATGGTGATGAGCAGGGCGATGATCAGGCTGCCGCCCGCCAGCATTTCGACGATTCCGGCCACCTTGGTGCCCATTCCCGTCGTGATCAGGGCCTGAGCCATCATGCCGACACAAGCCAGTGCGATGCCGATCTGCGCGCCGATCACAGCACCGCGCGTCAGGCAGCGACCGAGTTCGGCAAAGGAGGGGCGGGTCTCGGAGGTGGAATAGCTGAGCGCAACGCCGACGATGATGGCCCAGAAAGCGGCGAGATTTGCCGAATACTGCATGAGCAGCATGACGACGAGCAGACCCACCGGGATCACGAACAGGGGTAAGCGCTTGGCGATCAGCTTCTTATTCACATCAATCACCGGACACTCGATCTTGGCGCGGACCGCGATCAGCTGAACGCTGAGCATGCAGCACCAGAAATAGAGCAGGGCCGGGACCAGCGAGGCAACCATGATGCTGGAGTAAGAGACGCCCAGGAAAGAGGCCATCAGAAAGGCGGCAGCTCCCATGACGGGCGGCATCAGCTGACCGCCGGTCGAGGCTGTAGCCTCGATGGCACCCGCGATATGCGGCTGGAACCCGCACTTCTTCATATAGGGGATGGTAAAGGCACCGGTGATGGCAACATTGGCCACGGCTGCCCCGGTCACAGTTCCCACCATGGCGCTCGAGACCACGGCCGTCTGGCCCGCCCCACCGCGCAAATAGCGTCCGGCAATCTTCCCTAGCTCGGTGAACAGCTCGTTTACCCTCAGGAGTTCAAGCAGGGCACCAAACACGACGAACAGGAAAACGTAATTGGCCGAGATCGACAGGAAGCTGCCATAGATCCCGGTCAGGCCGACGCTGAGATAGGAGATCACATATTCGAAGCTGAAGGGGCGGTGATAGAAGGGTTCCGGCAGGTGATGGCCCAAAAAGAAGTATCCAATAAAGATGGATACGACGATGGGCATCACGATGCCCCAAGCTTGCCGGGTGCCCTCCAAAACCACAAGGATCAGGAGAACGCCGATCAGAACATCTGATGTCTCGGGAAATCCAAGAACCATCTCCAAATGGGAGAGGTTCATTAAGATATAACCTGTCGCCACAAGACCGGCAACGAGCACAGCCGCCATGGGAATGCGCGCCGCCCAGAATTTGGCGAGATTCATGCCATTAAGAAAAATGAGCCCGATAACGAACATCAGATGGATGGTTTGATGTTCAAATGAGCCCACCATCAGGACTTGCGTGATCAGCATATGGTAACCGACAGCAGCTAGTCCGACCACAAGAACAAGCCTGTCTAAGATCTTCGTAACGTCCATCGGTAGATCTTTCGGCTAGGGCTGGCGCCGGTGAAAGCGCCTTGCCATGGTTACCCAACCGGCTTGGCGGTGCAGGGATGCACCGCCAAGCCGTAGAAGCTGGATTACTTGATCAGACCGGCTTCCTTGTAGGCACGCAGAGCACCGGGATGAAACTCCTCCGGCTTCCAGCCATAGGTTAGGGCCTCCGGCGACATCAGCTTGCCGAGGGCATGATACTTGCTGAACTTGTCGACATTCTCGATGATCAGCTTGGTGATTTCGTAGGCAGCCTCTTCCGGAAACTCATCGGACACGGTCCAGGAAATCGTGTCGGCAAAGCCTTCAAGATCCTGTCCGGTCGGCAGCGCCTTGCCCGGAATGGTGATCGGGGCCATCGGCATGCCAGCGGTGTCGGTCTTGATTACGGCCTCCTCACCCCATTCCAGGAAGTGGGCCCGCCCGCCTGCACCGGCAACGAACTCCGTGGTTTGCGGCGACAGCTCCATCTGCTGGCTGAGCGGATCGAAATAGCCGCCGACCACAGCAGCATCAACCTGGCCGTCCAGCAGGGCCGTTACGGCCTCCTGCGTGCCGAGGAACTGGATATTCACATCCTTGCCGAGCCCCCAGCCCACCCGGAGCAGCTTTTCGGGCTGTAAGGTCCAATTGATCTGGGTGGGACGGCCAAGCGCGACACGCTTGCCTTTCAGGTCGGCAACGGTCTTGATATTGGGATCGAGCGTTGCGAGGAAGTTGCTGCCGAGATTGTAATTGGCCAGCGCCTTCACAGGCGGCAGCTTCTCCTTGAAGGGAGGCTCGCCGCGCACGGCCAAGGCGCTGATGGCACGGCCGGACCCGATGATCATGGTCTTGCGCTTCTCAGGCTCCTTTTGCAGGAGCATGTGATTGAAGGCAAAGCCAGGGCTCTCGCTGTGGCTGATCCGGATCGTGGGATGATTGGCGGCAACGATCTGCTCGAGAGCGGAGCCAAGCACATAAGAGCCACTGCCGAAGGGGGCAGACATCAGGCTGTAGTTCTCAGCCTGTGCCGCCTGCAGGCCAGCGGCCTGTATGCCCAGCGTGAGCAGACCGGCGGTAATAACCGACTTCATCGTGTAGCCCATTTGGTTTCCTCCCAGATTGTTCGTTTGTGCTTATTGCTCAGCAGGTTCCGCATGCAGTCCCGCTAAATCCCATGCTTAATGTAAGAGCTTGGGCCTCTTCGCCTTATCAGTCCAATCGATATCCTTTATTCTCTCTATGTGTTAGGCAAATAATACATGTGGCGGTGCAACAAATTCAGGGCCGCCAATATCCAGAGACTTCGCTAAAACGCGGCGGCACTCTGTGAAAATGCTTTGAAAAATGGAACTGCCGCACCTGCACCAGAGATCTACCGCAGTGCAAGGTCGAGAGGGGACATTTTCTGTAGATTATCCAATCTGCCGATATCCAACCTGGAAAATCCTAGGATCATCGGCACCATCGGTGCCATCGGCCGATTCAGATGCTCAACATTGCCCGAGACCTTCACCAGCCCGGAGGCTTTACAGTTCGAATGCTGAGCGCGAGTCCTGCAGGCGGCTGTTTCCACGCGGTGGCCAGAGGCTGGAAAGCAAAAGCCCTGGCTTGCTTGCGGCTGGCCAGGGCTTTGCAGGATCGGCTGTCACCGACCTGAGGCCGGATTAGGCCGTGATGAGATGGGGCGGAGTTGATGCCGGTGGAGCAGATGCGTCGGCTGAACTTTTCAACACCACCAGCACATCCACGGAAATAGCGCCTTTGGCGGAGACCATCACCGGATTGAGGTCCAGCTCGTCGATCCGGCCTTCCAAGGCATTGCCGAGTTCCGAGACCCGGCAGACCATGTCCACCAAAGCCTTGCGGTTCACCGCCGGGCGGCCGCGCACCTCGCCGAACAGGGCGGCGCCGAGCAAACTGTCCAGCATCGAATCCGCCTCGCGAGGGGTCAGCGGGCATTTGCGGAAGGCAACGTCTTTCAGGATCTCAACCAGCACGCCGCCGAGCCCTGCCATGATCACGGTGCCGAAGATGGGATCGTCCTTCAGGCCGATCACCACTTCGACATCGCCCTTCAGCATGGGCTGAACAACAACCCCGTCCAGCCGGGCCTGCGGGCGCTTCTTGGCAACGCCGCTCATCAACGCCTCGAAGGCTTTCTGCACATCGGCTTCGGTCTTCAATCCCAAGCGGACACCGTCAACTTCGGTCTTGTGCAGGATGTCCGCAGATTCGATCTTCATGACCACCGGAAAGCCCAGCGCCTCGGCGGCTTCCACGGCTTCTGCCGCCGTCGTGGCAAGCTTCGCGGGCGCCATGGGCACGCCGGCGGATTGGAGCAGGCCGGTCGCCGCCACCGTGGGCACTGGGCCGGACAGAGCAGGAAGGCTGATTGGCGTTGGCGCATAGGCGGCGCGCTTGGCCAGGTCGGCGAGCCAGGCCCGGCGCATCTCGGCAAAACGGATCAGTCCGGCCACCGCATCAACAGCCGGTTCGGCCCCGCGCAGAACGGCGATGCCGCGCTCGTGCAAACCTTTGACGGCGGCGGGAGGGGCTACGACCCAGGCCACCACGAATGGCTTGCTAGATGAGGCCTTGATCTTGTCGAAGATGGCCAGAAGCGTGTCCACATGGGCATCCATCAGCTGCAGCCAGACAATGCCGACATGCACATTCGGATCCTCCAACATGTGGATGACGCTGTCGCTGAGCACGCTGGGTTGGGCCACGAACTGTCCGGTAACATCCACCGGGTTCGAGGTTGTTCCGAAGCCGGGAATGCAGGCCTGGATCTTGGACTGCGTGAAATCGTCGAGCCGGGGCACGTCCAGCTGCAACTCTTCGGCCCGGTCGGCCATGAGCACGCCCGCCCCGCCGGACTGGGTTGCAATGCCGATGCCGTTGCCGTCCGGCAACCCGCAGAAGGAGAGAACCTCGACGAGGTCGAGCATGTGCTCCTCATTGCGGGCCCGGAGGATACCTTTCTGAAGAACCACCCCGTCGAAGACAGCATCCTCGCCCGCCAGGGAGCCGGTATGGGAGGCGGCGGCACGGGCACCGGCACCGGTGCGACCAACCTTGGTGAGCACCAGGGGCTTGCCGAGTTCCATGGCCCGATCCGCCAGAGCGCAGAGGCCGCGCCCATCCTTCAGGCCCTCAATATAACCAGCACCGACACGGATGCGATCATCCTCAATCACCTCCGCCATGGCATCGACAAAGGTCACATCCGCTTCATTGCCGGTATTCACAAAATAGCCGAGCCCCAGACCGCGATTGCGGGCCAGCGCCGAGATCGCCGTGCCGAAGGCGCCGGACTGCGAGACGAAGGCGACGGGACCAGGAGGAACATCGCCATCCACATACTGGCTGAATGTCGCGATCACCCGCTCGAAGGCATTGAACATGCCAAGGCAATTCGGGCCGCAGAGCCGCACACCGGCTGCCTGGGCCGCCGCGCGCAGCTCAGCCTCCAGCGCGCGGCCCTCTTCGCCCATCTCGGCAAAGCCGGAGGCAAAAACCACGGCCGCCGGAACCTTTCTGCGCCCTAAAGCCCGCACGGCGTCGATCACGCCGTTGGCGGGCAGCACAATAATGGCGAGATCGACGCCGTCCGGCAGGGCATCGATGTTCGGTACGGTGGGAAGTCCGCCGATCTCCGAAACGTTGGGATTGACCGGGTAGATCTTGCCCTTATAGCCCTTATCAAGCAGGTGCTTGACCGGACGGCCGCTGACCTTGCGGAAGTCGGACGATGCACCAACAACGGCGACTGACCGGGGCTTTACGAGTGGTTGTAAATTTCTTTTCATATTGTTCCTCCCTGTTTTTATATGTGTCCGCCAATCCTTAGCGGAAAGCCTGAATTCCGGTCTGCGCACGTCCAAGCACAAGGGCGTGGATGTCGTGCGTGCCTTCAAGGGTATTCACGGTTTCGAGATTCATCACATGACGGATCACATGGAATTCATCCGAGATGCCGTTGGCGCCGTGCATGTCGCGCGCCGTCCTGGCGATCTCCAGGGCTTTGCCGGCGCAATTCCGCTTCAAGAGCGACAGCATCTCCGGTGCAGCCTGCTTGCGATCACGCAGGCGGCTGAGATGCAGGCAGCCCAAGAGGCCAAGCGTGATTTCGGTCTGCATGTCGGCCAGCTTCTTCTGGACCAGCTGGTTGGCCGCGAGCGGGCGACCGAACTGCTTGCGCTCCAGAACATAAGAGCGCGCCGCTTGCCAGCAGAATTCAGCGGCCCCCATGGACCCCCAGCAAATGCCGAAACGGGCATTGTTGAGGCAGCCGAACGGGGCGGAAAGTCCGCTGGCATAGGGCAGGCGGTTGTCATCGGGCACGAAGACATCGTCCATGACGATCTCGCCGGTCACCGATGCGCGCACCGAAAATTTCCCGTGGATCTTCGGTGTCGAGAGGCCCTGCATGCCGCGTTCCAGGATGAAGCCGCCGATTTTACCGTCATCATCCTTGGCCCACACCACCATCACATCGGCAATGGGGGAATGGGTGATCCAGATCTTGTTGCCGGTAAGGCGGTACCCGCCAGGAACCTTGCGGGCCCGGCTCTTCATGCTGCCAGGGTCGGACCCGTGGTCGGGCTCGGTCAGGCCGAAGCAGCCGAGCAGCTCGCCCGTTGCCATCTTGGCTAGATATTTGCGGCGGTGCTCCTCGCTGCCATAGGCGTAGATCGGGGTCATGGCGAGAGTGGTCTGAACGCCGCAGGCCGAGCGGAAGGCAGTATCCACCCGCTCCAGCTCGCGCATGATCAGACCATAGGAGACATAACTAATGCCGGCACAGCCATATCCGTCGATGGGGGCGCCCAAGAATCCCAACTCGCCCATTTCCCGCATGATCGCAGGATCAAAGGATTCTGTTCGGTTGGCCTCCACGATGCGGGGCATCAAGGAGGTCTGAGCATACCGCCGGGCACTGTCCCGGATCATGCGCTCATCATCATCGAGGTGATCGTCGAGACGGAAGGGATCGTCCCATTGGAAGGTTGCTCCGAGATTGGTGAAATCGGAGCGGTCCTCGGAAACCTCTCGCTCCAGTACGTTTGTGATGCTCATAATGTTTTTCTCCGGCCGGCCGCTATGGGATGGTTCAGACGCGCTCAATGACGACGGCGATCCCTTGGCCGACACCGATGCACATGGACACGAGCCCGTACCGACCGCCGCTCTGCTCCAGCTGCCGGGCCGCGGTGAGGAAGAGGCGAGGACCGGAGGCTCCAAGGGGATGACCCAGGGCGATCGAGCCGCCATTCGGATTGATACGGCTGTCGTCGAAGTCGATGTCGAGGCCGCGGAGGCACGCCAATACCTGGGCAGCGAAGGCCTCGTTGATCTCGATGACATCCATGTCCTTAACGGTCAGACCGGCGCGGTCCAGCGCCTTCTTGGAGGCCGGCACAGGCCCAAAGCCCATGATGCGCGGCTCCACACCGGCCACGGCAGAGGAGAGGATTCGCACCTTGGGGGCCTTGCCGAGCCGTTCGCCGGCTTCCCGACCGCCGACGATCAGGGCCACGGCACCATCATTGATGCCGGACGAGCTGCCGGCTGTGGTGACGCCGCCCTCGTGCAGAGGCTTTAACTTGGCGAGCGCCTCCATGGTGGTGGGACGCGGGTTCTCGTCCTTGTCTACCCGGATCGGGTCGCCGCGACGCTGCGGCACATGCACCGGCGCGATCTCGCCATCAAAGAAACCGCTGGCGGCGGCACGGGCATAATTCTCCTGGGAGCGCAGCGCAAAGCGGTCGGACTCTTCCCGCGTGATCTGATATTCGCGGGCCAGATTGTCAGCGGTTTGCGGCATGGTGTCCGAGCCGAACTGCTTTTCGATCTGCTTGTTCGGGAAGCGTGCCCCAACGCTGGAATCGAAAATCTGGATGTTGCGGCTGAAGGCGGCATCGGCCTTGCTCATGACGAACGCGGCCCGGCTCATGCTTTCCACACCGCCGCTGAGCATCAAGTCGCCTTCCCCGGCTGTAATGGCCTGGGCCGCCGTTGCGATCGCGCCGAGACCGCTGCCGCAATTGCGCTGGATCACGGTGCCGCCAATCTCGACCGGCAGGCCGGCGACGAGACTGGCATGGCGTGCAACACAGCGGCTGTCCTCGCCGGCTTGGTTGGCGCAGCCCACCACTACATCTTCGAGATGTTCGGTGGCAGCCGGATTGCGATCGATCAGCGCGCGGATGGTGGCGCCCAAGAGGTCGTCGGGGCGGATCGAGGATAGGCTGCCGGCATGCTTGCCGAAAGGAGTCCGCACACCATCATAAAGATAAGCATTGAGCATGATGTATTTCCTTTTTTAGTCGGATTTCGAGATGAAAGGTGCTTGATCTCGTAATCAGGACGGCATGGTTTCAGGGGTTTTCAGCGACAAGCCCAGCTTGGCGCGCCGCAACAGCCAAAGGCTCGGGCGGTAACGCGGGTCGCCGTAGGCGTCATAGGCGTTTTTCAGGATGCGGTAGATCTTATCGGCTCCGACCTCATCGCCAAGGCTCAGGGGACCTGCGGGATAGTTGAGCGCGAGCTTGGGCGCTTTATCGATATCGGCAGGCGAGGCAGCCCCGCTCTGCGCAATGGCGCAGCAGATATTCACAATCATAGCCACGACACGCTGTGCGATGAAACCGGGGCAGTCCCGGATCACGGTCACAGGCTGGCCGTCGGCACCGAGGGTCCAACGGGCTGCAGCCAGCATTTCAGGTGTGGTTGCCGGTGTCGGCATGATGACCCGGCGCTTTTCCATCGAGAACAAAGTCTCAACGGCAACGGTGCGGCTGGGATCAAGCTGCTGGGCCAGGGCTGCGGATGTGGCATCCTCCCCGACCGGGGTGACCAGGCAGAGAGCCCGCTCACTCGGCCTGTCGCCACCTTCAATCTCAACACCGGCCTGTTCAAGCAGGCGAACCACGGCGCGACGGCCTTCAGCTTCAGCCGGGCTTATCCAGACACTTGCCGGCTTCACAACCGGTGCATCCGGTTCAGATACGGCCACCGGCTTGTCGTCGGCATAAGCATAGAAGCCGGTGCCGGTTTTGCGACCGAGCACGCCGGCGGCCGTGCGCTGAGCCATCATCAAGGAAGGCCGGAAGCGGGGCTCGAAAAAGAACTGCTGGTGGATCAGTTCGGTAGCGGGATGCGTCACATCCAGGCCGGTGAGATCCATCAGTTCGAACGGCCCCATGCGGAAGCCGACGAGATCGCGCATGACGCGGTCAATGTCATGCGTCGAAGCGATGTTTTCATCGACGATGTGGGCAGATTCGATGGTGTAGCCGCGCCCGATCTGATTGACGAGGAAACCCGGCGCATCCTTGACCCGCACCGGCTCGCGCCCCATGCGTCTGCCGACCTCCATCAAAGATTCGCCCACATGCGCTGCAGTACGGATGCCGTCGATCACCTCGACGAGCCGCATCAGCGGTACCGGATTGAAGAAATGGAAACCGGCGATGCGTTCCGGCCTGCAGGCCTGGGCGGCAATGGCGGTCACGGATAGAGACGAGGTATTGCTGGCGAGAATGCAATCCTCCCGCACCAAGGCTTCGAGATCGGAAAACACGGCACGTTTCACATCCAGGTTCTCGATCACCGCCTCGACCACAAGATCGCAGGGCTGCATGGCCTCCAGGGTTTGCGCCGGCTCGATGTGCGCCATCGCGCTGTCGAAGGCCGCCTGGGTCATCCTGCCCTTTTCAACGCTACGAGACAGCAAGCCGGAAATGAAGTCGCGAGCCTGCTCGGCAACGCCTGGCTTGGCATCGAACAGGATCGTGCGATATCCGCCGGTAGCGGCAACCTGCGCAATGCCGCGTCCCATGGAGCCGGCACCGACAACACCAACAGTGCGGATGGTAGTGGCGTCCGTTGTCATGTTTACCTCCCTTTTCGATTTTCCGCCCTGTCAGGTCGAACTAGCCTGAAAGACCCGAAATCGCGAATTTCCTAAAAACGTAAAGGGTGGCATCATATAAGTCCAATTGATGTCCATTATCCTGTTTATAACAAAGATGAATGTTAGAACCCTCGACTTGAACCTGCTGGTGGTTTTCGAAGCGGTCTATACCGAAGGCAATCTCACGCGTGCGGCGGATCGCTTGAACATGAGCCAGCCTGCGGTAAGCAACGCCTTGGCCCGGCTCAGGGCTGCTTTGGACGATCCGCTCTTTGCCCGCACGGCACGCGGAATGACGCCGACGCCGCGGGCACGCCAAATGATCCAGGAGGTGCGCCAAGCGCTCGACCTGATCACAAGTGCTGTATGCACCAACTCGGCGATGTTTAATTTCGCGCAGTCCGGACGGGTGTTCTCGATCGCCGCCGAAGATTACGGGGAGGCGGTGATCACGCCGCGCCTGATGGACTGGCTAACGGGGGTGGCTCCGTCCTTGAAGGCGAACATCGTCAATAAGCAGAACGCTAATCTGCTGCAGGAGATGCGGGACGGCAGCATTGATCTCCTGATCGATTATTTCAAGGTTCGGGCGGAGGGATTTACCAATCAATGCATCATCGTGGATGAGTTGGTCTCCATGGTGCGGGTCGAGCATCCCACCATCCACGATGTGCTGACCCTGGAGCAGTTCATCGCCATGCCGCACGTGGTTCTAGCGCAGAAATCCCCGATTGTGGATCGTGAGCTTGCGAAACGGGGGCTGGAACGGAACTGCGCCCTGCAGGTCCCGCACTTCATCTCTATGCCGCTGATCGTCAAAAGCACGGACTTCATATGCACGCTGCCGCGCCGCATGGCCATGCTGTATATGGAATATTTCCCCGTTAAAGTATTAAGAGCGCCCATCGAGTTCCCAAAAATTCCGATCTATGCGATCTGGAACGACAATATGGAGCGCGATCCCGGCCACCAGTGGCTCCGAGAGTCTTTGGCAGAGATGTGCCAGCGCCTCTGACCTCCATCATATATGTGAATAACGCGTATTCTCAAGATCCATTGGATCAATAAGCCAATCCTATCTTAGCCTAGCAGGAACGAACGCCTTAGGACGAAGCAGGCTTTAGAAAAACCAGGCCGGAATAGGGCTTGCCGGGACCAGTCTGGGCCTCAAAAACAGGCTAAGGAGGAAAAATGTCGCTTGTTATTTGTGAGGAACTACCGAACGGGGTGCGCCTGTTGCGCCTCAACCGTCCGGAGGCGAGGAACGCCTTGAACACCGCCCTGCGGCAAGCCATTGCAGAGCAGTTCCAGCAGTTGAACCAAGACGATGCGGTTCGCTGTATTGTAATCGCGGGTGATGAAAAGGCCTTTGCCGCCGGTGCCGATCTCAAAGAGATCGTGGACGACACGCCGATTGACATCATGGCGCGGAAGGTACGGCAGTTCTGGAACACGATCGAATGCTGTCCGGTGCCGATTATTGCCGCAGTTCGGGGCGTAGCGCTCGGCGGCGGATGTGAGCTTGCGTTACAAGCGGACATTATCGTTGCCGGAGAAACAGCTCGGTTCGCCCAGCCGGAGGTTCGTGTTGGCGTTATGCCTGGTGGTGGCGGCACCCAACGCCTGATCCGGGCGATCGGTAAATACAAGGCCATGAGGATGGTGCTGACCGGCGAGCCAGTATCTGGCACGGAGGCCTATGCAATGGGCTTGGCCAGCGAGGTGGTGCCGGATGAAAAGGTCCTGGACCGCGCGCTGGAACTTGCCTTCACCATCGCCGACATGCCGCCGGTCTCGATCCGCCTCACAAAAGAGGTCACGATGGCAGGGGCCGATGCTGCCCTCAATTCGGGGCTCTTAATGGAACGCAGGCTGTTCGAGATGCTGTTTGCTTCATCCGACCAGAAAGAGGGCATGCGGGCCTTCATGGAAAAGCGCAAAGCCGATTTTAGCGGAAGCTGAGGTAGCGAGTTCGATGGGCTCCGTTAAGAAGTCTGGCGGTCGGTCTTGGGAGCCTTGATTTCGGCGCCATCAGGCGGCGACACCGAACAGGCTCGCAATGAAGGTCGCCTGTATGGGCATGCCGTTGGCGGGAACAGCCCTGACCTGGCCTTTGCGGACCATGACCATGATCTCGTAGCCAGCGATGGTCTGGCGGGCGGAATGGAAGCTTTTGAACCCGAGTCCGGGCCGGACCAGCCGCTTGATGCGCCGGTGGTCCTGTTCAACGATGGTGTTCAGGTACTTGCGTTGCCGCAGCTTGGCAAAGCGCCATAGCTCACCGGCCCTCTTCATGGTCTTGGTCGCGCTTGGGTAGGCGGCGTTCTTGTCCACCGTGATAGTGCGCGGGTTGACCGTATGCGCCTGCTTCAGCGCCTTGCGGAAGAAGCGCCGGGCAGCCGCAGCATCGCGCCTGGCGCTGAGCAGAAAGTCGATCGTCTGCCCGCGCGCATGGACGGCGCGATACAGGTACATCCACCGGCCTTTCACGCGAATGCAGGTCTCGTCCACCCGCCAGGAACCGCTGCTCATCCGGATGTATGGGCGCAAGCGCTTGTCCAGTTCGGGTGCGTAAGCCTGGATCCAGCGGTAGAGTGTCGTGTGATCGACCGGCACGCCGCGGTCGGCCAGCATACGTTCGGGATCGCGGTAGCTGATCGGGAATTGCAGGTACCAGCGCACCGCCCACAGGATCACGCCCGCCGTGAACCGCCGGCCCTTGAATGGGTCCTTCCCGTCGCGCATCACCTTGTCACCCTAGCCACCGAACCGGCCGAGGTTCTACGCGATCTCCGTCCCGCCGAAAACGATGCAACAGAGCCGGATGGCATCAGCCGCAAGACTATGAAGAATATCTGTTGGAATCACATCTGCCGGAACAGATGCAGATAGTTGCGGCTGACGGGCAGGGTATCAGCCCGACCCTTCAGGTGTATTTTGGCTGTCTCGTTGTCTCCGCGCACAACGTGGCTGACCGCATTTAGATTGATAACTGCTGACCGGTGGACTTGCTTGAAAAGATCGGGATCGAGCTGCTCCACCAGTTCTTTCAAAGGTGTTCGAATAACGGCCTCTTGAGGCCGGCCGTCCTTCTCGCGCCAGCAGACATGGGTGTACTTCTCCGCAGCCAGCAGGAAGTCCACATCATCTACGGCGATCAGGCGTATGGCCTGCCCGACTGACGCTCGCAGCCAGCGGAGGCGCGGTGTAATGTCCGGGCTGACGCGCAATTGCGCTGCAATCCGCGCCAGCAGCTGTTCGGGATCAGGCAGGGGGCGGGCAGTCTGCAATCGTTCCTTCAGTCGCTCCACTGTATCGGCCAGCCGCTTTGGCTCCACAGGTTTGACCAGATAATCGAGCGCGCCTTGCGCAAAGGCCTGCACGGCGTAAGAGTCAAATGCCGTGACGAAAACCAGATGCGCCCGCCGGCCAATGTGCTGTGCCGCCTCTACCCCCGACAGGCCGGGCATTTGCACATCCAGGAAGCAGATATCGGGCTGGTACGCTTCGTACATATCCACGGCCTGCCGACCATTGCGAGCCTCGGCAACAATGCGCAATGCGGGCCAAGCGACCGACAGGTGCCGAACCAGTGCCTCGCGCAGCAGCGGTTCATCCTCGGCGATCAAAGCCGTGGGTTTCTGCAGAGTCATGATGTCGCCGCCCGAGCGGGAAAGTGCAGGCTGGCCCGAACCCCGCCCCCTTTCCGCTCCTCCAGTTTCACGCCGGCTACCCAATCGAAGGCCAGCAATAGGCGCTGGCGCAATGTGGCCAGCCCTGTGCCCGTTTGGCCCGTGCCGCTGCGCAGCCCAAGACCACTGTCCTCAACTTGTATAAAGCAGGTGCCATCCTGGGTCTGGGTGGCGACCACAATTTCCCCACCGTCCTCGGCTGGGTCGATGCCGTGGCGCACTGCATTTTCTACCAAAGTCAACACGCTCATGGGCGGGCAGTAAAGAGAAAGGCTGTCGGGCGCGGCCTCAATGCGGAAGGTCAGGCGATCCGGCATGCGCATCTGCATGATATCTAAATAGGCCCGAACCAGCGTCAACTCATCTTCCAAGCTGGCACCGGAGCGGTCCAGGCGCGGCACGGCGGCGCGCAGATAGGCGATTAAGCTGTCCAGAACAGCCGGCGCCCGAGGCGATGTCGTTTCTACCAGAACCCGAACATTCGCCAGAGTATTGAACAGGAAATGCGGCTGCACCTGCGCTTGCAGAAGCTGGAGGCGCGCATCCAGCGCCCGGCGCTCTAACTCGCTGCGCTCCAGGGCAAAAGTCAGGGCCTGGTTCCGGGCCAATGCCTCCTTCTGTCTGACGAGTGCACCGAGTGCCACCCAGGGGCTAACCAGTATGCCAATGGCTGTGAGAAGGAACAGACCGAACAGTCGCTCCCGGTCCTGCCATAGCGGTGGACCGACATCCGGCGTGGACAGGATATAAATCGTCAACACGGCCGGTGGAATGGACAGGGCCACCGCCAGCACCTGTAGCACCCAACGGGTAATCCAGCGGGGGAGCCGCTTCGGCCATTGTTCCCAAACACCGAAAGCCAGCATGGCGAGCAGTCCAATGGACAGCAGCCGCAGCAGCAGACCGGCCCAGCCACTTTGCCAAATTGGCAGCAGGAGTAGCCAGATCAGAAGTACCGTTACGATAACGGTGCGCAGCCGCCGCCAGCCGAATAGCCGGTTCAGTCGTTGCCGCCAGTCCGGAGCCGGATCCGCTGCAGGCCATTCATTGATTTCGCTCGCCATGACCGCCATGCCGGGATCACATCCGGGGTAACCACATGCCCATCGCTGCGCCGAAGATACCACCTGCCGTCAGAAGTGCCAGCACGACCAGCAGGCAGGCCATGCCGAGCTTCGTGGCCGCGCTACCTCCATTCTGTGCACAGAAGTAAAGCTCCAAGATGGCCAATGGCAGCAAGAACTGGCCATAGGTCAAGATCAGCAACAAGGGTCCTGTGAAGCTGTCCGGATCGAACCCGACGGGCGCCTGAAAAATCAGCAGCCATAGCATCAAAGAGATACGGAAGAACCAGACGCCACTGACGGACAGGAACAGACGCAAGGCCCAGCGGCGATGCTGGTCGAAGCGGCGCCGGTAAGCATAGGCCCAGGTGAAGCTGGCGCAGACCAGAATAACGATTCCGTTAAGGCAGGAGCCGATTTGCATCACGGTGCTGCCCACCGTTCCACGCCAGATGATTAGGATAATGCCACCTGTGGCGAGGATGGTCGCGGCTACCAGATAAGTCTGCCCCACGCGGCGATGGAAGGCTGGAAACCGTCGCCGGATCGCAGGAATCATCTGGAGCATCCCACCGGCTATGATGATGAGGGCAAACAGGGCATGCAGCCCAAACATTAAGTTTCCAAACAGGTCGTCGGGCCGGTAGGCCAGGGCTGGGGAGCGGTTCCAGCTTTCTGGCCCTCCACCCAGCAGGACCCCGCCATACACGGCGGCAATGTAGACGGCAAAGATAAGTTGCCCCGTCAAGGCGACCAGCATCCACAGTCCAGCAGCACGGGCCAGCCAGCGGTCAGCGACGGCTCTGCCGGGGAGGATCGAGGGGGATATATCAGGTGCTGTATCTACCAGGGCCATATTCATCTCTCGGTGAGGGTAGCCGGACGGCCAACCCTACCGCGCTGAAGCTGCCCGGCTGTGCTCCTGCGACGGACAGCGGCAAGGCGCGATGAGCAGCAGTCAGAAAGGATGAATATACGATCGAATGGTGCGGACCACTGGCTTGAGGTCCACCTCGATTGCTAGTGACGACCTTGTGCTCATGGTGGCTGGCCTGGCGCGCCTGGAACCCGGCCTCACGCTGGACGGCATCACGCTATGGCGCGACAATCTGAGTGAGAGACGTGTTGCCTCATCCGAGAATGCTCCCATGAGCCGCACCTGTTGCCTCACGCGGATGCTCCCGGGGAGCATCCGCGTGAGCGTCTAATTTGTTGCCGCTGCCGAACACCAGTGCGTGGGCGTGCTCCATGCGCCAGATCTTGAGCCGCTGCTGCAGGGTGCGTATCTGGCCATCAGGGTAACGGCCGGGATGTTCGCTTTGCAGGCGGTCCAGGAACTCGCGGCTGGTTCGCCAGGGCTCCGCGAGAAACCAGTCGCGCAATTGGCTGTCCACCGCGGCGAATGGGTCAGGGCGTCGGCGAGCACGCTTCTGCTTGGCCTTCGGCAGGGCCGTGGGCCTAACCTCGCCACCCTGCCAAGCCGTGCGCAGGCCAGCGAGGAACGCGTCCAGCGGCGGCGGATCCTCCTTGCCTGATGGGGCTGCCGCGACCTTCTCGGCGATGGCGACCAGAGCCGCCTGCCCGGAGCGGCGCCGGCCTTGAGCTGCACGGCGCGAAGCTTGCGAGCCGGCAACGCCGGCCGGGCCCACACGTCGTCCTCGCCCTTGGTCAGCATGTGCCAGATCACCATGCTATCGCTGGGTCAGGGGCCGTCCACCCCATAACGTCAGCGGCGGAGTCGACAAAAATAGCCCGCCATGATTCCTCATGACGGGCAGTTGAGGAGAACTCTCACTGAAGCGCTTAAAAAGAGTTTCATATTTATGTATCCAGTTTTAATGCAAAAAAGTAAAATTTTACCCTACCCCTGTAGGTAAGAAATATCCTGTCGATGCCGTTATTGCTGCCCGGCTATTTCGGCTGGATTAAAGCAGTGTCGCCACTGACCTGTCTGTGCATTTTGGTCTCGCCATTGCAGCCCCCTTCATGATTTGCAATTTGAAACCGTGTAGCTAGCGAGAAGACGTCGCTCGGACACGCATCAATGCAGCCGCCGCAGGTCGTACAGTCGCGTGACAATACCAGCGGCACATTGCCCTTCAAGGCAGGGGCAATTACATGGGGTTCAGGGCAGGCGCGAAGACAGGCACCACAGTTTTCGCAACCCTGTCGGCCCCTCGCGGATATGCGGATCACGCTTTTGGCGCCCAGAAGCCCATAGAAAGCACCGACCGGGCAAAGATGTCCGCACCATCCCCGGCGCGTGATGCAAAGATCAAGCAGGAAGATTGCAGCGATCAGCGCCCAGCCGAAGCCGATGCCGAAGATGATGCCGCGTTGCAGGACCGAGACAGGGTTGACCAGTTCCCAAGCGATGGTGCCGGTCACCATGGAAGCACCCAAGGCGGCCGCCAGGATGGTGAGGCGGGCATTCCGGTTCAGCTTGCGATCCCGCGTGATGCCCAACTGCTCCCGTAGCCAGTGGGCCGTATCGGTTACGATATTGACGGGACAGACCCAGGAGCAGTACACCCGCCCCCCGACAAAGGCATAGAAGAGAACGACAACCAAAGCCCCGATCAGAGCGGCCGTGGCCATCACATGCCCTGCCATTGCGGACTGCAGCAGAATAAAGGGGTCACTCAGGGGAACGCTGTCGAGGACGCGGCTTGAGGCAAAATTTCCCTGGACGAACCAGAGGCCCAGCCAGGGGCCGATGGCGAAAAGCAGCAGCAGCGAAATCTGGGATGTCCGCCGCAGAAGCCAGTATTTATGAGCCTTCAGCCAGCCTTTGGAGCGTATGGCGCCGCGCCTCGGCTCTCCCGCGAGATCGATGAGTTTCATATTCGGCGCCCTGCCCGGTTAACGCCGATCGAGCCGCGCGCGATGTCGACAGGGTAGACCCGGATCGCGGCTTCGGCGAGTACGCATTGTTCCTCGCACCTTCCACATCCCGTGCAGTGATCAGAATGCACTGTCGGGATCAGTCTCGGCTTACCGTTGATGACGTGCTTTTCAAGCGTAATGGCCTCGTCCCGGATCGGGCAGACACGGTGACAGACGCTGCAATGCATGCCGCGATAATTCAGGCAGTTCTCATGGTCACTGAGAACGGCTGTTCCCATTGTGGCCTCTTTGATGGATGGAATTTCCGCATCCAGGGCGCCGGTGGGGCAAGCCCGGGCGCAAGGCACGTCCGGGCACATGAAGCAAGGCACGTCCCGGGCAACGAAAAAGGGTGTGCCCAAGGCCACATCGTCTCCGAATTCCGCCAGCTTCAGTGTGTCATAGGGACAGGCGCGGACGCAGAGGCCGCAGCGCACGCAGGCGGACTGGAAATCCTCCTCCGCAATCGCACCTGGCGGCCTCAGCGCCTGAACCGGCTGAGAGCCTGCGGATTCCGCATAAAGGCTGAGCGCAAAGCCAGCAGCACAGACGCCGCCCGCCGACTTTGCAGCGCCGGCGATGAAGTCCCGGCGGCTCACAGTTCCTTTAGCGCGTGGCTTGGGATTATGGTTGCCCATCAGTCAAGTCCCTCGTTCCGTCCTGGACATGCACGTCCATTCTGATGGAAGGGTGAATCCAGCAGCGGACTTGAAGGTCCCCTGGGGTGTCGAGGGCAACGGATTTGGTCTGGCCGGGCAGTTGCGTGCCCATATTGAATTTGTGGCCAGTCGTATCCGAAAAGAGGCTATGGAAAACCTCATCCTCATTGACGATGACGAGCTTACTTCCGGCATCCACTGTGATCCGGTCGGGCAGCTCACGTTCCTGGATCGAGATGACGACGTCTCGTGCAAAGGTCCAGGCTGGCGCACCGATGGCAACGATCATCAGAGTGGTTGCAGCACCTACCCATATTGCTCGCATCATAACCTCCGCAAAACATCCCAAGATCATTCTCGATGACCGCACCGGTCCTGGCCTAGTGGGGCAGTTCGGGCGCCCTCAATTCGGACAAGGGGGCCGTCAGGGTTTGCAGAAAGGCAATCAAGTCCGCCCGCTCGCTGGCGTCCAACTGGATGCGCTGGAACTCGGGCGAGAGGCTGGGGCGCGGCTCCGTTCCATTCACATAGTGGTCAATGGCCGCGCCAAGGCTGACCAGCGATCCGTCATGCATCAGATGCTGACGCCGGGAGACATCGCGCAGGCCTGGCGTTTTGAAGGCGTGCTGCAGCACCTCTATTTCGGGCGGGACAAAGGCTCCCCGTCCGAGATCCCCCCGGGAAATGCCGATATCGTGAAAGCTGTCATCGGTGAAGCGCCAGCCGCTATGGCATTTTGCGCAGCGGGCCTTGGTGTTAAACAAAATGAAGCCGCGCTTGGCCTCATCCGATATTGCAGTCTTCTCACCAGCTATCCAGCGGTCGAAGGGTGCCTCGTCCGATACGATGGTGCGGACAAAGGTGGCCAGAGCCGCCAAAATCCGGTCCGTTGTGATGGCGGGGTCGCCATAGGCGGCCTCGAACAAGGGCGCGTATCCGGGAATACTGTCCAGGACCTCAGGCAGCTGCGCCGGATCCATATTCATCTCCTCTGGCGCTGCGATCGGCAATGCAGCTTGGGTTTCCAGATCTTCTGCGCGTCCATCCCACATGAAAGCGGACGCCCAGGCCAGATTCGCCACCGGCGGAGAGCGTCGCCTGCCGATTGCTCCCTCATGGCCAACGGCCTTGGCGAATTCATCCTGCCATCCCAATGCGGGATCGTGGCAGCGGCTGCAGGAAACCGTTCCGGACGCCGACAGGCGCGGATCAAAGAACAGAACCTTTCCAAGCGCCGCTTTCTCAGGGCTCAACGGATTGTCCCGCCGGGATGGAATCGCGTCCGGTCTTTTGAATTTTGCTTTCAACTCCGCCAAGCTACCGGTTGCCTCCTGCGGCTGGGCCGCTGCCCCACCAAATGTGTGAGCAGCAAGGCCGGCCAGGAAAAGGCACATCATCCATTTCCGCACGTCATGTCCCCCTTCATACCTTTGGGTTCATGGCCAGGACACCGGGGGAAATACGGTGTCTGCCGGCCCGTACTCATCCGGGTCAGGATTTCGCCAGAGACAGCAGGATGCCGGCCCGCAACATGCGTGGCGAGGCATTGAACCACCCGCGGCAGGCACGGCTGAACGCGCTTGCTTCCGTGAAGCCGAGCAGCATGGACACCTCATTCATGGAAAGATACTGCAAGCCCAGATACCTGCTCGCCAGACGCTTGCGCAGGTCGTTCACGAAGGCTGTGTAGGTCAGGCCCTTATAGTCGAGCCCATGCCGGAACTTCGCAACGGCAATACCAGTGCCTGTTGCAATTTCCTCCAGCTTAGGGACCCCCTGGGGCAGGCGGCTCATCAGTTCGGATGTGAGAATATCCAGTACATCCACAGCACCGACGGTATCGAAGGTACCAAGCAGTTTCTGGCGCGCCGTCACCATTCGCATGAGATCCGCACCGGGCATCGGCGCATCGAGGCCATGGTCGCGGAACACAAGCGCGTTGGTTCGCTGCTCGAAGTACACCGGAGCCCGGAATGCAGCCTCATGCTCTTTCGAGGCCTCGGGGTGCGGGTGCTCGAACTGGACCTCCTCAAGCCGCCAGTTTGATCCGATGGTCCGCCAGAACAGATTGGCAAAAATGCCCATGGTCAGTTCGGCATCCTGGCGGCGTTCGAGGATGCGGCCGTCCAGGATTTTGTATTCAAGACGCAACAGGCCGTCCTCGCGCACCAGCCGCACGGTACTGGCCTGTTGGAAATACAAATAGAACTCAACTAAGTTGGTCATTGCCGCCCGGACGGTCGGGGCCGACATGATGGTTTCGCCAATCGGCCCCAGCCGGATTGGGTCGAACTGGTGTCCGAACCATAAGCCGTAATTGCTGTGCCGGGTACGTCGGGCGGCCTCTTCAAACAGGGCGCAGAAGGAGTTTAGTTCGAGCATGATTGACGGGTTGTCCAAGAGCTGCACCGGCACGCCAACTCTGTCGACGATGTTCTCGGGGTCTTCGCCAAAGCTTTTGGTGAAGGATTTGAACCCATCTGTGGCCGTGCCCAGGATCCTGCTGCCGGGCTGGAGTGCCTGGCGACGGTTCCCGGACGGAAACTGGCCGGGACGCCGATCCAGAACAGAAGGTCGGCTCACGTAGGCGGGTGGAGCGGACTTGGCGAGGATGATTTCACTCATGATGACCTCCGGTATTAGCCCCTCCACTGCCGATGCTGGTCCGTTGACTCATGCCCTCTAAACAACTTCCTCCATATCATAATAATCTGATGAACGTGACTGACGCCAAAGCGCAAAATCGCCACTGAGTATTTGGTGCGCCGCACAATCAGCCAGATTTGCCAGCCCGCTCAGTTGGAAAAGCCAGCTGTAGGTTCCGATGTCCGTGTCAAGTGCCTCCCCCGCCAGCATGCCTAGCAGGCGGGTGCGCACAGGCTGTAATGTCTGGATCAGAACATGAAGATCCTGTCCCTCCAGGTCGGCATGGCGGCTCCAGGCTCCGGAGAGGACCAGCATTTCCCGGCTCACGCGAAAGCCGGAGCAGTTATCAAACATGTTATGGGTGCAGCTGCCCGTTGGCAGAGATTTCAGATGGCGCTGCCCTGCTGCAAAGCTGTCCAGAATCCGCATTGCGCAGAGCAGGCGCTGGATTGGGCTGGAGGCATTGCGGGCCTGCCGGTAGAGGGCAGCCAGGGCGCGATGTTCTGCCGTGAGGCCATCGCCGATATCCGCTGTGGCATCAATCGTGCTAGGGCGGAACGGAACGGCACGCCATTTTGCCTGATGAACCATGTCGGCCACGCGCAGGCCGGCGATTTCCATCCCGCGACCATGGGTAACGCACCATCGGCCAAGCAGATCGGCCACCGCGTCATAGACCAGCTCGACGGCAGCTTCGGCACTAGCAGCTTGGCTTCGGCAGATCAGCTCTCCCAGGCGCCCGTTTGCGCCATTCGCCGCGGCAATCTGGATTTCTGCTCCACCTGGGGCGGCGATACTGAATTCAGCCTCCAGCAGGAGGTCGATGTCCCAAGCGCGGGTCAGCGGGTTCAGCAGGTAAACAGCCACCAGGAATTCGCGCTCCGCGCGATCCTCCCGCGAGGCGCGCACCATGTCTGGCGAAGAGTCCCCGCGAAGCGGTGGTATCGCATTATGTGGAATCCACATGATGGATGATCCCGATTGGAGGGAAAGGAGGCGCCCGCCGGTAAACGGGCGCCAGTAACCTCACGCGGCTTTCCCAACGATCGGGGAAATCGTGCAGTGATAGGTCATCCCCTCGGCACCAAAGCACCAGATGATGTCGTTGCTGAATTCGGGCCGATAGATCGGCAGCTCGCCTTGGGTGTTGAAGCAGCCGCAACGCCCGCAGAATGACTTGCCGCAACAATCCCGATAGGCAATCAGGTAGGTTACCTTGTCCTCGGGATTGAAGCAGCTTGCCACCCAAGAGCTTGGGGAAAGGGATGTTCCTGGCGGGCATTGTGTCATCGTTCCGCCGCAGCAGTCGCAGACGTTGCCGTCCAGCGAGCAGTGCCGCCAGTAATCGCAAGCCTGGGCGTCGGTTGCCTGTGGCTGCCAGCCGCCGTCCGGCATGGTGGCGTGCGCCTGTTTCATTCCGCGCCGGTCCACCGGCAGCAGGGGCAGCACCGTGGCTCCACCCACGATGACTCCAATCCTGCCGAGGAAGCCCCTTCGTGAAGTGCGTTGCGCCACATGTCGGGTCACGCCCTCGACCAGCGCGTCGAACCGTGTTTTGAACAGCATTCCCATACCTCCCTTATCTTGGTTTTATCCGTGGTCAGTGGAGAAGCTGAGCCTCTGGCTCGACCTTCGGCGTCGGCATCTGGCCGGTGCTGCGCAGGAAAGCCTGAATGGAGGCATGGCCGGTCCTGCGGGATTCAACCAGGCTCTCCAGATGCTCGCGGGTGTTGACCAGGCCTTTCGAGCGAATGATGCCGTCCCCGTCGATAATGACGGCGTGCGGGACGCGGCCGACCTGATAGCGCATTCCGACTTCGGCCGACCGGACGTAGGGAATGCCAGTGAGATCGTGGCTTTTCAGGTAGCGCTCATGGTCTGCCGGATCTCCATCGCTGATCAGGACCAAGCGCAGCTTTTCGTCCCGAACCAGCGACTTCGCCACCGGCAGCAGCTTCTCGCACATCGGGCAGGTCGGGGAGACGAACAGCAGAAGCTGATCCATTCCGCTGGCCTGCACACCGCCGATGGAGACGGCCCGCTCATTCTGGTCCTTTAGCGTGAAGGCGGGGGCGGCATCCCCAACATCGGGACCCTTGTCCGTCATCATGGCGCCCAACGGGGCGGAGCGCTCATGTAGCAGACCGATTTGGCGCGCCAGGCCGATGAGCAGCACGATGCTCGCCACCAGACCGATCCAGAGCAGCACATTGGAGATGATGAGAGCTTCGATCATGATGATTTGACCTCGTGATGGTGGGCATGCGCGTGCGCAGCGGCGGGGATAAGCGAGGCGGCTACACGGATCTGTGTCGCCGCGACATAGAGGAGGGCGGTCACGGCCGCTGCGAGGCTGGCCGTTATGAGGTCCAGCAGACCAGGTGCGGCCGCGGTAGCCGGCTTTGTGGCCAGGAGCAGGGCCAGACCCATCAGCCCGAGGTTCCGTGCCACCATCCACCAGCTCAGATGCTGGCCGGCCCCGGTGCGGAAGCAGCCGCAATCGATGTTCTGGCGGCCACGGACAAGATTGACGGCCACGGCCAGGCTGAAGATGGCAAGCAGCAAAAAGGCTACCCCGCCTGTCACCTGCAGAAGAGTAGGAACAAGCAAGGCTGCTGCAAGCGCGAGTTCGGCAAAGGGCAGAAGTCTGGCTGCAGGCTCGGCAACACGGGGTGGCAGAATCCGGAAGTTACGGACGATACCGACAAATTCCTCACGCTGGCGGAGCTTTTGCGCACCCGCAACGCTGAAAACAAGGGCCAGGAGAACCTGCCCGTAGACCACGAGGGTTGGATCGTGGAGATAGGTCATGGCAGTTCCCTCACGATCCAGAAGAGGTCACGACAATATGCGGCGTGACGCCTAAATTTGGGATCGAGGACCGGCGCTGGCCGGTGCCTGTATCATAAATTTCCAGCGTGGAATGGTGGGTATCCAACGCGAAGAGGAGCGGATTTTGGTCCTGGCTGATCGCAATGGAATTCGTGCTATTCTCAAGCGGAATTTTCTTGAGGCGCTTGCCATTATTCGCATCGTAAACCCAGACTTCCTTACTGGGATTAGCGTGCGTGAACTCGCCGCCCTGCCGGACCAGCACGTAGATCTGATTGGTTGGCGTATGATAAGCGGCCACCTGCCATCCGCCGGGCCGCCAATTCTCCTGCCGCTCCTGATCCGAGAACATGGACCAGCTTTGGCCGAATTGGGGATCCTCACCGCTGAGATCAGCCGGGTAAACCGTTCCATCATAGGAGATGAAATACGCCTTGCCGGTTTTGGCCGAGAACAGCGGGTGGTCGTAGATATGCTGCTCCGGCGGATGAAAGGGTTTGCTCTCTGTGGTCTTTGTCTCGCCGTCACGGGTGAAGGCCACCTTCAGCAGGGAACCGCCCCGGCAATGCATGTAAAAGCGATCCGGCGCTGTGGGCATGACAAAATAGCAGTCTGGCACATCGACTGTCGTGATGTGCTTGTTATTCTGCAGGTCCACGATGCCGACCCCTGGGGCCGGAGAGAAACGGTAATAGAGCAGGAACTGTCCATCGGGCGTGATCTGGGACATGGCATCCATGGGCATGAGCAAGAAGCGCTCTTCCGGAATGTCGATTTCCTGCGTCACGCTGAGAGTTTTTGGGTCCCAGATCTCGATGAAGTCGTTGCGGGCACCGCGCGAGACGCGCTCGAACAGCGTATTACTCACGACGATGCGGCCATCATCTGGCATGAGATTGACGTTGACCAGCATGCCACCATCCAGCATGCCCAGGAGCTTGCCCTGTTCGCCATCGATCGCATAGATCCGGTTGATGACGTTGAAGTTATCCTGGTCGGCCACATAGACCCGGCGGGGATTGTGAGCCGGGGCTTCCAGGATCCCGGTCTCTTCTTCGGGGACAACGGTGGCTTCTTCGGTAACATGGGTCGGGATGTCCGTGCCGGACTGTTTGCCAGCCTGACTTTGTGTCTGGTTCTGGGCCGAAGCCGAGAACGGAATGGCCACGAGGCCGATCAATGCCGTGGCACAAAGGAGCGTGCCAAGCCGACTGGACTTCGGGCGTTCTGTGGCGACGTTTGCTCGACGCATCACTGTTTCCTCCCGTTGGATTTGATTTGAGCTTTTATGGCCTCAGGCCAGGGCCGCGGCGGCAAATGCCGAGCCCGCCAGGGCAAGAACAAAGCCGTCTGCCAGCACTGCCCTGGTTTCCGTGCCGGCGAGCCAGCGCTGAATCGTCCAGTCCTGGACCGGGAAAGCATTGACGATCAGGGGAAGGAACCGTCCCACGTTGAGGGCAGCGGTCAGGATCATGGCTGAAGTGAATGAGCCGCTCAGCAGCGCGCCGGCAACAGTCACATAAAGGATGGGAGTCCTTACATAGGTGAGGAAGTTCAAACCCAGGGAAAAGCCGTAGAGCAGGCCGACCATAGGAAGCGAGAATCTAGCCCGCGCATCATGCGGCACCTGGGCCCGCCGCTGGGGATAGGGCAAGCTGAAGAACTTGAGCTGATGCAGCCCGTAGCCCAGGGCCAGCAATCCGAGTGCAATGGGCACCCAGCCCGCATCCGGCGATACCGGAAGCATCAGCGCCGCCCCGCCCAGCATTGCTCCAAGGAGCAGGGCGCCTGCCGCATAGCCGAGCGCATGCATGAGGAAGGTGGGCGTCCATCCGGCGATGGAACGGGCGCTGTAGGACCCGCGCGGCCTCAGCAGGCTAAGCGAGGAATAGCCGCAGGGCGACCAAGTCGAAAGCAGCCCGCCGATAAAGGCAAGCCCTGCAAGAGCAGGAATCATTCCGCTCGACGTGTCGAGCGCGCCGGATACGGCGCCGGCGGTGGCACCGATCCCAATACCGCTCAATGCAGCCAGTGCACGCGACGTGGCACGGGATTCCGTTGGGAAAATGTCGCGATCTTCGATGCGAACCTTGGGCGCGGAACGAAGTTTGGGATCGGGCGTCGCGTCAGGCCCAATTCCATCCAGCAACTCAGTGGAGTGTAACGTCACGTAACCCTCCCTTTTTATGCTGCGACGGACATCAAGATGATGGGACGTCTATGAGCACCTCATCCTGACGGCCTCGCTGCGATGCAGGCTTCTTTAAGATCAAGCCCGGATGGCTGAGTTCTCGGCATCAGTTATGCGCTTTCAGAAAGCCAATAAGTTCTTTGCGCTGCGCCTCGCTTGACACTCCGCCGAAGAACATCCTGTTTCCAGGAATGTGCTTGCGCGGGTTTGTCAGAAAGGCGTCGAGCGATGCGTCATCCCAGGTAATCCCGGAGTCCCTCATAGCTGGGGAAAAATTGAAGCCCTCCAGGCTGCCAGCCTGACGCCCAACGACGCCATGCAGGCTCGGTCCGGCCTTGTTTTCGCCCGGCTTCAAGGAATGGCACGAGGCGCAACCGGACCATGCCTTCGGAGGTGATGGCTCCTGTGCGAAGACAGGAGATGCAGTCCAACAAGCAGTACTAAGCATCAAAATGAAAAGGGAAGAGCGCATCATTCTAGGCAGCCTTCTCCATGTCATTCGGCAGGTTGACCTTGCCTTGGAATGGACCGGCGGACTCCCGCAATCCTAGCTATTCCCACAACGATCATTTTTTTGAGCGCGGGGACCAACCCTTGCGTTCTCACACCTGATCTTCATGGAACGGTAACAGGTTTTTAACCCCTGCAAAGGTAAGGTTTTTTTTATTTAGACGGTCTCTGGTCAAATCCGTTTACCGCAGGTGGCGCGCGCCTACAGGCCCACGTCTCTGGGTCGCAAACGGATCGGGTGGGGGAGCTCGGCGGGACAGGCCTGTTGATGACCGACTTCCCGCCATCATGTAATAGGGCAATTTGCCGCGTTGTTGGCCGAACCGACAGGCGATTCCGGGCCTGCGCTGGCATCTGCTCTGGGCCTTTCAGGCGACATGTGAAACTGGGCTCTTCCGCAGATTCGGTGATGGCCCTAGATGCCGTAATGGGCTTGGGCCAAAGGATGACGTGCTGGGTGGCTGTCCCCCAGAGTGATGGTGTGAGGAACGGGGTCCACGCGGGTCGGCCCCAAGCATCATTGGAGAGCAGCCATGGAGCAGTATGCCGGGATCGACGTGTCGTTGGAACTGAGCAGCGTGTGCGTGGTGGACGCCAAGGGCCGGGTGGTGCGCGAGACCAAGGTGGCCAGCGAGCCCGGTGTGTAAATACCGGAATGGATTTGGCTCTCCCGCACTTTGTGTGGAGGCACCTGGGAATGGGCTTGTTCGGAAAGCACATAGCAGGAACAACGCCCGTATCCACATTGTGAACCGTGCCCAAACCCCTGCCGACCCTTATCCCGGCGGCGCTGAAGGCTGTGCAAATCCGGCCTGAGCCCGACCGCATCATCATCCTGACCGCATCCGTCATCACTGATCCGGCCTGCTGCCCAGGCTGCGGAGCCGTCTCCACCAGCATCCATGGCCGTTACCATCGAACCCTGGCCGATCTGCCGTGGCAGGGCCGGCCGGTCCAGCTGAAGGTGGAGGTTCGCCGTTTGGCCTGCCGCAATCAGGGCTGTCCACGTCGGACCTTTGCCGAGCCAATGCCGGACGTTGCCCGCCCCTTTGCCCGCCGGTCTGAGCGGCTGGCCGACATTCAGCAGCATCTTGGCCTCGCCTTGGGCGGTGAGGCTGGCAGCCGAATGACCAAACGCCTCTCTATCCCGGCCAGCCCAGACACGCTGATCCGCATGGTCTGCACTGCACCGCTTCCAGCACCGCCCGCGCCAAAGATCATCGGCATCGACGAGTGGGCTTGGCGCAAAGGCCGCCGCTACGGCACCATCATTGTCGATCTGGAGCGCAATCGCATCGTCGATCTCCTCCCCGACCGGAACCCGGACAGCGTAGCAAAGTGGCTGCACGAGCATCCAGCCATTCACATGGTCGCCCGCGACCGGGCCGAGGTTTATGGCAGTGGCGTCCGGCAAGGCGCTCCGGCGGCAACCCACGTTGCTGATCGCTGGCATCTGCTGCGCAATCTCGGCCATGCCCTCGAGACCGTGTTGGGCCAGAACGCTGCCGCTTTGCGCCAGGCCGCCCGGGAGACGGTTGCAACCCTCGCGCCCACCGTGCCGGCGGAGCCGGAGAAAGCGCCTTTACCGTCCGCCACCCTGACGCAACGGGCAGCGAAGCACGAAGTTCGGCAGAGCCGTCATGTGGACCTGGTCAAGCTGCAGCAGACCGGTGCCAGCATCAGCGCCATGGCGCGCACGCTCGGCATGGACCGAAAAACTGTTCGGGCTTGGCTGAACCTGGAGGAGGCGCCGTCCTGGAGCAAGCGTCGCACCGGAAGCACCTTGGATGCCCAGGCCGTCTACCTGCAGCAGCGCTGGGATGTTGGATGCCGTCGAATTTCCGTTCTCCAGCAGGAACTGGCGGCCCGCGGCTGCTCTGTTCCACGCACTACATTGCAGTCCTGGATCAAAACCCGGTTAGCGGCGGCTGGTCCGCCAAATAATCTTGCTGCTCCCCTGATCGTTGGTTGGAAACAGCCGTCTCCCAGGCGCACCGCCCGCCTGCTCCAGAGTGACGTTACTACCCTCACTGATGCTGATCGCCAGTTCGTCACGCGCCTGCAGAACTTGGCGCCAGCCCTGGCCTGCAGCGTGGATCTGGTTCGCCGGCTGGCAGCTATCCTGCGCAAGGAGACGGCCGAGGCACTTGGGTCATGGTTGGACGCAGCGACCACGACACCGTTGAAGGCGTTCGCCTCCGGATTGGCAAAGGACAGGGAAGCAGTGGAGGCAGCAATCAGTGAACCCTGGTCCACCAGTCCGGTCGAAGGGCAGATCAACAGGCTGAAGCTGATCAAGCGCACCATGTACGGCCGGGGTGGTTTCCAGTTGCTCCGCAGCCGCGTCCTCCAAGCCGTCTGATGCTCATCCCTCCACACAAATTGCGGGAGAACCAGATTTCGTTCGGCGCTTCTGGGGAGTATTCACCCGGGATCAACAGGTCGCCCCCGAGATCGAGCGTGCTGTTGTCGAACTCGCCGTCGAACAGCCGGCCTGGGGCCAGCTGCGGGTTGCCAATGCGCTCAAGCAGCAAGGCCTGTCCGTATCCCCGGCCGGTGTGCGCTGTGTCTGGCAGCGCCACGATCTGGAAACCATGAGGAAGCGCCTGAAAGCGCTGGAAGCCAAGATGGCCCAGGAGGGCGGCGTGCTCACCGAGGCGCAGCTGGCGGCCCTGGAGAAGGCCCGCCAGGACCAGGAGGCGCATGGCGAGTTCGAGAGCGAATGCCCGGGCTATTGCGTGGCCCAGGACACCTTCTATGTGGGCACGCTCAAGGGTGTGGGGCGGGTGTACCAGCAGACCGTGATCGACACCTACAGCAAGGTGGCCTTCGCCAAGCTCTATGACCGCAAGACACCGATCACCGCGGCCGAGATCCTGAATGATCGGGTGGTGCCCTTCTTTGACGAGCACGCCATCCGCATCAGCCGCATCCTCACCGACCGTGGCACGGAGTTCTGCGGCAGCCACCAGAGCCATGAGTATGAGCTCTATCTGGCGGTGGAGAACATCGACCACAGCCGCACCAAGGCCAGGAGCCCGCAGACCAATGGGATCTGCGAGCGCTTCCACAAAACCGTCCTGGACGAGTTCTATCGGATCGCGTTCCGCAAGCGCATCTACGCCAGCATCGAGCAGCTGCAGGCGGATCTGGACGCCTGGATGCGCCAGTACAATGAGGAGCGATCACACCAGGGGCGCTGGTGTTATGGCAAGACCCCAATGCAGACCTTCCTCGACACGCTTCCACTGGCAAAGGAAAAGCTCATGGCCGCATAATCTGCAATCGGACAGTCCGCCAAAACCGGACAATCCTTCACCTGTCAGATCAAGTCGTAGCTAATACACTTCAGGCCCCACTGCCGCACCGTCTCGTGGCTGACCACGATGCCGCGGGCCGCCAGCATCTCCTCCACCATCCGCAGGCTCAGCGGAAAACGGAAATAGAACCAGACCGCGTGGCTGATCACCGCGGGCGGAAACCGGTAGCCAGCGTAGCTGGGATGGGACGATCTCATCATGACCCGTCTAAACAGCTGCCGCGCCGGTCACCGCAAACTTGACCGTCCCATCACGCGTAGCTCAGGCTCACGTCAGCGCGGGCGGCAGATTGCTCGGCATCTTGGCCGAGCTCTCATAGCTTGCGGCCAAGGAGAGAATGGAAACCTCATCATAGGTCGAAGCCACGATCTGAAGGCCGACGGGAAGGCCGCTTTGGGTAAATCCGACGGGCAGGGAAGCAGCCGGGTTTCCGGTCAAATTGAACGGATAGGTGAAGGTCGCCCAGGAGACGATGTTCTTGTCCTCAAAGCCCGGCGGCACGTCGCGCCCGACCGGAACGCCGGCGACTGGAATGGTCGGCGTCAGGAGGAGATCATATTTCTCGAAGAACTGGCGGAGCCGTTCGCGGAAGGCATACCGCTCGAAGACGGTCTGATAGTAAGTGTTCATGTCCTGCGCGATCGCCGCGCGCAGCACGTCGAGCACGGCTGGATCAAGCAGGTCGGGCTGCTCACTGATGGTGTCACGCAGCCTTGTACCGACGCCGGCATAGAACTCCGCTGTCCACATTGCGATCGGATCTTCCATGACATGGTCGATTTCCTCTACCTCAAAACCGAGCGCAGCAATGGCCTCGACAGCCTGTCGCGTCAGATCAGCGACCTCTGGATCAACCCGGCCATAACCCAACGTCGGGCTCCAGGCAATGCGCATAGCCCGGCGGGTCCGGGTCGCGGAGACGAAATCAGGCTGCGGCGCTTTAATCGAGAACGGGTCGCGTGCATCGAAGCCAGCAATCGTGGTGAGGACGAGTGCCGCATCTTCCACCGTACGCGTCAGCGGACCGACATGGGCGAGCGTCGGTGTTGCCGACGTCGGAAATACCGCTACGCGCCCGAACTGTGACTTGATGCCAAATAGACCGCTCAGTGCGGCAGGAATACGGAGAGAGCCGCCGCCGTCGGTGCCGATCGCATAGGGAACGAGACCGGCCGCGACCATAGCCGCCGCGCCGGCGCTTGATCCGCCGGGCGTCATGTCGAGGTTCCAGGGATTGCGCGTGATGCCCGTCAGCGGGCTGTCACCTACGGCCTTGCAGCCGAACTCGCTGGTGGTGGATTTGCCGAGGATCACCGCGCCGACCGCCCGCAGCCTTGCGACCGACGGTGCATCCGCTACCGACGGCGTGCTGGCCGTGCTCCGGGACCCGAAGCGCTGGGGCATTCCTTCGACCGCAATCAGGTCCTTGATGGATGTTGGTATGCCGTCGAGAACCCCCAACTTCTCGCCCCGCATCAGGCGCTTCTCGGCGGCTTGTGCCTGCTTGCGGGCGCCCTCGAAGTCGGTGTGTGCGAAGGCATTGAGCTTTGGCTCGAGGCGCTCGCAGCGGCTGATCACGTCATCGAGGAGTTCGACTGGCGAAAACGCTTTTCGGGCCAGTCCAGTGCTCAGTTCGCGAATCGTTTTGAAAGCGAAATCGGACATGGCATTAACTCTCTGCGAAGAGCATTACGGCATCGCGTCGTAACGCGGACCGGAGGGCCGCTGATGCGCGAGCCGGACTGAAGAGTCCGTTTCGCGCATCAGCACTGGGGTTTATTCGTCAAGGAGAGCAATGGCACGGACCGGAGAACCGGACCCGCGCTTGAACTTCAGGGGCAGCCCGATGAACTCGAACTCGCCCTTGCCAATCAGCTCTTCGAGATTCACCAGCCACTCAAAGTGGGTCATGCCGAGGTCCCGGCAGAGACGGTGCTGGGCGAAAATGTTGTCGCTTGGCTTGTCGGTCGACGGGCCTTCCACGCCGTGCATGAGCGAGCGGCGGTCATAAAGCCAGCGGGTCGCCTCGACAGTCAGGCCAGGATTGCCCCAGACGATCTGTTTGCGGTCACCCCAGTTGCGGGCGTGGAAACCGGTGCAGAGCAGCACGATGTGCCCGTCCACCGTCACACCCGATTTCGTCTCCGCCTCGGCCATGTGCTCGGCGGTGATGTCCTCCAGATCACCAATATGGCGCAGGTCGAAGCAGACCGCCTTACCCATGAAAAGATCGAGCGGCATCTCGTCGATTGCCGCACCCTTCGGGTTGACGTGGAGGAAGGCGTCAACGTGAGTGCCCACATGGTCGAGCATGCCGATATAGTTCGTCTGGAAGGTCATTGGATCGCCCTCGACACCCAGGCCGAAGGATGCCGTGCTTTCATGCGTCAGCGCAGGCAGGTAGACCGGGCTCTGGAAGAGCTTGTGCGCCGGCATGTTGTCCTCAATGGTGAGGCTCAGATCAACGATGCGTCGTGCCATGGTAGGACCTTTCATATTGGATTTCGGGATGGGGTGTTCGGCGGTGAGACTTCACATCTGCGCCGGAAGCCAGGTTGCGATGCCGGGGAAGGCGGCGATCAGGAAAACGAGCAGGAGAAGGATGATCCAGTAGGGGATGGAGCCCATAAATATGCGCGCCAATGTTGCATCTCGGTCGCTAACGCATCCCTTCACCGTATAGACACACAGGCCGAGTGGAGGCGTTAGGAGACCCGCCTCGATCGCGACGATTCCCATGATCGCGAAGGCGAGCGGCTCATAGCCGAGGGTGACTGAAATCGGCGCGAAGATCGGGACCGTCAGCAGGATAATCGACACGGAGTCAATGAACATCCCGAGCGCGAACCAGATCAACACCATCAAGGCTAGGATCAGAAGCGGGCTGTCGCCGAGTGACAGGAAGAGCCCCTGCACGAAATCGTTGATGCCGCCAAGCGCCAGTAGCCGCGAGTACATCTGCGCGGTGATAAGCAGGAAGAGAAGCGGCGCTGAGATGCGACCCGTCTCAAGGACCGCTTCGGCCAGTCCGCGGGGCTTGACGCCTTTAACAATTGCGAGGACCAGGGCGAACAGAACGCCCACGCCCGCCGCCTCGGTCGGCGTGAAGGCGCCGAGCCAGATGCCGCCCAGCACAACTGCGATGAGTACGAGGGCACCCAATCCCCCGATGGCTTCCCGCCGCCGCTGGGCGCGGTCCTCATCGGAAGTGAGCATGTCCTCGGCGTCACCGGCAGGGCCGCCGAATACTTCGGGCCGCAGCATGGCGTAGCCGAGAATGAAGATCATGAACATCAAGGACAGCAGGATGCCGGGCAGCACGCCTGCGACGAACAAACGCCCAATTGAGATCTCCGCGATGACGCCCCAGACGATCAGGAGCACACTTGGCGGGATCAGCATTCCAAGGCAGGCGCTGCCGGCAATCGAACCCAGTGCCACGCCCTTGTCATAGCCATGGCGAACCATTTGGGGATATGCGATGCGGGCAAAGGCAGCCGCAGAGGCGATGCTGACACCTGTGACGGCACCGAACACCGCATTACCGCCGACCGTGGCGAGTGCCAGCCGGCCCGGAAGGCGCCGGAAGCTGCGATTGATGATGCTGTAGAGGTCCCCGGCCGCACCTGAGCGGGAGATGAACTCTCCCATCAGGACGAAAAGGGGGATCACGGCGAAAACGTAGTCGCGGATTGATTCATACGTTGTGTTCGCGAGAAGTGAGCTGGCGACCGTGAAGCTGCCAGTGAGATAGGCAAGCCCGACGAAACTGCACAGGCCTAGCGCGATCACCACTGGAATGCTGCAGAGGATGAGTAGGATGAGAATCGCGATGATCGCGATGGCGAATTCCGGGCCGGCCATCGGTTTTCCCTTCAGACTTGTGGTGGAGGCACCAACCGGGGGCTAGCGCGTTGCTGCGCTCAGACGGCGACCTGGGCGGTCTCGTCATTCTCGCCCGTGTCGCGCAGGATCAGCGCTCGCAGGGCAAGAAGCGCGTAGTTTGCGATCGCCAAGAGCGAGCAGCCGACGATGGTGACGCGCAGTGGCCACGTCGGCATCTGGAAGGAGGCATGGCCGATGAACTCGCCGATTTCGATGGAGCGCATCATCGGCGACCAGGATGCCCAGGCGATCAGGCCGAAAAAGAGGATGCTCAGCATGCAGGTGACCACCTCGACGGTGATCTTTCCGCCCAATCCAAGCCTGGAGAGCAGGAAGTCGGAGCGCAGCATGCTCCGAATGCGCACCGAGTAGCCCAACTGCAGGAATGCGATGATGACGATGCCGTTGGAGACAATCTCGGCGATGCCGATGATCGGCTGGTTGAAGAAAAACCGCATCGTCACATCGAGCGTGATCAGAAGCGCCACTGCCAGGAGAAGCGCCGCAGCAAAGTACTTCAAGAGCAGCGTAATGCCCTCAAAAGCTCGATCAATCGCAAGAAGCATAGCGAAGACTCCCGTTCAATCCGGCGCGACCGCCGTTACGGCAATTCCTTTCAGCTCTATCGCTCTTTGCGATTTACTTGATTTCGTAACGGTGGGCCCACTTGTGGCCGTGCTTCTCGAGCTCACTCATGTAGAAATTCATGATCTCAGCTCCGCTTGCGTGCCCACGCGAGCGCATCTCGTCGGCCATGCGCTGGGGAAATGCGCTAAGCGCAGTCGCCCAATCCTGTTTGGCCGCCGCATCGATCTCGCGCACATCCACGCCGAGTTTGCGCAGTTGCTCAAGCCCACCCGCATCGTTTCGGGCGCACACCTCCGCGGTGACGTCGGCCCATTCCGCACCGACCTCACGCAGGATTTCCTGGACCTCCGGTGGCAGCCGATCCCAGCTCTGCTTGTTGATCGTCACGGCGTTCAGATACTGCGCGCCGAAATCCGCCTTGGTGAAGAACGGGGCGACTTCGTTCAGCTTGAAGGAGTGCCACCAGCTCGAGGCGCTGATATAGCCCTCGTAGACACCGGACTGCATGGATTGGTAGGCTTCGTTGAGGTTCGAGGCCACCGCCGTCGCGCCAACGATCCAGTCGAGATTGGTGCCCGCGCCCGCAATCTTGCGTCCTTGCAGATCCGAGAACTTAGTCCAGTCGAAGGTGGTGCCGAGACCATAATTCTCCAGGCATGCGCCGCCGAGATAGACTTGGTTGAAATTTTCCTCGAACGTCGTGTGAAGTTCGGGAAACGCCTCATAAGCCGCCTTCCCCGCTGCCGTCACCTGGCGGGCATCGCCCGAACCGAAGGGCAGGAACAGCGTGAAATTCTGCGGGAAGAGGTTGGAGGGCTCGAAGATCATGCTGATAAAGCCGATATCGAGAATGCCGTCGCGTGTGGACGACAGAACCTCAGTTACTCGCGCGACTTGACCGGCATGAAGCTCCTGCAGCTTGACCTTATGGTCAGTGCGCCCCTCGATGCGGCGCTTCAGCTCCGGTGCGAACCACTTACTGGCGGTTTCCGTGTAGGCAAGCATCCCGATCGGATGACCGGACCCAAGTCTGAGATTAATCGTGTCCGCGAAGGCAACGTTGGCAGTGGATAGAGACGTCGTGGCCAGAGCTGCGACGAGTATAGACATCTTCCGCATTGCGAATGTCCCCCTGCTGCAAGCCGCGCTGGGTCATCAGAACGGCTTATGCCGACTATGGTTCTTGCTGTCGG